>JANYCF010000011.1 GCA_025360455.1 Opitutaceae bacterium | reverse complement strand
GGTGGTGGGGGGCGGCGCCCCGCCCCCCCCGCGGCTCATCCGGAGGATTCGCCCTACCCTGCTTCCATCTGTGTTTATCTGTGTTCATCTGTGGTTAATTTTTCAGATGATTGAGTTCCTCGACTTGTACCGTGTGGCGCTTGCGGAACAGGGCGACGATGATGGCGAGACCAACGGCAACCTCGGCCGCCGCGATGGTGAGAATGAAAAAGACGAAGACGTTGCCGTCGAGCGTGCCGTTGAAGCGCGAGAAGGCGACGAGCGCGAGCGTCGAGGCCAGCAACATCAGCTCCAGGCACATGAAGATCACGAGTGTGTTCTTGCGCAGCAGCACCCCGATAAAGCCGAAGACGAACAGCAACGCGCTGACCAACAGGTAGGCATTGAGTGAAGCGGTGATCAT
Organism: Opitutaceae bacterium; assembly: GCA_025360455.1. GTDB lineage: Bacteria > Verrucomicrobiota > Verrucomicrobiia > Opitutales > Opitutaceae > Didemnitutus. The sequence continues at coordinate 14,422 of JANYCF010000011.1, read as the reverse complement.
AGGTGCATCTCCGCTTTTATAACCGTAGGCTTCATGTCTGTAGGGCCGCCGCTTGTCGGCGTGCCGGATTGAGCTCCACGCGACGGCACGGCCACAAGGGCCGGCCCTACCGTTGAGGAAATTGGCATGCGCCCAGTGATCATTTGGCCTCCTCCTCGGTTTTGAATTTCTTGGAGAGCACGATCACGCCGATCATCGCGATCAAGAGGAGGAATCCGACGACTTGCACCGGCAGCAGATAGACCGTGAAGAGTTGCTCGGCGTAATTCTTGAAAGTCGGAATCGCCACACCCGTCACCGGAGCCGGCAACTTGATCTTACCAGAGATCAGATAAACGCCGAGAAAGAGCAGCAATCCACCGATGCCCGAGGCAAACATGGTGAGCTTGTTCAGTTTCTTGGTTTTGCCCGTGGTATCGAGCAACATGATGATGAACAGGAACAGGGCGACGACAGCACCCGCGTAGACCAAAATAAGCACGAAGGCCAACAGCGCCGCCTCGAGCAGAATGAACAATCCCGCCATGCCGACCAGGGAAAGCAACAGGAACATCGCGGCGTTGACCGCGTTGCGATTGCACACGACCAGCCCGGCGCTCACGAGCGTCAAAAGGGAAAAAACGAGAAATAAGAGGTCCATGGACATCAAAGGACTGAAAGACTGAAGGACTGAAAGGCTGGACGGAAAAGAGTAGCGGCTAAAGGCACACCATTACACCCGCAGTCAGCAACTGCGGCCATCGGATAATTTGTGGTTTTGAAATTCATGGTGAGATTCAGCTTTTCAGCCCTTCAGTCCTTCAGTCCTTCAGCCTTTTAATGCGCCGCGCCCCCGTGCTCCTCGGCGGTTTTCTTTTTGTCCCATTTGAAATGCTGGTCGGGCAACGTGCCGCCGAGTTCGTAGAGCTTGGCCTTGTTGTTGACCATCTCGGCGCGGGTGTAGCCGGACATCGAAAACTGGTTCTGCAGAAATATCGCTTCCTCGGGGCAAACTTCCTGGCACAGGCCACAGTAGATGCAGCGGAGCATGTCGATTTCGAATTCCTTCGGGGCTTTCTCGACGTGCGTGCGCTCGGGTTGATCGGCGGGGACCTCGCCGGGCGTGATCCGGATGGCCTTGGGCGGGCAGACAAATTCGCAGAGCTGGCAAGAGACGCATTTCTCGCGACCGTTCGGGTCCATCACGAGCGTCGGGACGCCGCGATAACCGGGCGGGATGGCCGGACGCTGCTCGGGATACTCCAGCGTCACGTTCGGCTTAAACATGTGCTTCAACGTCACTCTCATACCCGCGAGGATTTGCGGGATGTAGAAGCGCTCGGAGAGCGTGAGAGGTTTGCGTTCGACGACGTAGGCCATGGTGGTGGTCAGAGAGTGGCTTTCTTTTCCGGCTGAATTAAAGCGATCCAGGACGCCGCGAAGGAGACCACGGCCAAAGCCAGCCAGGCCTTCCAACCGAGATGAAGATCGTGGATCGCGATGCCCACCGCATAAACGATGAGGTTGCCAATGGAGAGCGGCAGCAGTTTCTGCCAACCGAGTTTCATCACCTGATCATAGCGGAAACGTGGCACCGTCCAACGCACCCACATGAACACAAAGATGAAGAACAAAGTCTTGCCGAGGAAAATGGCGATAGAGAGCAGGCCAAGAATGATCGGCTGATGTGTCAGGTGGAACCAGCCCGCCACGGTAGAGAGCGGCACCAGAGGACACGGATTCCACCCGCCGAGGAAGAGCAGCACGAACACGCCGGAACCGACGAGCATGTGGGCGTATTCCGCGACGAAGAACAGTCCCCACTTCATCGAGCCGTACTCCGTATGGAAACCGCCCACGAGATCGGCTTCGCCTTCCGCCATGTCAAACGGGAGTCGGTTGGTTTCAGCAAAGAGCGAGACGAGAAAGATAATCGCCGATATCGGCATGTAGAAAATGAACCACAGGCTATGCGGGGTCAGCCCGACGCCCGACTGGGCCTGCACGACGTTGAAGAGACTGAGCGACCCGCTGCCGCCCGGGGCGTTGACCCAGAGGAACACGGGCAACACGGAAAGCGTCATCGAGAGTTCATAGGAAATGAGCTGGGCCGAAGCGCGCACGCCGCCGAGGAAAGGATACTTGGAGTTCGAAGCCCATCCGGCGAGGATCAGCGCGTAGACGCCGAGCGAAGAAACCGCGAACACGGCCAGAATGCCGACATCGAGATTCGCGAGGACGACCGGCACCATCTGACCCGCGCTATCGAGGTACGCGCCGAATGGCACGGCGACCACCGTGGTGAGCGCAGGAATCATCGCGACGAGCGGGGCGATGGTAAAATAGAATTTGTTCACGTGGCCAGGGACCGGATCTTCCTTGAGGAACATCTTGCCGCCATCCGCCATCAGGTGAAACACGCCGAGCCGTTGCAGCATCGGGGCGATGACCGGCACCCAGGCAATCCAGAAAGGCAGCGCGCGATTCGGGCCGGGGCGACCCTGCATCCAGGCGGAGACTTTGCGCTCCACCAACGAGCACGCGCCGCCGATGGGAAAAATCACCCCGATCACGAGCAGGCCATTGATGAGCATCTGCACGAGCACAGGAAGATTGGACCAGAGTTGGATGACCGCGTTCATAGTGCGTCGTTAAAGGTAGGGCGGATTATCCCTAATCCGCCGGTCTTGAAGGCATGCGCCAGTCGCAGCGGCGCGTTAAGGATAACGCGCCCTACCCTTTTAGGAGCCCACGCAGAAATGTGATTCGTGAAAATCATTTGGTCGCAGGAGCTGGGACCGCCGCGAGTGGCGGAACAATCGCGGGTTTGTAGTGCAGCGTCTCGCCTTCGGAGAAGGGAATCGCCGCCCACGGGGTGGAGTCGAGCAACAGCCCGGTGGAGGGAATCGTGGCGTAACTCAATCCGGCCAGCGTCTTCACTTGCGCGGCAATGAGAGGCCAGAGACCGGCCACATCGGACGGCAGCGAACCGCCACCGACCGCCGCGAGCAACCGACTGAGCACCACGAGATCATCCAGCGCGGTGACCGGGCTGGGAATCACCTTGGCGAATTTCTGAATGCGGAACTGTTGATTCACGAACGTGCCGCACTTCTCGAGCACGTGCAGCATCGGAATCACCACCTTGGCGGCCTCGCTCGTACGATTTTGCGTGAGTCCAAGATAAATGGTGGACACGCGTTTCAACTGGGCGGGGATCAAGCCGGCCTCGGTCAAATCTTCGCCGACGGAGAGCACGACCTTCACCTTGCCGGCATTGATGTCGTCTGAAAGTTGGATGAGCCCGCCGACATAAGTTTTTGCCGCCGGAGCACCCTTGGTCGGTTTCTGCCAGTCGGCATATTTCATGTCGCCGGAATGAGGCAACTTATCCAGTAGGCCGGTGATGAGCGTGCCGCGGATGTTCGGATTCTTATCGGCCGAAACGAGAATGTTGTCACCGGGCCCCATGCGACTGATCGCATAAACGGAAGCCTTGAGCGTATCGGCCAGTTTCTTCGTGAGGAACTGCTCTTCGATGGTACTGCGACCGGAAGCGACGATGGCAACGGAGCCCATCATCAACAGACTGGCGGCAGCCTTGAGCGCCACTTCAAGATTGGGCAACGGGAGATCGGGATCGGTGATGACCGGCAGGCGATTGGGCGCTTTCAGTTCCTTGTAGGAAATGCGGCCGGAGTCGGCCATCCACGTGTCGTTCACCTCGTCGTTGCGGCGCGGCGTGATGCGATAGATCACGCCTTCGCGACTCCACACCTCGGTGTTGACGCCGACGGATGATTCGGTGTCGATGCTCGGCGTTTGTTTGAGAAACCACACGCGCATCTTGAAACGAAAATCCGTGCTGGTGAGCGCGCCGACCGGGCAGATATCAACCGTGTTGAGCGAGTAATTATTCTCGAGCTTCTTGCCCGGGTAGCAGGTGAGCGTGCTATGGCTGCCGCGATCAATGAAACCGAGCACATCGTCCTTCGCGATTTCCTTGCTGAAACGGATGCAGCGCGAGCAAAGGATGCAACGTTCGTCGTCGAGCGTGACGCGTGGCCCGAGCTGGGTGCGCTTGGGTTTCACGTTCTTCTGCTCCACGAAACGCGAGTAACCGCGACCGTACGCGGTGGAATGTTCCTGCAGCTTGCACTCGCCGGCCTGATCGCAGATCGGGCAATCCAGCGGGTGATTGATGAGCAGCATCTCGGTGACGCCTTCGCGGCAATCCTTTACCATCGGCGTGTTCGTGCGGATGTGCAGGCCGGGGGAAGCGTTCGTGCCGCAACCGATTTGGGGGCGCGGGATCCAGTTGATCTTCGGCTTGCCCGTGACCGCATCGATGAGCGGTTGCTTGGTGGCGGGATCCATGGCCGGCATGCCCATTTCGATGAGACACATCCGGCAATTGCCCACGATTGTCAGCTTGGGATGATAGCAATAATGCGGAATCTCGACGCCGATGGATTTCGCCGCCTCAATCACATTCGTCCCTTTCGGCACAGCGACATCCCGACCATCAATGTTGATGGTGATCAGATCGGGTTTGAGCGGAGCAATCATTATAGAAAAAGATTTTTACCCACGGAATACACGGAAAACACAGAAATATGATTCTGGTTTTTCATCATTCGGTGTGTTCCGTGGTTATTCATTAGATCAGCGGAAGCGCGTCGGCGGGCTTCGGGGTCTGTTTGGTTTCGTGGTAGGTTTTGAATTCGTCGCCGAACTTCGCGAGGAAACTCTGGGTCGGCCAAGAGCAGGCTTCGCCGAAAGCGCAGATCGTGCGGCCGGGAATTTGATCGGCCACACTCTTCAGCAGCGCGGCATCGGCCTCGCGGGCTTCGCCGTGCACCATGCGGCTCGTGATTTTCTTCATCCACAGCGAACCTTCGCGGCAAGGCGTGCATTGGCCGCAGCTCTCGTGCGAATAGAACGCGTTGATGTTGGCGAGGGCCTCGACCATATTGACGGTGTCGTCCATCACGATCACACCGCCGGAGCCGCCCATCGTGCCGATCATGCCGAGTGAATCGAAATCCATCGGGACATCCTCGACGCCCCAATCGTAATCGATCATCTCGGTGCCGACCTTGCGCTTGCCTTTGAAGCGTTCGCCGAAGCGCAAAATTTTCGCGGAGGAACCACCGGGGATCACCGCCTTGAAAGTGCGACCGGGCAAAGGGCCACCGCAGACATCGTTGAGCAACTCGCCCATCGTGATCTTACCGGCCTCGAATTCATAATAGCCGGGACGCTGCACATGGCCGGAAACACAAAAGATGCGCGTGCCGGAATTGTTGGGCGTACCGATCTTCGCGTAAGCTTCGCCACCAATGTCGGCGATGAGCTTCACGTGGCAAAGCGTCTCGACGTTGTTGACGATCGTCGGGCACTGATAAAGACCGAGGACGGCGGGAAAATACGGGGGCTTGATACGCGGGTTGGCGCGTTTGCCTTCAAGTGACTCGATCAAACCGGTTTCCTCGCCGCAAATGTAGGCGCCGGCGCCCCGGTGCACGTAGATTTCGCAGCTGTAGGTGGAGCCGAGAATATTGGGGCCAACGAGATTCGCGGCCCGAGCCTCGGCAATGGCCTTCTCCAAAATGCGGGCACCATAGGGCATCTCGCCGCGGATATAAATGTAGGCCTGCTTCACGTTGTTCGCGAAACAGGAAATCATCGTGCCCTCGATCAGCTGGTGCGGATCTTGGTGCATGATGTAACGGTCCTTGAAGGTACCGGGCTCGGACTCGTCGGCGTTGACGATGAGATAAATGGGTTTGCCGCTCTTGCGATCAACGAGCGTCCACTTCACGCCGCAGGGGAAACCCGCACCGCCGCGACCGCGCAAGCCGGATTTCTTCACTTCATCGATCAGCTCCGCCGGAGGACGCGCAAACGCCTTCTTCATGATCTCGTAGCCGCCATGCTTTTGGTAGCACGCGAGGTCATTGGTGTAGCCGGGCTCATCGATGTGAGCGAAAATCAGGCGGCGTTGGGTGGGAGCGGACATGATAAAATCAGTTGGTTTCTTCCGAGTGGAACACGATGCCGCCAGTCCAGCGGGCCGCGAAATTATAGACCATGGCGAGCAACACGCCGACAAGAAATCCGCCCACCGCGTGAATGAACGGCATGAAAAGCGAGGCCGCTCCGGCGAACAGCCACGGAATGCCAAGGAGTTTTGGCGCAAGATTCAGATCAGCCGCGGTTGCCGCCGCCCCGAGCGTAACCAGCAGAACCGGAGCCACGATCACGCCAATGAAGCCGTTGATCAGGCCGAGCACGATGCCGAAGCGCAGAGGCGGAAGATGCGTGATCCGGTGCTTCGTCATGAGTTGGGTCCTTTGTTCGCGGCAGCCCGGATTTGAGCACTCAGTTCCTTCACCTTGGCCGAGTCCACCTTCTCGTGCAGATCGTCATCGATCATCACCACCGGTCCGGTGCCGCAACTGGCGAGACACTCCACAAATTCAATCGTGACTTCGCCGTTGGCCGACACTTCGCCGGTATGGCACCCGAATTCTTTCTGAAATTCATCGCACACCTTGTAGCCGCCCGTGAGCGCGCAGGAGAGCGTACGACAGACTTTGATATGGCGGCGGCCGATGGGCTTTTGCCGGAACATCGGATAAAAAGTGACAACCTCGTACACGTTGATCGGCTGGAGCTCGAGCTTCGCGGCGATCCACTCGATCGCTTCCGTGGAAATCCAACCCGTGTCTTCCTGGATGAGGTGAAGCAACGGCAGCAGCGCGCTGCGTTTCACCGGATAATGGGTGATGACTTCGTCGATCGCCTTCAGGGTTTCTGGTTTGAGTTTCAGTTTCATCGACGAAAAGGATCAGCGGTCGCACTCGCCCATGACGAAGTCGAGCGAGCCGAGAATGGAGACAACGTCGGACACGAGATTGCCGACACACAATTTGGGCAGAATGGAAAGATTACAGAACGAGGGGCTGCGGATTTTCATGCGGTAAGGGACGCCACCGCCTTTGCTCACGATGTAGAAACCGAGCGTGCCCTTGGGATTTTCCGCCTCGAAGTACACTTCGCCAGCCGGCATCTGCGGGCCTTCGGTCACGATCATGAAATTATTGATCAGCTCTTCCATCGACGTGAGAATCTTGTCCTTGGGTGGCGCAAAAATCCGGCGCGCATCCTTCGCGTACCAATCGCCCGTGGGGAATTTCTTGATCGCCTGCTTGAGAATGCGGATCGACTGCTTCATCTCCTCCCCGCGGCAAAGATAACGGTCGTAGCAATCGCCCTTCGAGCCGACCGGCACATCGAACTCGTATTGCTCGTAGCCCCAGTACGGCCGATCCTTGCGGAGATCCATCGCCACGCCGGAGCCGCGCAGATTTGGACCGCTGAGACCGTAGGCGATCGCGTCTTTTTTCGAGATCACGCCGACATCAACCGTGCGATCCATGAAAATCTTATTGCGCGAAAGCAGGCTGAGAATCTCGTCGAGAATCGGCAGGAACTGATCGCAGAAACCATCAACTTCCTCGATCCAGCCCGGAGGCACGTCACGGGAAACACCGCCGATGCGACTGTAGCTCGTGGTGAAACGGGCGCCGGTGAGCTTTTCGTAAAGGGTGTAGAGTTTCTCGCGCTCGGTGAAGCAGTACATGAACACCGTCCACGCGCCCACATCGATGCCGTAAGCGCCGAGTCCCATCAAGTGAGCGGAGACGCGACCCATCTCGGAAGTGATGACGCGAATCGCCTCGACGCGGGCGGGGACTTTGAGGCCGGCGAGCTGCTCGACGGCGTGCGCATACGCGGCGTTGTTCGAGAGCGGCGCGAGATAATCCAACCGGTCCGTGTAAGGCACGAACTGGTTATATGTCATGTTCTCGGCAATCTTCTCGTCGCCGCGGTGCAGGTAACCGACGACCGGATCAGCCTTGGTCACCGTCTCGCCATCAAGTTCAAATTGGATGCGCAACACCCCGTGCGTGGACGGATGCGACGGCCCCATCGAGATGGACATTTTCTCGGGATCAAACTCCTTGGGGAAATTCGCGGCGGTCTTCGCGGTGGCGTCGGGAAAGGCGTGTTCGGTGGCCATGGGTCAGGCTTGATCGGGCTTGGGTTGCTGCTCGCTCCACGCTTCGTCTTTGGCGCGCGGCTCGGCTTCGCTCATCGGCTCACCGGGCGTGGCGACGAAAGGACCACCGGCCATCGGGGCGGAAATCAGGCGGGTGCCGGTTTCGGCGGCGACATCGAAGTCGGGCAAATCGGCCGGTAAACCGGCGAGAGGGAATTCCTTGCGCAGAGGGAAATACGGATAGCCGTCCCACATCAAGATCCGGCGCAGATCAGGATGGCCGGTGAACTTGATGCCAAACATGTCGAAGGTCTCGCGCTCGTGCCAGTCCGCCGCCGGCCAGGCACGGGTGGCTGTCGGCATGGTGGGCTCACCATCATTGGCGCAATTCGCCGCGACCCGAATGTAAGAGTGATTCAGGCTGGAGTAGAGATGCCACACCACGGTGAAACGCGGGGATTGCTCCGCGCTCCAATCGATCGCGGTCACATCCACCAGAAAATCAAAATCCTGCGCATCGCGAAGATACTCGAGCAGCAGGATCGCTTCGTCCGCCGGAATATTGAGTGCGGAATGATCCGCACTGGCGCGCTCCGTGGCGGCGGGAAATCTTCCTTGAGCAGAGGCGATGAGAGCTTCGTGGGAAATCATGGGCGACAACAGTCGATCAGCCACGGAATAGCTGGGAGGCCGAACGCTCACGTTTGACCTTTTGTTGGAGCTTCATGAGGGCATCGAGGAGCGCCTCAGGACGCGGGGGACAGCCGCTGACATAAACATCAACCGGGATAATGCGATCCACGCCCTGCAGTGTCGCATAGCTGCGATACATGCCGCCCGACGATGCGCAGGCACCCATGGCGATGACCCATTTCGGCGCAGCCATCTGATCATAGATGCGGCGAACAGCGGTCGCCATTTTGTAAGTAACGGTGCCGGCCACGATCATGCAGTCGGATTGACGGGGAGAAAAACGCATCACCTCCGCCCCGAAACGCGCGATGTCGTAACGGGAGGACGCCGAGGCCATCAGTTCAATGGCACAGCAGGCGAGACCCATGGGCATCGGCCACATGGAATTGCTCCGGAGCCAGTTGATCGCCGCATCGGCCTGGGTGATTACGACGTCGCCTTCGATTTTGCTGTTATAGGCTAGCTCGTTGTTGGCGGTGACCATGGCGTGGTGGTGGAAGAAAAAATACTGGGGTCACGCTACCACCGCTCAACCGGTGGGCAAGGAGGTTTTGACAAAACCTCATTCATAATTTGCACGGGGTGCCGGTAGTGGGGGATTTAATGACTTCGGACTTCGGCCAATCTCTGGAGTAATAAGCAGGGAGATCGAGTTCGGGCCACTTTTCGCTTCCGTTTTGCCCTTGGCGTCCTACTTTTTCCCTCTCGATTGGGGAGAGGTGGCAGAGTGGTCGATCGCGTCTGACTCGAAATCAGATGAGCCCGCAAGGGTTCCGGGGGTTCGAATCCCTCCCTCTCCGCCAGTTTTCCCCTCTGTAGAGGAAAAACGAGAAGCTAGGTTGCCCAGTTGACGTGGCAACCTAAGCATGCAATACAACAATCAGTTCTCCGTCACCCGGTTTAAGAATCGGAATGGCGTGTTCTCGTAACGTGTCGAAGGCCGTCTGCATGGCGTCCGTATCCGTCGCAACTACAAAACCCAGGAGGAAGCTGCCGCTGAAAAGGCGGCTTTGGAGTTAAATGCAATCCAAACCAAGTCCGGGCTGCAATCGGCCACCACGTTCCTTGCCCCCGACCAGTTGCGGGAAGCGGAGGCCATGTTTCGCCGGCTGGCGGGTCGGTCCCATCCGTTGTCCTTCTATATAGAGTACGCACTGGCCAACTATCGCGAGCCCATGACCCAAAAACTGCTCACGGAAGCAGTCACCGAATACGTTGCGACCAAGGATCACGAACGGGAGCAGGATTTGATTTCCGAGCCGCACCTCACCCGGATGAAATGGGACTTGGACCGCCTGCAAAAGCACTTCCCCTCCGCGATAGTGGCCGAACTGACCGGGGCAAGGCTGGTGGGCTATTTCGAGGCGCGGCGGGCCGCAATCAAGACCTACAACAACCGGCGGGGCATCGTCTCAACCTTTCTCAAGTTCGCGCTGCAACGGGATTGGATCACCGACAATCCGCTGGCCAAGATTCCGCCCCGGCGCATCCGTCGCCGTCGTGGCGGTGCCGTGACCTTCAACGCCCAGCAGGCGAAGGACCTCATGGCCTTCGTCGAAAAACACCGCCCCAGCTCCGTACCATTCTTTGCCCTGTGCCTGTTTGCCGGTATCCGACCTTGCCTGCGCACCGGTGAAATCCTCCGACTCAAACCGGGGCATGTGAAGACCGCCGAAGGAGTCATCCGCATTGATGGCGAGGTTTCCAAGGTTCGCGAGCCGCGCATGATAACGATTCAGCCGAATCTTGGGGCATGGCTCAGGGCGTACCCGCTGGCCCAGTTCCCGATCATCCCGGCGAACCTTCAGCACATCCGGGAAAAGGTCGCGGCAGCATTCCCCCTCACTCACGACGTGATGCGGCACACGTTCATCTCGATGTTCGTGGCCAAATTCCGGTCGATGGGCGAAGCAGCCCTGCAAGCGGGCACTTCCGAAGGAATCATTCGCCGGCATTACCTCGATTTGAAAACCCCGGAGGAGGCCGAACAGTTTTTCGGAATTCTGCCCTGTCAGGTAGTCGCAGTCCCGGAAACGAAATGCGACAATGCCCTGTCGCTTGTTTCCTTTGCAGCCTAAACGCGGCCCGGACTCGGTCCGTTTCAACGCCGCTCTGGTTCACGACCAGAGTGGCGTTTTCATTTGCTTGGTAAAAAAACGACACGGCGTTTCGTATTTCGATGCAGCTGCGTGCAAATAGAAACCGCGCGATGCAGCCACGCTGGATCGATTGAGAACCGCGCAATTTCGATTGTGCTGCCCCACGTTTCGAATTGAGGCCGGGGGCCGGGGTCAGCTAGGCCCGCCTGCCATCGAGGCAGGACAGGCCGTAGCAAAGCATCGTAGGGATCGATGCGCGGAGGTCCGCCGACACCCTGCCAGGCACGCCCAGCCCAATCATACGCCATCTATAAGCCATCGGGTTAACCGCGCCGGTTCCGTTGCGGCGGCCGAAGCTCGACCGATTTGGTTCCGCATTTCTCGCCACGCCGACTCCGACGGCAATTCCATCCGTCATCCGACGTATGAGCCGATCGCCTATCCGATGTCTTGGACCGCTCCGTGAGCGGGGGTGGTGTTTTATATTTCGGGGTGTTTGTATGGATGCCAAATTGGGCAAAAACCTGATGGACGTTGCGCAGCTCGGCCGGATGACTTCCGTAAGTTGGACCGTTACGCTTTTGCGTAAGGAGTAGGGTGTCTCTCTCACCAAAAACAACACAGGTGTGTTTTGTAAGTCATACCTCGAAGTCACCCATTCCTCCCTGTTTTTGTCATCCTCATTTTGTAGAACGGGCCCGCCATATCGACCATGGCCAATATGCGGTGAATTGTCGTGCGGCACGACATTTTACCGACGGATAGGCCGATGACTGGTTGCAAGTGGTTCCGGGTACATCGTCGATCATGGCCGGAGCGGACCAGATTGAGTGGAGACGCAATATGTCTAGCGATAAAATTAGCGTCGTTAGAAATGCTCCTACTGGCTCCGACGGCGTCGGAGAAAATCGCAGTCCATCGGAGCCAATCGAACGCACCATGCACTACGGACTCCAATTCCCACCGATTTCCTCCGATACCTATTTTGCCTTCTGGTCCGCTGCGAACGACATGATTCCAGGTATTTCAACACTCCTCTTGACGGTGGGCGTCGCTCCAAGTTCCACTGCCGCAGCAGTCCCATTAAAATTCCAGATCTCCGAGGCTTCGATTTCTTTCACGTCAATCCCAAGACTTTTCAATTCCTGAAGAAAGTGTTCATCGTATCGTCCTATAGGGATAGCCTCAAATGGCTGGTTCCCATTAACTCCAAGCCACTGGGGGGCATTAAGAACACCTTCAAGTCCGCGATTATTTCCGATTGCGCCAAGGATGATTCTTACCGTTTCGCGCCGGTTAGCGAAGCCCACTGAGCCCACCGCGAGCCGCAACGAGCCATTTTTGAAAACGAGCGTTGGCGCAAGCTCGTCCGGAACTCGACTTCCCGGTTCAAGGTCTATCATTCGATACTGGTTGACCGCTGCGGCGTCTGGAAGCGGGATTCCCTCAACAACTATTCCAGTCGTGCCCCAAACAACGGTATTGATCGAATGGATAATCACCGCGCAATTACCCGCATTGTCGATAACCACGAGACTATCAGTGTGGTTGTTTTTTGCCGGCACAAAAGCTTCGAGAATCTTCTTCGAGAAAGTTTTTGACGTAACAGGAGCGTTCTTCAGTTCGATGCCTTTCGATGCCGCGTACTGCATCAACCATCCCGGGGGCAAATCGAAAACGTGAGACAGGTGAGCAAACTCCTTGAACGACGACGGTGATTCCCAGTAGGGCTTCTTAGATTGCAGGTCGGATTCGCTGATTAGATTAAGGGCTAAAGCCAGTTGCTGGCCACCCAGCGAACGTTCGCCCGGGAGGAACACATCAAAGCCGAGGTAATCAGTGTGCAATGCGTCCTGCACATCAGCCGAATAGTCCTTAAGATCCTCTTCGCTGACCTTGCCACCCTCTCGCTTAACTACCTCTACAAAATGCTTCGCCCATTGCCCCGAATAGAACTCTTGAAAACCGTTAACCTCCACCCTCCTGAGAACGTCAGCTAACTCCCTCTGGATAAATTTCGTTCCGAGCTGAGGAATATCCGTGCCGCGTAAAACAAATTTCCGTCCTTCTGATGTACGCTCGAAAACCGACTTTCGCATGTTGAAGAACCCATGCAGCATTGCAGAAACCGGCACCCCATTTTCTGCGAAAAATATCGACGGAGCAAGAATTCGGTTCCGGGGTAACACTCCAAACCTGGTATGCAGTTCACCCATTGCAGCCATGAAACCGGGAACCAAGACCTTTCGCCCCTGCTCTTTATCCATCGAGTTGAATCCCGGTATCGATTTCGGTTCATTTTCTGCACGAAATGATTTCCAGCCACCATCGATCGAAGTGGTTTTACCGGTTTTCGCGTCATAGTACAGTATTTGCGCAATACCAGCGAACGAAACATAGGATCCCAACGCACGGGTCACTTGGGTTGTGGCAACGGTGATCGCCGCATCGGCCGCATTGCCGCCATCACGCATGACATCCAATCCTGCCTGAATCGAAACCGGTGACATGGTCGCACTGATGATCGCTCCATCGGATTCCACCACCGCGAACTTGAACGGGGTGACATTTGCCTCCGCTGCTTCCAGTTTTGCGCTCAACTCGGGGGACCACGCGACATGTTCAACGGGTTGAGCGCGTAAATATACCGACGAGCAGACAATCAACGCAACGAACGCGAATTTCATGGAATTCATAAGAGACAAGGAGTTATAGGCGTTGATGTCAGATTGAATGCTGTTTCCAAAAATCAAACGGCACGGGACGAGTGTGCTCACTGCTTGGCCGTCTAGTTCTTCCGGAGTAATTCGGTGTCATTGTTCGTGTTATCCTCTAGTAACACCCGCCAACCTGAAAACCGAACATAGAAATTTTCATTTTACATAAAAAATCTCATTTAGCGGCGATAACTTATACAACGAAGTCTCGTTGTTTTTCTGTGAGACACCCTACCCCTTAGCGTTTCCGCAACGGCAAGGACGTTTGTAAGTGCAACGAAGCATTGAGCTGTAGCGTGGCCAAAAATATGATTGCCTGGCTTGAAAACACACCATTACAGTGTAAGGGTTAAATGAAACTGACCTTCATCGAACTGCCGCTGTTCACCAACCTCGTCACACAGGTCTCCGACGACTACTATTTCAACCAACTTCAAAACGATTTACTGAAAAACCCGGAGAAGGGCGACATCATCCCGCGTTTGCAGGGTCTGCGCAAAGTGCGGATGGCTTTACAGGGCCGGAGCCGGGCAGGCGGCGCACGGGTCATCTACCTTTACCTTCCCCAACACCACACGGTCATTTTCTTTTATATTTATACCAAAGCCAAGTCGGAGAATCTCACCCCGGATCAGGAGAAACGGTTGAGGGCCGCCGTCGAAACCATCAAACGAGAATTCAGACATGAAAACCAAGGAAATTGAATTTAATTCCGACGATCTCGTCGGCAGTGTCGAGGCGTTCGCCCATCACCTGACGGGCAAGGCCAAGCTTACCCTGCGCACGGCAACGATTCCGCTGCCCCCGCCGGTCAAATCGCTGTCCCCCTCGCAGGTGCGATCAATCCGCAAGAAACTCAATGTCAG
>JANYCF010000394.1 GCA_025360455.1 Opitutaceae bacterium | reverse complement strand
CCTCCAAGCTGGAGGGTCAGCGGTAGCAGCGTGGTCGCAAACAACAGCATGATAGCAACGGTCACGGGCAAAAGCGACGCGCCCAACAGCCAGAGCACCGATTCATCCTCGAGCTTGTGGACCAATCGGAGCTGGGTTTCCCCGGCCACCCGGAGCAGTTTCAAATCATCGCCGAATGGCAGTCGCGATTTTCGCTGACACTTCCGCCGCCAAATCAACGCCGCCACGGAGGCAACGAAAAGCATAAGATAACCAAGCACGATAAGTTCGTTTTTCCAATTCATGGGGTAAGGGGCTGCAGGAACGATCAGGGGTGAGCCAGAGAGACCACATTATTCCCTCACCCGTCAATGCTCCGCTGCATGGGAGGCGTGTGAAACACACGTTCTCACTCCTCCACCACCTCCACACCTTCAATTTCACCGTCATTGATCCGCACGCAGACCAGCATCGGCCGGCAGCACACTTCACAATCCACCGTGAACTCAGCGCTCCCTTCGCTCACATCCAGGGCGAGACCGAAAGACTCTCCGCAATGCGGACAGATCAAGGAGAGCGATTCTTGCATGACTTCAGGAAATCCAGCCATGCCCGCAAATCAAACCGGAATGTGTCGGAGCAGAATACAGGCAAGTTCTAGGGCCGTTTATATATAGTGCAGCCGCGTTGGAGCGTAGCGACAAGGTGGTCACGGCTGCGGTCACGCTTTCGCCTTTGGCTCAAGCGCGGCCTACCACAGATAATATCAACCACTGTTCTAATGAAATACTCGGGCATAAAAAAGCCCCGGTGCGCATTCGGCAACCGGGGCGAAAATTGATTCTTCGCGCTTAGCTGGCGAGGATCGCGGCTTTGACGAGCTCAACAAACGACTTGGCTTCGAGCGCAGCGCCACCGATGAGGCCGCCATCAATATCTTTCTGCGCGAGCAATTCTGGAGCGTTAGCAGGCTTCATCGAACCGCCATAGAGAATGCGAACCTTCTGGGCCAGCGGTGCGCCGTAGAGTTTGGTGAGCAGCTCGCGGATGTAGGCGTGGACTTCCTGCGCCTGAGCCGTAGTGGCAACCTTGCCCGTACCGATCGCCCACACGGGCTCGTACGCGATGACGACGGAGGCCAATTGCTCCGCGGTAACTCCCGCCAAGCCGCCTTCCAATTGCCGCTGCACGACGGCGAGCGTCGCGCCGCCTTCGCGCTCAGCGAGCGTTTCGCCGACACAGAGAATGGGCTTCAGCTGATTGGCCAGTGCTGCGAGGGTTTTCTTGTTCACGAAGGCATCGGTGTCGCCGAACATTGTGCGGCGCTCGCTGTGGCCGAGAATCACGTAGCTCACGAAGAGGGAGCGCAGCATCTCGGCGGAGATTTCGCCGGTGAAAGCACCGTTCTTTTCGGGATGCATATTCTGCGCCCCGAGCTTTACGGACTGGCCTTCGAGCGCGCGACCGACGCTTTCCAGCGCGGTGTACGGCGGGCAAAGCACAACGTCGACGGCAGTCTCGCGGCCGATGGCCGCCAGAATTTCTGCAGTCAAAGCGGCGCCGTCGGCAGCCGTCTTGTTCATTTTCCAGTTACCAGCGATGAATTTTTTGCGGATCATGGGAGGAGGATTTGTGATGAAGTAGTGAGTAGTGGGTTGATTGAGGTAGGTTGCGTGCTTGCCGCGCAACGTTACGACGCGAGGTCGCAACCTACAGTTTAGCTCTCCAAGAACGCCACGCCGGGGAGAATCTTGCCTTCGAGGAGTTCGAGACTGGCACCGCCGCCGGTGGAGCAATGCGTGACCTTATCGAGGATCTTGCACTTTTTAGCTGCTGTCGCAGTATCGCCACCACCAACCACGGTGATTGCGCCGGAAGCAGTCGCCTGCGCGAACGCGACGGCCATGGCCTTGGTGCCTTCGGCGAATTTCTCGACTTCGAATACACCGGGAGGTCCGTTCCAAATAATGGTCTTGGCGCGTCCGATCACCTGAGCGAAGAGCTCGCGCGACTTCGGGCCGGCATCGAGGCCCATCCAACCGGCAGGAATCCCCGACTTGTCGTCGGCGATACCGGTTTGCACGGCGGCGATATCAGCCGGTGAACCAGGGAATCGATCAGCGGTCACGAAATCCACGGGCAACGTGATCTTCACGCCCTTGGCTTTGGCTTTGGCGAAAAGTTCTTTGGCTATCTTCGCGCCTTCGACATCGAAGAGCGAGGTGCCGATTTCCATGCCCTCGAGTTCTTTCTTGAACGTGAAGGACATGCCGCCGCCGATGATGATCTCATCGGATTTCTCGAGGAGATTGTTGATGAGAGGTATCTTGTCCGCGATCTTCGCGCCGCCGAGAATGGCGAGCAACGGACGGGCGGGACTGTCGATGACCTTCGCGAAGGCCACGAGCTCGGCTTCCATAAGGAAACCGGCGGCTTTCACCGGCAGATTCACGCCGACCATGGAGCTGTGCGCGCGGTGCGCGGTGCCGAAAGCATCGTTGACGTACACATCGCCCAAGCGGGTGAGCGAGGCGCGGAAGGCGGCTTCCTTGGCCGGGTCGGCCTTGAGCTTGGTCTCGGTGCCGTCGGCATTTTTGATCTTAACCTTGCCTTCTTCCTCGAGGTGAAAGCGAAGATTTTCCAGCAGGATCACAGCGCCGGGCGCGAGTTTAGCACAAGCGGCTTCGACGGCCGGGCCGACGCAGTCGTCGAGGAAGGTCACGGGCTTGCCGAGCAGCTTCTCGAGTTCGATCGCGACCGGCTTGAGGGAGAACTTGGCAATCTTCTGGCCATCCGGCCGGCCGAGATGGGACATCAGCACGACGGAAGCGCCCTGCTCGAGGGCGTACTTGATCGAGGGCAACGCGGCGGCGATGCGCTGGGTGTTGGTGATGGCGCCGGTGGCCTTGTCCTGCGGGACATTGAAATCGACGCGCATGAGGACGCGTTTGCCGGCTAGGGAGAGATCGCGGATGGATTTGAATTTGGACATGGGAAAGGAAAAAGACTGAATGACTGAAAAGCTGAAGGGCTGAAATAAAAAAGGCCGAAAGTCGAAGGACTGGAGCTGATTTGATTCAGCTATACAGTCCTTCAGCCTTTCAGCCTTTGCTCTGAGTCGCGGCGACTCAGAGCTTCGCAGCGATCTTGCTGGTCAGTTCAACGACGCGGTTGGAATAGCCCCACTCGTTGTCATACCAGCTGACGAGCTTGAAGAACTTGCTGTTCAGCTCGATTGAGGAGCCGGCATCATAGATCGACGAGCGTTTGTCATGGATGAAGTCAGCCGAAACGACTTCGTCCGTGGTGTAACCGAGGATGCCCTTCAGGTAGGTCTGCGACGCTTTTTCGAGAGCGGCGTTGATTTCCTTGATGGAGGTTTCCTTGGTGGTCTTGAAGGTCAGATCGACGACCGAAACCGTTGGAACTGGTACGCGGAGGGCCATACCGGTGAGTTTGCCCTTCACTTCGGGGATCACGAGAGCAACGGCTTTGGCCGCGCCGGTCGAAGATGGGATGATGTTCTGCGCGGCGGTACGGCCACCCTTCCAGTCTTTCTTCGATGGGCCGTCAACGGTCTTCTGCGTGGCAGTGTAAGCGTGGACGGTGGTGAGGAGACCCTCTTCGAGACCGAAACCTTCCTTGATGAGCACGTGAACGAGCGGCGCGAGGCAGTTCGTGGTGCAGGAAGCGTTGGAAATGATGTTGTGCTTCGCGTAGTCGATCTTGTCGTCGTTGACGCCGAGCACCACGGTGATGTCTTCTCCCTTGGCTGGAGCGGAGATGATGACTTTTTTCGCGCCGGCGGTGATGTGGCCCTTGGCTTTTTCCGCCTCGGTGAACAGACCGGTCGATTCGATCACGATATCGACGCCCAGCTGGGCCCAAGGGAGCTCAGCGGGAGATTTGGCGGAAACGACAAAAATCTCTTTGCCGTTAACCACGAGCACGTCGTCTTCGGCCTTGTCAGGCGAAGACTTCTTGGAACTGACGGTGCCCTGGAATTTGCCCTGGGTGGAGTCGTATTTGAGCAGATAAGCTAAGTTATCTGCTGGCACGATATCGCCGACGGCGACGACATCGAGGGTGGTACCGAGCAAACCTTGCTCGACCAGCGCGCGGAATACGAGGCGGCCGATGCGGCCGAATCCATTAATTGCTACTTTGACTGCCATAATAGTGGTGGGTTGAAGGACGGTAAGAGTCTTCAAAGAAACCGGCGGGACTGGCTTTGGCAAGTGCGTTGCTGAAAATTCATCCGATATGCGCAACAGCAGGCAATTTTTGCGTAGGAAACAGCAGAATAAATGCGGCGAAACGCTTTATTCCAGCACCCAAAGCCCGCATCCCAGCCCAGGTATAAATAAATCAGCGGTAACGGTGCCATGCGGAGCCGGCCGACTTCTATCATAAAAACATTCGTGATCCGCCACCATCCGCCAGCCCTCATCGGCCACTTCACCGATACGAATCGTGACATCATCTTGTAACGGATTGATCGCGAACATGATCTTTTGCGAACCATCAGCGCCATCGGCGTTGTAGATCAAGACCAGCGCAGCCTGATCCGGTCCGATAATCGCCCTAAAAAAGCCTTCACCCGGCCTCGTGTAGCGCCGTAATAATTTCCCCCGCTCCGATCGGCGAAAGGCAATCCACGCCGCAAAATACTCGTGCGTCCCGGGGTAGCGCCTGATTCGACGATAATCGAGTGCGTTCATATCCCCGCGCTTGTAGGTATTGCCCATTCCACTCTTGGAACGGAGAAAATCCTGTCCGGCAGCCAGCAACGGAATGCCCACCGAGGTGAACATAATCGCGGCCATCAGGTGGGTGCGGCGCACGTCATTCAACGTCGGACGATAGCCATTGTTATCCCGATTTTCTGTAATCACATCCAGCCAGGTGCGATCATCATGAGACTCGGTGTAGTTGACCGTCTGCGCCGGCCAGAACGCAAAGTGCCACGGCGAACCCTTGATAAAATATTCCAATTTGCCCGCCGCACCCCGCCCATGCACGTAGTCGCGCAGGAAGTCACGGTAACCATCGTTCCAAGATGACCAACCCGTCGGGCGCAAGGCGGCCGCAATGTGACCGCGAAAGCTCCACGGTTCGGCGATCAACACCACGTCGGGTTTCGCGCGTTTCAACGCGTGCTCGACATCGCGCAACACGTCCACGCCGATCAGTTCCGCCAGATCAAACCGAAAACCGTCCACGCCGTAAGTCTCGAGCAGATGCACGCAGCTATCGATGATCATCCGCTTCATCATCGCCGAGCGACAGCGGGTGTCGTTGCCGCAGCCACTCCAGTTTGCCAGGCTTCCGTCATCCCCGAGCTGCAGATAATAAAGTTTGTCGATGAAGAGCAGATGCGCGGGTTCGCCCACGTGATTATAAACGACATCGAGAATCACCGCCATGCCCTGCCGGTGAAACGCCGCCACCAATTCCTGCAATTCCTTCACGCCGGAGGCCCGCGCCGGATCGGTCGAAAACGCACTTGCCGGGGAAAACCAGTTACAGGTCATGTAACCCCAATGGTATTCGTCGCGCGAAAGATTATCGAATTCTTGCACCGGTTGCAGCTCCACGCAGTTCACCCCGAGTTTTTTCAAATAAAAATCCGGGCTCTCCACCCATTTTCTCAGTCCCGTAAAACCCAAGCGCTCCTCCGGTTTTAAGCTCACCGGAGCGTGCGCCACCAGATCGCGCACATGCGCCTCAGCCATCACGAGATCCTGCCAAGCCGGCACTTTGAATCCATGCTCGGCCCGGCCCACCCAAGCGGGATCCAACACGATGCCCGGCCCAACATGACTCACCGCCGCCTGCGCATACGGATCGAGTACTTTTTGGCTCGGATGAAAATGCCCGAAGTGATTCTGCGGCCCGCCCAGGGAATACCAGTAATACCACCCGTGCATGTTCCGATCCAGCCTCGCCTCCCAAACCCCACGCCACTCTCCGCCCTCCATTTTTTGATCGAGCTCATAGGTGAAGGCCTGATCTTGCTCCTCCAATTTCTTCGTCACCAGCAACCGCACATACTTGGCCCGGGGCGCGAAGAGCCGGAAGATCGTTTCATCTTTCCGCACCAGGGCACCGAGCGGCAACAGACTGCGCATGGCATGAAAATATCGCCCCAGCCGCAGCCGTACCTTGGGTGATTGCTGGCCATCGCGCAGATGAATCACGCTGTAGCCGCGACTGGGCTCCAACGGTTCACTGGCGGTGAATTGAAAAAGATTCCGTCCGGTCCGGTACCGGTAAAGCACGCGATTGATGTGCCCCTTCCCATCGACCAAGGCGTTGCTCGCATCCGGCGGGAGATCGAGCCAGTGCTGGTCACCCGTCACAAATTTGAACTGCTGCGGATGCTCCCGTTGCAACAAGGCCGCATCTGTCCGCAACAGCCAGACTTCACGATCAAGTAATACCCCGGGTTGCAGCTGCCATTCGGGGCGGCCCACCGCATCCTGCCAGCCATTAAAATCGCCTGCCAAATACACCGGGGTACCGGCAAAATCCACCCAACTGTGATCGGCCGGATCGAGGACAAACACCAATTTCCCCTCAGCATCGACATAGTAGGCGGCCTCCTCCGCCTGAAGTTCCGGCGGTGCCAGCTTCAAGTCCGTCAACGTATAAGCTTTTTCTCCCGGCACTAAAATCGGCAGCGATTGCTCAAGCCAGTCCGCATCCAGTTCGATGACGCCGGTCGTTGCCGACGTCAGCCAGGCGCGAAGGATGCGATGTTCAGGTTGGAGCACGTTCTATTACTTCGTCACATTATCGAAGGCGGACAAGACAGGTTTTCCATCAAGGTACATTGGTAGAGGTGCTCCTAGCAGGTATAATGCCGTCGCGGCAGTATCTTCTGTCCGCAGCTCCAAGTCCGCCAGCTGCGTCAGGTCAAAGTTTTTCCGCACCCCCGGCCCGGTCGCAATCCAAGGAATGTGACGACTGCGCGCATCGTCTGCGCCATGCGTTTTGCCCGCGCCACCATGATCAGCCGTCACGATAATAAAAGTGGATTGCCGCACCCCCGCCTCATCCAACGCGGCCAGTACTCGTCCCACCGCCACATCCGCCAAGGCGATCGCGGTCAACTGCTCCGACGAGCCCCAGCCAAAATGATGGCCGGCCCGGTCGACACACGGAAAATGCACAAAAAGCAGATCGGGCTTTATTTGTTTAATCGCTTTCACCGCTTCATCCGCCACCAATGAATCCGCGTCCAGATTCTTTTCCGGCAAGAAAACATAATCGAGCGTACCCGGTTTCGTCAGCGGACTGAACTTGGACTTACCCGCAACCATCGCCGTGGTGTAGCCGCCCAGTTTGGCCGTCTCAAAAATCGTCGGATAATAAGGATAAACAATCGTCGATAGCGGCAGATCATCATTCCACTCGATGCCATGTTTTCCCGGAGTCACCCCGGTCAACATGCTCACATGCGAGGGCAAAGTGATGGATACCGCCGTCGTCTTGGCCCAAAAAGTATACGCCCCCTCTTTCACCATCGCATGCAATACCGGCGTATCCGCCAACAGCAGCCGATCCGGCCGCAACCCATCGATACTGATAATCACCACCCGCTCAATCGCCGGAATTGGCCGCACCGGACGCGGTGCCGCCTGCAAGCTGGCACTAACGCACAGCAGCATAGCCATCCAACTCTGCAACCTGGAAAATCGATTCATGCTCCAAACTCTAGCCAACCCAGAACAAGTCTGTCGAGCCCACCTTGAAAAAGAAAAGTGACACTTCTGCGCAGCAACTCCCCCCTCGCTCCGCCAATATTTGTGTTCCTTCCGCTCCAATCGTGGCTTTGATCCCACCTATCCTTCATGCCCCGCGAACGCATTCTCGTCGCCCTCTCCGGTGGAGTTGATAGCTCCGTCGCCGCACTCCTGCTTCAACAGCAGGGCCACGACATCGTCGGCGTGTACATGAAGAACTGGATCAACGAGGACAACGTCATCGGCCATTGCCCGTGGATGCAGGATATTGAGGATGCCCGCGCCGTAGCCGACAAACTCGGCATCGAATTCCGCGTCGTGAATCTCATGCAGGATTATCGCCGTCTCGTGGTCGATTATCTGCTCGACGGTTATCAACGCGGCCTCACCCCGAATCCCGACGTGATGTGCAACAGCCGCGTGAAATTCGGCGTGCTCGCCGCCTACGCCCGCGTCGAAGGTTTCAGCGCCATCGCCACCGGCCACTACGCGCAGAGAATCGAGGTAGCGCAGGCTTCCAGCCTGCATTTCGCCGAAGCAGGCAAGGATGCCTGCGCTACTTTCGCCCTCCTTGAGGGTTTGGATAAAAACAAAGACCAATCCTACTTCCTCGCCCTGCTCACCCAAGCCCAGCTCCGTGACGCCCGTTTCCCCATCGGCCATTTGCCCAAGCCCGAACTCCGGCAGCTCGCCGCCGACGCCGGACTCATCACCGCCACCAAAAAAGACAGCCAAGGCATCTGCTTCATCGGCGAAGTAAAGATGGCCGACTTCCTCTCCGCCTACGTCCCCGAACATCCCGGTCCCATCGTCCGCGCGACTGACGGCAAAATCCTCGGCGAACACCGCGGCCTGCACTATTACACGATCGGCCAACGCCGCGGCATCCGCATTCCCTCGAACACCGATAACGAAGCCTACGTCGTCACCGGCAAACGCGCGAACGACCACGCGTTACTCGTCGCCTTCGACGGCCCCGCAGCCCCCGGCCTCTGGACCAGTGAATGCCAAATCCACAGTCTCAGTTTCATCGGCGAGCCCGTCACCGAACCCTGCACCATCGCATGCCGCGTTCGCTACCGTGATCCCCGCGTAGCCATTGAATTCATTCCGGACAGTGCAGGGCGGGATCGCCGCATCCCGCCGTCATGCGAGGTAGGGTGCGTTATCCCTAACGCGCCGTCTTCTGAAGCCCGCATCCGCTTCGCCACGCCCCAACGCGCCCTCGCCTCCGGCCAAATCATGGCCCTCTATCGCGGCGAGCAACTCCTCGGCGGCGCGGTCTTCGTCTGAAGACAACGAAAAAATCATGAGCCCCATTTTCCAACGGTCTACATTGTGGCGGGGTGCCCCCACCCCGCGGGCCATCACCTTCGTTACGGCAGCCTAACTGTATTTGGCCCCCACCCGTGAGCGCCCCGAAATCAACTCTCCCACAACTCTTCTCCCGGCTCTGGCGCCAGCCGTGGTTCCGCCGACAATTCTACAACGCCCTCGGTCTCCTCTTCCACCGGCAACTCTCCTGGCAAATGATGAACTGCGGCTATCGCGACGCCAACCCACCGATCACCCTGCCCGCCGAACGCGAAGCCGAGCGCACCAGTTACGAACTCTACGCCCGACTCATCGCCGAGACGCCCCTCGCCGGCCGCGACGTCCTCGAGCTCGGTGCCGGTCGCGGCGGCGGTGCCCGCTACCTCCACGACACCTATCACCCGCGCCGCCTCATCGCGCTCGATTATGCCGAGGAAAGCGTCCGGTGGTGTCGGCGAAAATCCTCAAAGCCCGGCCTGAAATTCGTCTGCGGTGATGCCGGCTCGTTGCTTTTTCCTGACGCCAGCTTCGATGTCATTGTCGCGGTCGAAGTCACGCACTGCCTGCTCGACAAAGAAGCTTTCCTCTCCTCTGCCGCCCGCGTGTTACGCCCCGGTGGCCGGCTGCTCATCGCCGATTTTTTCTATCACCGCGCTGACGCCATGCACGCCCTCGGAAAATTCGAAGCCGCTCTGGCCGGCTCCGCCTTCACGATCCTCGCGAACGACGACTGGACCGCCGGAGCGACTGCCGCGATCGAAGCCGACACCGCGCGACGCACCCAAGTGATCACGAAATCTGTGCCAGGTTTCCTCCAAAGCACCGCGCTCAGTTTCGCCAGCACCACGGAAAGCTCCACCTACCTCGCCATGCACGCCGGCCGCACCACCTACCGCCGCTACGTGCTCGAACGGCGACAATGATCGCTTCCAATCCAGGAGTAATCTGTGCGGCTAGAGATTCGCTCATCATTGCTTCAACAAACCTGAGGCGGCTAGAATGATGAGCAAGACGAGGAAGGACACGAGTGCCCACCACGCTCCTTTCACTATTCGGCTCTTCACAAAACGCCAAACCATATAGTTTAGCATGTACTGGAGCGTACCGGATTCGTTGGATGATTAGGCGGCGGTGGCGAGGCTGGTGCCCTCGATGCGTGCGAGATCAATTTGCCCTCGGAGAAATATCGCGAAGGTTCGGTCCTCGGGTGAAGTCGCGAGATGTTCCGGCAGGCTGTTGTGGAGCGCGCAGGCGGCACCCTTTCCGAGGGGCAAGGCCGCGTGCGCACCGTCCGTATCCACGACCGAAGTGTTGCCAGACGAGCTGCGGTTGGGTGGCCGCGAGGTATTGGAGCAGGCCTTGCGCGACGAGCCCGACTTGGATGTGCCGGTGGTACGCATCGAGTTTGCGCCGGATGGCGGTGCGGTAGTGGGCGGTTTGGTGATGGAGATATTGGTCGCCGTGAAACCGCCGCAGCGGGGTCATTCCACGCATCAAGAAGTAATAGGCTCAGGTGCCGACGGTGAGCAGGGTCTGTTTGAACGTGACCTCGATTTTGAAACGCAGGGCGTACAGCCGTAGATTTCCGCCGGGGCCAGGGTCACGTCGGTGCAAAGCAGCAAAATCCTGCCGCGGTGGGGATGGATGACCGCGACGAAGCGCACGAGGCACCAGCGGGTCGCCAGAGTAAATCCTGACAACGTGTATTGCACGGTGACGCCTTGCTCGTCGTAGACGGGGCTCGCCATCGTTTGCAGCACGCCGGCGAAGAGATCGGCAACCGGATCTTTTTACCGTAGCGTTTCGGCCGGCCGCCCCGGCGTGTGGGGGTGGCACCGGCACCGCATAGGCGCAGGCATTTTTCTTGAGCCGTGAAATCAGATGGCTGTTCTGCGCGTGCAGGCCGCAGATGACTTTGCCGCAGGCATAGTAGGCATCGGCGAGGAGGAGCACCGGTTCGGGCAGTTGCAAAGCCGCGAGGAGGAGCAGGAACTTGTCGAGCAGGGTGCGGGCATCGTTGTTCGAGAAGACGAGGCCCTCGTGAATCCGCGCCATGAGCGGAATCGCCTGAAAACTGTTCCCGACCTGAACCAGCAGCGCGAGCGCCTGGCACGAATGCCCCATGATGTACGCGGGCTTGGTGTTGGCATCCGAGGCCTGATGCAGGGATTTGACCGCAGGCATCTTTTTGCCCATTTTGGATTTTTTTAGGCCGTCGGCCGATCAACACGAGCCGTCCGTTCACCCGCTGCACGCCGGGATGGGCCTGCAGCACGACGCGCCCCCAGGTCCGCGCCAAGGCATCGACGCAGAGCGCGGGGCTGTGGAAAAAATCCAGCAGACAACCGTAGCAGCCGGACTTGAGCCCGAGGGCCCGCACATTCTGGTGACTCCACCGAGATCCTGCCGGACCGCCAGGGCGGCGAGGCCCCCCCCGCCACAGGAAAGTGCGCTGGCGCGAACACGTCGGCCGCAGTTGCGCGACAAATAGCAACCAGTGGGACCACAAAAGCATAGGGCGAAGTTGGCTTCGGCCGATTTGCTAGCATATATATGCTAACTATTAAAAGGAGAACCTGACCGGGAACCGAAAATAGCTTGCGGCTTCGGCTGGACTCCGCCCCGCCGTGCGAAAACATCGCCCACAATGAACGACCCGCAGCTCCTCCGGTGGCAGGCTCAATTGGCCGAAGCCAAAGCCCGACTCACCGCACTCGGCCCGATGCGTTCGGGCTCCCTCAGCCGACAATACCGGGACCCGGCCAGGAAAACCGGGGCATACTGGCAGCTCAGCTACACCCATAACAGGCGCAGCCGATCCCGCCACGTCCGGGCCAGGAACTCGCCCACCTCAAACCCCTCCTCGCCACCTTTAAGCGCTTCCGCCAACTCGTCGATCGCTGGGTCGATCTTTCCATCAAGCTTGCCGACCGTCAGACCGCCTTGCGGCGGACCGCCCCGCCAAACGTAACCTGACCACCCCGCAAGAACTCTGTACTCTCAAGTAAATTAGTTCTTCCGCATTTCTGAAACTAATTGCCACAAAGTTGCCGGAAATTTGGTTTCTGACTTCCACTCGTTTCCACGATCTGCTTTTCTTTGCCCGTTCCTCTAAATTAAAATTCAACCAAGTCCGCGCCAGCGTGCGACTTGGCCTCACGGGCCGGTAACGGTTCGAATCCCCCTCTCCGCCATTTTTCTTTCGGAAGCCGAAAGAAAAATACCATCCGTAGCCTTGGCGAAGGATGGCTGAGATATCCGCTGCGTGCCCCTTCTTTTTCCGACCCCATGCCGCCACCCAGCCGCTCCACCGCCTCGCCTTTCCTAATCGATTTCGCCCACGTCTCCATCGTCCGGGGCGAAAAGATTATCCTGAAAAACCTATCGCTTCAGATCCGTCGGGGCGAACACGTCGCGATCCTTGGCCCCAATGGCTCGGGCAAATCCACGCTGATCAAAGCCATCACCCGCGAAATCTACCCACTGAATCGGGGCAAGCGGATGCGTTTCCAGTTATTGGGTCAGAATAACTGGGATTTGAACGACCTGCGTGGACACCTCGGCATTGTCGCCTTGGATCTACTGCAAAACATCTCGCACGAAATCACTCTGCGGCAGGTGACCGCCCGTGAACTGATTCTCTCAGGATTCTACAACAGCATCGGGCTCTGGCCGCATCAGCGGGTGACACCCAACCGGGAAAAACAAGCACGCCGGATCATGCGCCAGTTGAAAATTTCCCACCTAGCCAATCGTTCGCTCGCCGAAGTTTCGTCGGGCGAACAGCGCCGCGCCATCATTGGCCGGGCCTTGGTCCACGACCCGGAAGCGCTCATTCTCGACGAGCCCACCAACAGCCTCGACCCCGGCGCCGTGCGGGAATTTCGCGAAGTTCTTCGCACACTCACTCGTCTTGGTAAAACTCTGATTCTGATCACACATAATATCGCCGATCTCATTCCGGAAATCGACCGCGTGATTTTCATGAACCGAGGAAAGATCCAAGCCGACGGCCCCAAAGCCGCCCTGCTCACCGCGCCACGACTTTCCGAACTTTTCGGCGAGAAGCTCCGCGTCGTACGACGCAACGGCAGTTATGATTTGGTGTCAGGCTGAGGCGGTATGGCGACGCACACTGCGCCAAGCCACCGTGACGCAGAGACGTGAAAGGTGGCGCGCGTTGCCCCAACGCGATTGATTCTCGCAGGCGCGCACGGAGAGTAGCAACAACGCGGCACCGGCTGCGGTCCACGCTTTCGCCGCCGGCTCAAGCGCGGCTACAAGATTATTAAAGCCAATCACTCCGCCTACGCTGCTCCCGCCGTCAAACAGTCGCGAGCAAGCTCGCTCCCACAACTCAAATCCAAACCAAGAAAAACCCGCGTCGAATGACGCGGGCTTGAAGGTAGGGCGCGACCGCTAGGCGCGCCGAATAAACTTTTGCGTTCCGGCGGGCCCAACCGCCGAGGCTAAAGCACTCGTCGCGGTCCCGCCCGACCAGCTCAGTATCTATAATGCTCGGGCTTGTACGGGCCGCCGACTGGTACGCCGAGGTATTCGGCTTGGTCTTTGGTGAGCTTCGTGAGCTTGGCACCGATCTTCTCGAGGTGAAGTCGGGCGACTTCCTCGTCGAGGTGCTTCGGCAGACGATAGACACCGATCTTGTAGGTGTCTTTGTTTTTCCAGAGATCAAGCTGGGCGAGCGTCTGGTTGGTGAAGCTGTTCGACATGACGAACGACGGATGGCCGGTGGCACAACCGAGATTCACGAGGCGACCTTCGGCGAGCATGTAGATGCTGTTGCCTTTCGGGAAGGTATACAGGTCGTACTGCGGCTTGATGTTGATGCGCTCGATCCCCTTCGTGGTCTTGAGACCGGCCATGTCGATCTCATTGTCGAAGTGGCCGATGTTCCCGACGATCGCCTTGTCCTTCATCTTCGCCATGTGCTCGGCGGTGATGATGTCCTTGTTGCCCGTCGCGGTGATGAAGATGTCAGCGGTGCTGACGACCGCGTCGAGCGTCGTGACCTGATACCCTTCCATCGCGGCCTGCAACGCGCAGATTGGATCGATTTCGGTCACCCAAACTTGCGCGGAAAGGGCGCGCAATGCTTGTGCGGAACCCTTGCCCACA
>JANYCF010000360.1 GCA_025360455.1 Opitutaceae bacterium | reverse complement strand
GGTTGAGCGTCGTTTGCCCTATCCCAAAGTGCGGACTAAAGCTGACAGCCGCCGGCACGGACAGCGCGGCGACGCTCCAGCTCTGAGGCTTCCGCTTTGCCCCGCCGACCGTGCCGGCTCGACTCCGCTGCCGCTGCGCGTCGCTGATTGCTCCTTGCCGCTACGCCTCGCGCCCTTTCTCCGCTGCGGTCGCGAGACGCCCGCTCACTGGCGTTCGCGTTGCGCGAGCGCCTAGCCCGCCGCGCTGCCCGACTTGGAGACCGGGTGAATTAGAATCTCCGCCACCCACGGATGCGCCGGGTTCAGCTCTTTGTAACGACCTGAGATCGGACGCACGATGCCCAGCTTATGTTCGCATAGCGCCGAGGAAATATCTCCCAACCGTGCTCCCAAAATCACGACATCCGCGGTGGAAAACGTCAGCGTAAGCCGTTCAGTTGGCTTGTCTGGAGCGGCCCCCACCTCCGGTTCGAGCGAATAGTGGAGCAGTTGAAACTTGGCGAATCCCTGCCGCAGGCCGGGAGCCAGTTGAAACTCGATAAATCCAGCACCGGGAGCGCTGCTTTCATAGCATTCCGGCCTGCGGGCTAATTGTTCTTGGAGTAATGACATAAAGTTACATCCGCATCCCACGCGACTGGCGCGGGGTATCGGGTCGCATGGCCATGTGTTCTCGCGCGGTTTCACGCCTTGGCATCGACTGTTCTATGCCGACGCCTTCCCGCAAGCGCAGCCATTCACGGATCGACTCAACCCATGAAGCAATCCGCTGGGTCGGTGCCAGCCGGTCCGGTCGCAATGCGCGTATTTCCCGCCATGCACGGGTCACTGACCGCACGGCCGAGGCACGTGGTACCTCCGACCGTAGCGTTTTTGCGATCGGCGGCGTCTGAGTTTGCTTGAACCCGGCGCGCTTGAGTGCGTCGTGCAGACCGGCCAATTCGACGGCGGCCTTGCGCATGTGCGTTTCTTGAACGCGTTGCCGGAGCAATCCGGCGTCGTCGGTGTAGATACGGACACGTTCCTTCGCTCGCGAAATCGAAACATAAAACTGTTCTTGGCTGACCGCCGCAAACGACCGCGACGACGCGACAACCAAAACCTCGTCCACCGTCTTGCCCTGAGCGGCGTGGGACGTGACTGCGTAACCGTGCGTGAATGTCCGATAATCAACGGGCAGGACTCGCCCGTCACTGAGCGTAATAGCCTGCTCCTGGATGCTCTTCACGCGGACGCGCTCGCCATTGACGAAACCCGATCCATTGGCGCGAAGGAGAAGCAGGTCGCCAGCCGCAACGCCCAGCTCGCGTTTTTGACCGACCTCAAAAGAAGTTGGCGCACGGCCCGGCGAAAACACGGATTCGCGACCGTCGCCGCGTTGAACGCGCAGTTGCTGACCCCGATGGCCGACGACTTTCACGGACTCGCCAGCCTTGAATTGCGCCGTGCTTTTGACGAACCGCAAGTGTTGGCCCGGCTCATAGTGCGAGACCAGCCGTTTTTGCGCGTCCGTCCATCCGACGGAATCGAATACGCGCACCTTCTCTTCCTTTTCGGCCAGTTGCTTTTGTTCGCGCAGTTTCGCGCGCACAGTCTCCGTGATGGCTTCGATTTCCGCCCAAGTGGGGGAGACCAAGAGTGCCGCTTTGCCCTTCTCGGTGGCTTGCAGGTAATCGTCCGCCGCCCGCTGATGCAGCTTGGCGGTGTCTCCCTGCTCGATGACCGCCCCGGCGTGTTGCAACCGGGAAAACGCTTCACCGGTTTTCTGGTTGGCCGCGAGCGAGACGACTTGCTTGAACTCTGTCGTCTGTTGCCGGCGAATTTCTGTTAGCTGGCCGAACCGGTAGCCGGAATGATTCTCAATGACGCGCAAGGCGTCGCCTTGGGCGACCGCTGCATGTTGCCCAGTGTCCCCGACCAAAACGACACGTGAGTCGTTTTTACGGATCAGCTCGAAAAGCCGGCCCATGTCTTTGGTCCCCACGAAACCGGCTTCATCTAAAACCACGACACTGCGACGTGGCACCGCGCTTTCTTGCAGCAGTTTCGCCAGAGTGGAGGCCTCGCCGAAACCATCCTTGCGCAATACACCGGTTGCCGCCGCCGTGGGCGCACAGAAAACGGGCGTCAAGCCAGCCGACTCGACCGCCCTGCTTAGTTCCTGCAAAGTCGTGGTCTTGCCCGTGCCCGCCAGCCCCCGAATCCCAGTGATCCGGTCTGTTGAGGACAGTACCAGACCAAGCGCAGCACGCTGATCTCGGCCCAAGGTTGCCGCGACCTGAAACCGGGGTGCAATCGGCACGACGGTATTGAGTCCACTATTGACGGATCGAATTAGGCTCAGTTCTGCCCGCAAAATCACCCGCGTCGAATATTCCCACCCCACATGCACCATCTCCGGCTTTGCCAACAATTCACGCTTGAGGTCGGGCAGCTCGATTTGCCCGTAACCTTTGACCAATGCCGCCTCCAAGAGCTGATGTTCCGGGGCGACCGACTGCCGGGCGAATACATGATCCAGCGAATGTTTTACGGCCTCGCCCAGTGTGACCTTCTCGGCCACCTCCTTGCGCTGGCCATTAGCTTGGGCAATCAACGCCCGCAACGCCCGCTTTTCAAAAAAACCGATTTCGGAAAGCTGTCCGGCGCGCACATCACGATCCGAGACATTCTTTTGTTTCTGCGGCCGGGACTGATGGACGACATGGCTGACCTCGTCATTGGTCAGCTTGCGGCCCAGTTCCTTTTCCTTTTTTGCGACGACTACATTGCGCTGCTGGGCACGCTTGGAAAACTGTTGGATCAATTTTGGTGACACGCCCTCGATTTCAAAACCATGGGCGCTCGCCTTGGTCTGGTAGCCCAGCCCATGCAGACGTTTGGCCAGCTCGTTGCGATAAACAGCCGTGCCGTAGTGAATCGCCCCGAACATGCCCGAGGTTTGCAGCGCCTTCCACTTCTGTTCGGTTTGATCATACGTCGCATTGAACAGCGTGAAATGCGTATGCAGCTGGGGATCGAGGGCGCGGGATGACGTGTGTTCAAAAGCAGCCCCCACTAGATTGCCGGTCGTCCGGTCATCCATTGAGCCTGACTTCCTGACCCTTGCCGCCGCGAACGTTTCC
>JANYCF010000343.1 GCA_025360455.1 Opitutaceae bacterium | reverse complement strand
GTGACCAACGGCGGCCGCGTACTCGGCGTCACGGCTCTCGCCCCCACGCTCCGCGAAGCCGCCAACCGCGCCTACACTGCTTGCGAAAAAATCCAATGCGCGTCCAAGTACTACCGCCGCGACATCGGTGCCCGGCAATTGAACCGAAAATAACACCCATGCGCACACTTCGCCGCCTGATCCTCATTCTGGCTCTCTGCTCTCAACTCTCAGCTCTCAGCTATTCCTGCCGCGCCACCGAACTTACCGACCTTGGCGAAGGTCTCGCGTACTTACGCGTCCACGCTTTCGACGGCTCTGCGAAAGCCCTAACTTCCGCCCTCCGCGAACGCGACGCTCTCGTCCTCGATCTGCGCCACATCGCCATCACCGCCGAATCCGCCGCCCTCTTGCAAGCCGCTTTGGCCGGACGGAAAACGCCTGCTCTGCCGCTTTTTGTTTTAGTCGGTCCCGCCACGCCGCCCGACTTCGTCACCTTGCTCACTACTCCGTCGAACAAGTGTCTCACCCTCGGCGTCAAAGAATCAGTCCCGCTGCCGCGCGTCATCATCGATCAACCTGCCGCTACCGATCAACTCGCCTATGAAGCGTTCGAATCCGGCCAGCCACTCGCCAGTTTAATTTCAGGCAAGATCAATAAGGAGCGCTTCGACGAGGCCGCGTTGATGAAGGAATTCAACAGCGGCAACATCAACGCCTCGTCACCAACTCCGCCCGATCCCACGATTCAATCATCCGCCCTTGGGCGACCTCCGGCGAAACCCACTGCGAAGCCAGAGACAACGCCGGTCGCCAAATTGCCCGAACTACCTGCGGCAAACAAAGCCGAACCGTTGATCGACCGTGTTCTCCAGCGCGCCATCCACCTGCACCGGGCGATGGGCGCGATCAAACCTAGGTGATATTACTCAATTATGTTTGATGTGGGCGGGGTGCCCTCAAGCCAGGAATAATCCGTGGATGGATTTAAACTTAGCCGAGTAAGGTTCATCCGCTCACCAGAGGTAGCCGAGCGAAGTCGACAGCCGCTGATCCGCACGCAAGGCGGCTTCTACCACCGAGCGGTCGTAGTCGTATTCAAAACGGACATTCAGCGACATGTGGTTGCTCACTTTGCTTTGGACGCCGGTGTTAAACTTAAAGCGATAGCTGCCCTCCGTCGGCGAACTGCCCACGCCACTCTTTAAGTTCAAGGTACCCTTGTCGGTGTACATCACGCTCGATTCCTGCACCAGTTTCACCCGGCTGTTCAACTGATAGGCATAATCCTGGAAAAACGAACCCAGGAGCGCTGTCTGATCGTTGATCGTCTGGCGCTGCAAATGTTGCACCACCGCGCCAAGACCGACGCTGGCTTGGTGCCGCTCGTTCTCGACCACGCGATAACCTCCCGCGAACTGCTGCTCCAGGTTCAGATCGATTTTCCGCACGTTATCTTCCTCGTAATTGGTCAGCGACTGGGCGAAGAGTTTCTTATTAATATCGTGGCGCCAGCGAAAATCCCCCTCGCGGCGACTCGTCACCAATTTGCCGTCGGCCTCCGAGTGCAGGAGCCGACCGCTCGCACGATAAGTATTGGCACCCTCGCGGGCATCAATTTGCGCCCGTACCACCAAATCCTGTTTCTCCTTCGCGCCCGACTGCTGCACATAACCCAGCTCAATTTGGCGCTTCCACTTCGACTCTTCCGGCTTTACCCCCCGCATCGGCTCCACCGGCGGGAGCGACGCCACCACGGATGACGGGGTGTTAGATTTTTGCGCGGTGGATTCAACCGCGCGCAG
The DNA here is from genome assembly GCA_025360455.1 of Opitutaceae bacterium. Classification (GTDB taxonomy): domain Bacteria; phylum Verrucomicrobiota; class Verrucomicrobiia; order Opitutales; family Opitutaceae; genus Didemnitutus. The sequence continues at coordinate 7,446 of JANYCF010000343.1, read as the reverse complement.
AGCAGTCCGGGCGACTTTTAATCGACCCAATTGCGGATGCTGCACCTCAATAAACCGGGCGTCCTCGGCGATCAATTCGCCGGTGAGCCGGTCGCCATTGGCCAAAGTCCAGGTGCCGGCTTGAACCGTGACCACGAATCCCAGCAGCCCAAGGACAAGACTCCCCGGGAAAGTAAATAATTTGGCTCTCATTTTTCCATTTTATCAGAATGCACCGCGCGTGGAAACAAATGGTTTCAATCATTCAAAATTTCATTCATCAGGATCAGCCCGAACATAATTTCAACGATGCCCACTAGGCCACCGCTACCTTGGTCTTGGGTGGAACCCGGCCTCCGGACGGGTTTGGTTCTGCCTACACTAGCACAACTCGTCCGGAGGCCGGGCACCACCCTTCGAACCCTAACCGCGTGGTGTCGCCGAATCGCCGGAGCATTTTTTGCCTTTATTCTCTTTCAGCCTTTAGCTTCCCCGGCAAAGCTTACAACTTATCAGCCTACCCATGCGCGAACCCGGCCCCATCATCATCGTCTGCACGGCGAATATTTGCCGCAGTCCGATGGGCCAAGGCCTGCTCGCCCACGCCTTGGCCGGACAGCCCGCGCCGTTGAATAAGCTCAAGGTCATCTCCGCCGGCGTCGCCGCACGCACCGGCGAACTCGCCTCCGAGCATTCCGTTTTCGCTCTGAAGCGGGTGGGCATTGATATCGCCAGCCATCGCTCCACGCCGCTCACACAGCAACTGCTCGATCAGGCCCTCTGCGTGCTCGTCATGACAGATTCCCACAAGGCCATGATCGAAATCCAAGCCGCGCCCGTCCCGAAGAATCTTCATCTCTTCCGTGATTTCCTCCCCAAAGCCGCGAAAAAAGAAATCAGTGATCCCTACGGCAGCTCCCTCAAAACCTACGAAGCCTGCCGCGACGAGATGGTCGAAGCCATCCCCAGCATCATCGCCTATCTGAAGACACTGGTGTCGAAGGCCAAGGCTTGAGGTGACCACGGAAGACACGGAACACAGTCTGTTTTTCTGAAATTCCGTGTATTCTGTGTCTTCCGTGGTTAAATCTGGACACGTTTTTGTATCCGGCAAAATCCAATCAGCTTTCTTGAGATTTCGGATTGCGGATTCTGAATTAGCGGGCTGCTTTGTGTACAGTTTTCTTCCGCCATCCTTATTCCTTCACACCACATTATTCCATGTCCCTGAACGCCACGCCCCTCGCCCAGCTTGATCCTGAAGTTTACGCCGCCATCTCCGGCGAATTTTCCCGGCAATCGAGCCACATTGAGCTCATCGCCTCGGAAAACTTCACCTACCCGGCCGTCATGGCGGCCCAGGGCAGCGTCCTCACCAACAAATACGCCGAAGGTTATCCGGGCAAACGCTGGTATGGCGGCTGCGAACAGGTGGACAAGATCGAGACGCTCGCCATCGAGCGCGCCAAGAAACTTTTCAACGCCGAACACGCCAACGTCCAGCCGCACTCCGGCTCGCAAGCCAACTTCGCTGTCTACACCTCGATCCTCACGCCCGGCGACAAGATCCTCGGCATGAATCTCAGCCACGGCGGTCATCTCACGCACGGCAATCCCGCCAATTTCTCCGGCAAACTCTACCAATTTGTCCAGTACGGCGTCCGTGAGGACACCGGCCTGATCGACTACGACGAACTCGCTGCCGTCGCCACGCGCGAGAAACCCAAAATGATCACCGTCGGTGCCAGCGCCTACTCCCGCGTCATCGACTTCGCCCGCATGGGTGAGATCGCCCGCAGCGTCGGTGCCCTGCTCTTCGCCGACATCGCGCACATCGCCGGTCTCGTCGCCTCCGGTCATCATCCGTCGCCATTCCCGCACGCCGATTTCGTCACCACCACCACGCACAAAACCCTCCGCGGCCCGCGCGGCGGTCTCACGATGTGCAAAGCCGCTCACGCGAAAGCCATCGACTCCGCCGTGTTTCCCGGCGGCCAAGGCGGCCCGCTCATGCACGTCATCGCCGCGAAAGCCGTGTGTTTCGCCGAGTGCCTCAAGCCCGACTTCAAGGACTACAGCGGCCAGGTGATCAAGAACGCGCAGGCGCTCGCCGCCGCGATGACCGCCCGTGGATACAAGATCAACTCCGGTGGCACCGACAACCATCTCATGCTCGTCGATCTCCGCGCCAAGTTCCCTGAGCTCACCGGCAAGGTCGCCCAAGAGACGCTCGATAAGGCCAACATCACGTGCAATAAAAACACCGTTCCCTTTGAGACGCGCTCGCCCTTCCAAGCCTCCGGCATCCGCCTCGGTTCACCCGCGATGACGAGTCGTGGCATGAAAGAAGCCGAGATGAACGAGATCGCCGGCCTGATCGACGGCGTCCTCGCCGCCGTCGGCAAACCCGACGAAGCCGCCGTGATCGCCGCGACAAAGACGAAAGTCATCGCGCTCACGTCGCGATTCCCGCTGCCGTACAAGCTCTGAACCTTCACTATGCCTCGCCGCAGCACACGCGAAGCCTATGAACCGGATCAATCACTGATAGGGTCGCAGAATTGAGTTTAGCCAATGGCCGTGCGCCAATCAACGTCGGCCTTTGACACACATGCCAGATCGCAAAAAACTCAAACGTCCAGCATCCCACCGCTGGGCCATTGGTATCCTGGCCTTCATGACGGCAGGGTTTGTCGTTTTCATGATTGACCTGTAAACTGGGCGGTCTGGTGCGAGTCCGGCAAAGTATTTGCCACAGATCGCAATTCTCACGATCGGCACGCTTGCTTTGCTCTCTCTGGTTCTCGGCGGACGACGGCAGTGGGCATATTACGTATCGTCTGGATTACTCGCTATCTGGGCGAGTCGGGCAGTTTACATTTTGTTCCTATATAGTTATCGATTCATTTCTGACCAGGGCTCGGCAAATACTCCTTACTTCCATCTCGCCGAGCGCGATAAAGCATTCGTTATTCAGGAGCATATGCCATTTGGCAGGCAGATTTTTCTGGCCATTGTTGTCGGACTCTTGGTTTGGCTATTCGTCCGATTCACATTCGGACGCCCAAGCCGGAGCTACTATGGGTTTCCTGATAGAGAAAAGTTATGATGCAGGGCCACAGAACTCGGTCACTTTGGGCGGGGGAGGTGAGACAAATCCTAACAGTCCAGTTTCCGAAAGAAAATTGGCTCCGCTGGACATTCCGCTACTGATCATCCCATGCATCTCGACCGGCTCAAGTTCTTCGCCCTCGCTCTGCCGCAGACCACGGTCGTCAGCCAGTGGGGCGGACTTGGTTTCAAGGTCGCAGAGAAAGTATTTTCCATGATCTTTCTCAACGGCAGGGTGATCAAGCGAACCATCAAGGATGGGCTTGCCGCCCGAAAAACCATGAGTAGCTTGTCGCCATGAGCACGGTCCAAGAAATCCAAGCCGCCATCTTACATCTGCCGCCGCAGGATCGCGAAAGATTGCGGCATTGGCTCGACCACACCGAAGAAGAGACGCAGGAAATGCTGGCAGCCATCGACGAAGGCCTTCGTTCACTCCGGGAAAAAGGCGTGATCCCACTCGAAAAGGTCCGCCAAAACATCACCCAATGGGCTACCAAGTCGGCCTGACGGAAGAGGCCCAAGCCGATCTCGGTGTAGTCGTGCGGTTCCTCGCCGAAAAAAGCCCCGAAGCGGCGGAACGCATTGGCAACGAATTGCTCGATGCCGCCCTGACCCTAACGATGTTTCCGCGGCGTGGCTCGCCGGTGCGACGGAGGCCAGGCATGCGCAAACTCACCCATCGCGATTACGTGATCTTTTATCAGGTGAACGAAGCCGCCCAATGGGTCGAGGTCGTCCGTATTTGGGACGGTCGCCAGAATCCGTCTTCGCTTCGCCTGCCCTGAGGTCCTCTGCAATTCCCATGCGCCTCGACCGGCTCAAGTCCTTCGCCCTCGCCCTGCCGCAGACCACCGTCGTCAGCCAGTGGGGCGGACTCGTCTTCAAGGTGGCGGAGAAAGTGTTTTTTATGATCGCCCTCGATGGCGACGTACTCAGCGGCGTCATCTTCAAATGCACGCCGGAGGAATTCGACGAGCTGACGGAAATCGACGGCATCGGCCAAGCCCCGTATTGCGCCAAGCGGATGTGGGTGAAGATTGAAGATCTCGTCGCCCTGCCCGAGCCAGAACTGAACAAGCGCATCCGCCACAGCTACGATCTCATCGTGGCCAAGCTGCCGAAGAAAGTGCAGGCGACGTTGAAATAAATTCCAAAGACCCGGAGTGTTTTAACCGCTAATGGATTCATCAATGGATGAATCCTTAAAGGGGTGCTCCGACTGATCGTCTTCGCCGGTTGAATCATGGAGCCTGCTAATCGCAGGCTAGGGTTTGATCCAATACACCACAGGTCCTGAGGCCTGTGCCTACTCCGAACCCAGGAGCCCAAACCCAAGACCCCTAACCCTACCACCAGTCTGCGATCAGCAGACACCTCGAAGCTCACTCCGGAGACGATGAGTCGAAGGGGTGACTCAAATTTCCGCCCATTGGCGAAAATCATTAGCGGTTAAATCAATTCCCCTGTATTGAATCTGAAGCCCATCACTCAGTCCTCGCCTGCATTGGTCCCAACGGTAACGTTGCTCGCATTAATTATCCGCCATGAACACCGAAGACCTGCGCTCACTCCAAGCTCCCCTGAAGGAAAAATATCGCGCCGCGCCTGCGACCGCGTTGCTCACCCTGCGCGCCCAAGGCCGTCTCGGCGAAGGCGTCAGCTGCAAGATTGAAACCGGTCAAGCTCTCGTCGTGGCCGGTCTCCATCCGGCCACCGGTGGCGACGGCTTCGCTGTCTGCTCCGGCGACATGTTGCTCGAAGCCTTGGTCGGTTGCGCCGGCGTTACTCTCAATGCGGTTGCCACGGCGCTCGGCATAAAATTGCGCGATGCCACGATCCAGGCCGAGGGCGATCTCGATTTTCGCGGCACCCTCGGCGTGTCGAAGGAAGTTCCCGTCGGCCTCCAAAACATCCGTTTGAAATTCACGTTCAATACCGACGCCACCGAGGAGCAGCTCGATGCTCTCCTCCGTTTGACCGAGCGCTACTGCGTGGTCTACCAAACCGTCGCCCACCCACCGGCGATGAAGGTCAGCCATCATCGTAAATCCGATTAAGTTTCATTCACTTTGGCGCCAACAAGCCGCTCGCGTTGGCTCCGCCCACCGAAAAGGCTTTTCATTCACCGATTCGTGCCGAAAGGATTCCCTATGCGCACGACTGTTTTTCTTCTCGCCCTTCTGCTCACCGCCACTCTCCTCCGCGCCACCGCTGCCCCGGCCGCTGCCTCTGTGAATCCTCTCCCCATTCCCACCCCACACCTCATCACTGCCCGGGATTCGCACCTTGCTTTTATGGGACGCGTCGCGTTCGGCACCGCGGACGAAGCCCGCATGGCCTACCCCGGCATCACGGTCCGCTTCGTCTACCGCGGGCCCGCCCCCACGCTCCGCCTCAGCGCCTTCTCCGAAACCTGCTACGTCAATCTCTCCTGCAATAACTGGGAGCCCGTCAAAATTCACCTCAAGTCAGGCGAGAATTCCATTTTGCTTCCCTCGGGACCGGCCCCCGCTTCCGGCTGGCTGGTGGAAATCGTCCGGCGCACCGAAGCGTGGCAGGGCGTCATCGCTTTTGACGGCCTCACCTTGCCGCCCGGCTGCGAACTCCTCGCCCCACCCGCTTGGCCAAAACGAAAACTACTCTGCATTGGTGATTCAATCACCTGCGGTGAATGCATCGACGGCCTGCCCCCGGGTGACAGCACCAGCCTCACTCCGGCGAGTGCCAACGCCTCGCGTGCGTACGGCATGCTGCTCGGCCGCGCCCTCAACTCCCAAGTCCATCTCGTGAGCTACGGTGGCCGCGGAGTGGTCCGCACGTGGGATGCGAAACGCGATTCGAATAACGCGCCCCAATTTTTCCCCCTCAGTCTACCCGACGATCCCACGGTGCGGTGGGATCACACGAGCTATACGCCGGATGCTATTATCATTTGTCTGGGGCAAAATGATTTCAGTGCCGGCCTGCTCGAGGAAACGGAATACACCGAGGCCTACGCGCGTTTCGTGGACCAGATTCGCACTGTCCATCCGCGGGCTGCATTCGTTTTCGCCTCGAGTCCGATGCAAGGCAATGAACCCGGATCGGAAGACCGCGCAAAACGAGATCGCCTGGTCCGTTGTTTGGAAAACGTTGCCGCCCGTCTCCGCACGACGAGTAAAACCAAAGTCGCCGTAGTCGCACTGCATCACCAGCCAGGCACGGTACTCAATGCGCATCCATCCGCTTTCCAGCACGAACAAATCGCTCAAGAAATCCTCCCCGTGCTCAAATCACTAACGGGCTGGTGAAGTCCGCAGTGATCAGTAACAGACCATCGCCCGATGAAAACATACGGTCATTGCGAGGAGCAAACCGAGCCGACGCCACCAGATGGATCGCCACGGCACGTTTCGCGTCCCTCGCGATGACAATAGCATAAAAGGCAAGAGTGACTGGGATTACTCCGGATCGGCCGCAGGCAAAATTGGCATCTGCGGCGGCGCTTTGCCGGCGATGAAATCATCGGCGGTAAACAAAATCTTATCCGGGCCGGCACCCCGCACCTGCACGGAGTCGCGAGAATTTTGGTGAAAGAAAAACGGCGTGCCCCACGCATCGACGAGTTCGCCCTTGGCGTTGATGCGAGGATGATCGTGTGGAATAAAAGGAAGTTTGTGTTTGTTGGCGCCGAGCAGCGCATTCACGAAGTGCTGGTTGCTTTCGCCAGCGGGGAATACGTGGAAATATCGGTAATAGGCGGTGAGGATATCCAAGACGATTTTGACTTCTGCTTCCGGTGGGGTATTCGGGGCTCCAAGCGCGTCAGCCAAAGGTGGACGCTCGGTGGTAGAAAGTTCACTGAGCTGAGGCGCAACCAAAGCCGGCTGGCCCTCAACCTGTTCCCGAGCCGGAGCTGCCTCCAGTATCACCGGTGAAACGGCATGGTCGGTTTCCAGTCGGGCGGGACGAGTCGAAGATACAGGCGCAGGGCTGAGTGCTCCAGAATCATTATTCCGCAGCAAGACGATCACGCCGGAGACGAGGACGAGAATTGCCCCCGCGACAAGAACGCGGTGCGTAGTCATGGTCATTTCAATACCCGCTCTACCGGCAGATTCGAGTACGAATGCGGGCCAGCCAAATCGTGCGGACTATGGGAATGAGCATGAGCAGAAGCGTGCCGGCATTTCCCGCAGCAGGCGGATTTTTCGTGGCGACCACAAGGCCGCGCCTCGCCCCGCAGATCCGAGAGGGGTGACGTGAAGGGCAAAGCCGAAGTCGCGGGCGAAATCTCCACGTGAGCCGTATCCAGAGTGGCGATCATGTCATAAACCAGCGCCTCGCCGCGCGCACGCCGCCGACGCCTTTCAC
>JANYCF010000321.1 GCA_025360455.1 Opitutaceae bacterium | reverse complement strand
CTCGAAGTGATGGGCGGGCGCCGTCGCGGGAGCAGCGGCGCCGTCGAGCGAGAATCCGACGGCCAACAGCAAAAAAACAAAAAAACGTTTCGTTGCGCGGGCGGATAAACCAGCTGCATGGGATGCTTGCGGTAACGAGATTTGATTTCGCTGGCTCAGTATTTGCACCAGTTAACGCTACATCCTGTGTGCTGATCGGCGAGCGCAAACAAAACGCGGCGGACTGAAACTGAAGGATAAGTCAGTTCGGCGGGTTCGACGAGCGGCACCGCCAGCAGACTCAGGGCTGGTGGAGACCGTTGCGGGCGAATGATCGGGTGGTTCGTTCAGCGTGCTAACGCGATCAAATTAAAATAATTGAAACCCGACTTCTTCCGCCCGCAGCGGCTATTGACCCTGCGCGGTTTTTCAGATTTCGATCAGACTGCTTTTGGCAGCCTCGTTGGCTTCAGTTTTTTTTATTTATGAATGCAACCCTCGCTCGCGTCTCGGCCCTGTTATTCGCCATTACGTTTGGCCTGCTGGCCAGCGTCGCTTCTGCGGCCGAGCCCGCCTCGCGCGAGCGGCTGCTCATGGACATTGGCTGGAAGTTCCATCTCGGCGACGATTGGGGCATCGCCCAGAATCTGGCCAAGGCCGGCTCGGGTTATGGCCCGACGATCATGAATTTCAGCGATGCGAGCTGGCGGCGCGTCGACTTGCCGCACGACTGGGCGATTGAGCTGCCGTTCGACCGCAAGGCCGACGGTGCGCACGGTTTTCGGGCGGTGGGTGCGGGATTTCCGGAAAACAACATCGCTTGGTATCGTCGCACTTTCACGCTGCCTCCGACCGATGTCGGCCGGCGACTTTGGCTGGAGTTGGACGGCGTGTACCGCGATTCCTTGGTGTACGTCAATGGCTGGTGCATCGGCCGACACGAGAGTGGCTACAGCAGTGTCCGCTTCGATATCACAGACGTGGCGAATTGCGGCGGGGAAAACGTCGTGGCGGTCCGCGTGGATGCTTCGCAGTCGGAAGGCTGGTTCTACGAGGGAGCGGGCATCTACCGGCATGTGTGGCTGGTGAAAACCGGTCCGCTGGCCATCGCGCCCGACGGCGTGTTCGTCTTTAGTCAGTTCAAGAACAATGTGCCGGTTGGTCCCGCTGAAATTCACCTGCAGACCACCTTGACCAATGCGCTGAAGGCCTCAACCGAGGCGGCCGTGGTGTGGGAAATTTTCGCGCCGGACGGCAAGAGCGTGGCCAGTGCGAAGAAATCGGCACCGGTCAACGGCGGCGGCGAAGTTGACGTGACGCAAATAACCCAAGTCCCCGCGCCGGAGCTGTGGTCGCCAGAAACGCCGCGACTTTACAAGCTGATCACGACGGTTACGAGCGGCGGTCAGGTCGTAGACCGGAAGGAAACGGAGTTTGGCCTCCGCACTTTTGGGTTCGATGCGGAAAAAGGATTTTTGCTCAACGGCCAGCCCTACGTCCTGAAGGGCGTCTGTTGTCACCAAGACCACGCGGGCGTGGGCGCGGCCTTGCCGGACGGGCTGCAATATTTTCGCATCGCGAAGCTGAAGGAAATGGGAACGAACGCCTATCGCAGCGCCCACAACGCGCCGACGGCAGAGCTGCTCGAGGCCTGCGATCGTCTCGGCATGCTGGTGATGGATGAAAACCGGCTGGTGGGTAGCGATGCCACGCATTTGAAATGGTTGAAGGAACTGGTCCTGCGCGATCGCAATCACGCCAGCGTGGCAATCTGGTCGATGGGCAACGAGGAGTTCTCCGTACAGCGCACGCCGTCGGGGGGACGGGCGGTCGCCACGATGCAGGCTCTCGTCAAGAGTCTCGATGCCACGCGCCCCGTGACCGTCAACTCGGACCTCGGCAACGTGCATGCGGGTTTTAATGAGGCCATCGAGGTGCGTGGTTGGAGCTATCATATTGGCAAGGAAAACATGGAGGACTATCACGCCGCCAACCCGGCCCAGCCGAATGTCGGCAGCGAACAGGGCAGCACCGTGACGACGCGCGGCATTTACGCCAACGATCCGGAGCGCGGCTATGTGAGCGCTTATGACGACAACGCCCAAACCTGGTCGAACACCGCCAAACAATGGTGGGGCTTTTTCGCGCCCCGTCCGTGGCTGTCCGGCGGTTTTATCTGGACCGGCTTCGATTATCGCGGCGAGCCCACGCCGTACACCTGGCCATGTATCAACTCGCATTTCGGCATCTTCGACACCTGCGGTTTCCCCAAGGATCTCTTTTGGTATTACCAATCGTGGTGGACCAAACAGACCGTGCTGCACCTGCTGCCGCATTGGAACTGGGCGGGGCGCGAAGGTCAGGAGATCGACGTGCGTGCGCTGAGCAACTGCGACGAGGTGGAACTTTTTCTCAATGGCAAGAGTCTCGGCCGGCAAACCATGCCCCGCAATTCGGAGCTGAAGTGGAAAGTCGCCTACGTGCCGGGCGCGCTCTCGGCCAAAGGCTACACCGCCGGAAAACTGATCGCCGAGACGAAGGTCGAAACAACCGGTGCGTCCGTCGCGGTGCAACTCACGCCAGATCGCGCCGCGATCAAGGCCGACGGCGAGGACGTTTCTGTGCTCACGGTTTCAGTGTTGGATGAGAAGGGCCGCGTGGTGCCGGTCGCGGGTAATAGCGTGAGCTTCACCCTCGAAGGGCCGGGCCGCATCATCGGCGTCGGCAACGGCGATCCGAGCTGCCACGAACCCGATTTCTATTTCGCCGCACTTACCTTGCGTCCAATCCCGCTCGGCGACTGGCGTTGGAATGACGTTAAGGATCCCTATGCCGCGAATCTGCCCGAAGTAGCGGTGGCTTTTGACGATGCCGCTTGGAAGCCTGTTGACGTGACCGGGGAGAGCGGGCCGCTGGGTCGGCAGGGCCGGGCGGTATTCCGCACGCGCATCACAGTCACGCCGGAAGTCCTCGCTGCCGCAGGAGTCGAACTTTGGTTCGGCAAACTTGAGGGCGATGTCTCGGTGTATTTGAATGGGGAGAAAATCGGGGCCGGCGGCGGAGCGAACTCACCCTCGATTTTCGATGTGAAAGCCAAACTACTTCCCGGCGTGAATATCATCGCCGTGGCCATCGCGAATTACGGTGACACCGCCGGCGTCAACAAAGGCGTGCAATTGCGGCTGGTGGATAATCCCGCGAAGGTGGTCTGGAGCCGCAGTGTTTTCAACGGCCTCGCGCAGGTGATCGTCCAGTCCACGAAAGAAGCAGGCGTAGTGAAGCTGACGGCGAAAGCCGAAGGTTTGAAACCGGCGACGGTTGAAATCGCAACCAAGCCGGTCACGCTTCGCGTCGCGCTACCCTGAGCGTTGAAACCGTATGATTCTTTCAGTGAGGAGGGCGTCTTTAGGCATGAAATATTCGGGCCAGGGCATTTCAAATTCCCAGTTTCTCGATTTCACGGTGCCCGATTTCAAGATTCGACTGCGCCGGGGAAATCATGACCGCCTCGCTCTGCATGCGCCGCGAGGAAAGCAGGTGAGAAACCCAGGATCAACTGCTCTATTCGGCCGTGACGAGAGGGTCGTGTCAGGGCTGCGCGTGTTGGCGGCGCCACGAGGGAGTGGGCGATGACAATGTTATCGCGTTCGGCGCACGGGAGGGGGCTGGTCAAGCGCCCTGTGACTTCTTCAGATCGGCCGTACGGATCGGCTACTTGTGGCAAATGTCCACAATCATGGATGAGCCCATGGCGGTGAAATGGTACTGCTTGCGGAAACTATATTCGCCGGAATTTACTTGGACCCGGTTGCCGTGATTTACCGACGGCGTGGTCAGCATCAGGCGCGGATAGAACTGAGTGAGGGCTCCCTTGACCAAGCCAACAAACGAATTCCCCAGCTCACCCATCGTATCACGCATGGTCTCTTCACGCTGATCCCCCGCACCGATCCATTCGGGGCCAGCCACGCCAAGCAGCTTGCAGGTGAAGGCTTCGGCCAAAGCCCGCGTCAAAGTCAGAATTATTTTCCCCTCCGCATCGCCGACATAACCGACCGAGATCGAGTAAAATCCTACGTCCAGGCCATTCATACTTCCGAACAAATCGGTCCCGGTCGCCCCAGTTCCAATCAAATGGGAATCGCTCACAAACGCCGCCGTCTCGCCGACCATGAAGTCAAAGACGTAGGTGCAGGCATCGTGCGCGAGTTTGTCGAATTTTGAGGTTTCCATTTTTTTTGTGGGAGAGAAGACGGGCTCTGACAGATTAGGATTCGTCGAGGGATGGGAGGAGACTGCTGGTTTGCACTTCTAGGATCGACGCCCACGGACTTGGATCTCGTGAATGATATTATCCTTTTCTTTCCGGGACGCTACCACTTAGCCGACGACCGGCGAGAGCAAACAAAACCTGGGCGGACTGAAACTGAATCGTGAGCCCGTTCGGCAAGCTCAGGACAGGCCCGTTCGATAAACCTGAAAAACTCAGATGAGAAATCGCTAATCGACGCTAACCCGTTCAAATCACACTCCGGCTTGTCATCGCGAGACCGACGCGGTCGGGCGTGGCGATCTATCGCATTGGATTGCTTCCGCCGTCGCCAAGGCTATGCGGACAGATCGGCGCTGCACGTTCGCAATGGCCAAGGCGTGTTTTTAGTTCCACCGTGTGGGGTGTGTGCAAGCGTATGCGTGATCTGCCCGGGTGAATCAGGATTCTCTGGATGAAAATCGGCTTTTGCCTGCATTCGCGCGGATTCGCGGAGATTCGCGGTTAACCCACTGCGGAATTCTGGATAAACTCTGGGCCGGTGAAGAACGCTGCGGGTGCAAAGGGGCGGGTGGTTCGTTCTGCCGCGCTCGGCACCACGTCTGATTTCATTTTTCTTGGGCCGGGCGCGAATCACGCGTCAACTTCTGCCTCAGTCTGACCGAGCTCCAGATTCTTGCGGGCGAGTTTGGCCAGTTTGCCATACCCGGCGCGGATTTTGTCCAATTCATCTTCCTCCAGCTCCTCCAAGTCCAGAAGCGCATTGTGCGCTCCTGAGATGGCGCGGATCAGTTCATCGAGTTTCACCTGCACGGCTTCAGCATCCCGATTCTGCGTGCATTGAATGAGAAACACCATGAGAAACGTGATGATCGTCGTGCTCGTGTTGATGACCAGTTGCCAAGTGTCGCTGAAATGAAACACGGGCCCGGTGATGGCCCAGATCAGAATGACCAACACGGCCAAGCCGAATGCCGACGGCCGTCCACTGGCGCGGGCTGTTTTCTTGGCAAAGCGGGAGAACCAAGAGGTTGGCTTTGTCGGCTTCATGGGTGATGGATGGAGGCTGGCCACTTTCGGTTGTTTGGGAGTTGGTTGGCTTGTTGGGAAAAATTCCAACGCCGGCGCCCCGTGATCGGGATTCCTTAATTATATTATACCTTGGGCTGCTGCCGCGATATGGGGCATAACCCGACAGTAGTCCGCTGATGCGGTAGGCGGAGCAGACGTGGTTTGTTCGGGAAGCGCGTTCAACTCAACGGCCGGCACGCAAACCAAACGCTAACGGAGTGAAACTGAATCGAGAGCCCTTCGGCAGGCGCAGGGTCGGCCCGTGCGGCGGATTCGACGAGTGCGCCGCCAGCAGGCGCAGGGTCGGTGGGGAGTTCCGCAGGCAGATGAACGGGTGCTTCGTTCTGCTGTGTTCGATAGGTTGAAGCCGGAGCGAATCAGAGCGATTACCAATAACAAAACCTGAGCCCGTCCGTCCGCCCCGGTATTTTAGGACGTCGGCTGGCCAAAACCGATGTCGTAGCCATCGAGATCCTGAATGCCAAATTCCCGAATGCCATACGGCTTGTCGTCGAGGCCATAGTCGATCTTCGCGCCACGAGCAGTGAACTCTGCGAACAACGTATCGACGTTATCTACCCAGTAATAGACGTTCCAGATGCCAGCATCCACTTTCCAGTGCGGCACGATCACCGTCCCATGGGGTGCTTGATTCAACATCAGGCGCAGACCATCTCGGTCAAGGATGACAAACTTAGGAGGATCTCCCCAGAAGCGCTGGTAAGTGAAACCGAGCGCATCGCGATAATGCTCAGCCGCAGCCACTACATCGCGAACCAGCAACACCGGGGCCGTAGATACCAAACATGCTTTTTTCATAGGGCGTCGATTCTGCCGAGACGTTACCAGTCAGCCACCCGCCGGCGAGCGCAAACAAAACCCTGGCAGACTGAAACTGAAGCGTGAGCCCTTCGGCCGGCGCAGGACAGGCCCGTTCGATAAACTCAAGGCCGGCCCGTTCGACAGGTTAAAGTTCAGGAAGAAAACGACGCCATGCCTGAAATTGATTGGTTCATTCGTTGAGGTAGTAGTCGAATATCCACCCACATGAACAAACAGATTTTCCTCAACGTCCCGATCGCCGACTTGCCCACGTCAATGACCTTTTTCAAGGCACTCGGCTATTCGCACAATCCGCAATTCACCGACGACACGGCAGCATGTGTCGTCATCAGTGAGACGATTTCCGTCATGCTGCTGACGCATGCGAAGTTCCGCCAGTTTACCCCCAAGGCCATCTGCGATACGACCCAGGCGGTGGAGGTCCTGATTAACCTCAGTTGCGAGAGCCGCCAGGAGGTTGACGATCTCGTGGCGAAGGCCCTCGCTGCGGGAGGCACGACCTACGACAAGGCGGAGGACTTTGGCTTCATGTATACGCACAGCTTTGTCGATCCCGACGGCCATGGGTGGGGACTCTTTCACATGAGTGCACTGCCACCGGATCCATAATTTTGAGAAAAGCAGAGCGTAAGCGTTCAGGCGTGGGGCATTCGACCGGGAGCTTACCAACAAAGCCTGACCTTGGCGCAGGTGGAGAACGTCATGGGCGAATGATTGGGTGGTTCATTCTGCTGGCTGAGACGTCGATCAACACGTCCTCACGACCTGACGTCTTCAGATCGGCGGTGACGAATTAGTGAAGGCTGGTGATTACTTCGGCCAGCTCGGTGACATGGCGGTTGGTGTCGGCGAAATCGCGTTTCAGTTTGGCGAGGACTTCCTTCTCGCTGGCGAGGCGGCGCGTGACGGACTCGGGCGTGCCGGTCGCAGCCGTTTTCGCCGCTTCTTCCGCGTCGTGGTCGAGCAGCTGCCTGGCCTCGGGGATTTCACGCAGCAAACGGGCTTTTCTTGCGCGCCAACCGAGGAGGACTACGTTGGGGAAGGTCTTGCGGTTGGTGACGGCCAGCATGTCGGCCTCACGGTCGGCCGCGGTTGCGATGTCCCGGTGCATCGCATCGAGCTGCAGTTCCGTGATGGCGGTATCGAAATCCTGCAACTGCTCCGGAGTGAAGCGCGTGCCCAAGTCTCCCCGAAACCGGGCAAACTCGCTGGCGGAGGCCGCGCTCACGATGATATTTGCCTTGGCGGCCTCAACCACGGCTTTAAGCAGGTTCTCGAAATCGACTGGTGCGAGGTGAAATGGCACCGAGGGATAGCTATCGCCCTTGGCGGATTGGCGAATCAGAGTGAGGCTGATTTCGCTCTGCTGTCTCACCGCCGACATGCGCAGGAGGCTGCCACCCGGTGTGTCGAGGTCGGCAAACTTTTGCTCCACCCCCTCGGGGCCGCCCTTCACGCGAGCGAGATTATCCGAGAAAACCTTCCACTCTTCCCCGTGGAAAAACAGGGGGCCGCCATAAGGAGTCCGGTTGAAACGGACGTTGATGCTCCGGCTGCCATCGGGCTTGTATTCGACGGCGATGCCCAAGGTCGCGACGGTGCCTTCGTTGAAAAAGGCGATGTCCTTGAAGCCGCTGCCCGCCCGTGCCTCCGAAAGACCGAGCACGACCAAAAGAAAAACGACTCCGGCTCGGGCACAGAACCCGGACAACGAACGGAAATTCGGGAAGGTTGCACGCGGGCTCATCTGGAAGGACTTTTACTCATAGTACTTACCCGCGTAAAGAATCTCGGCGCATCGCTTCCACGGATTCGACGGCGGGCGATACTGCGGCGATTGCTTCCAATCGTCGGCCCATGCTGCTGCCGACTCTAAGAAGTCTTCAATGCTCACATTCTCCCAACCATTTGCCCCGGGTCCGTATGGCGAAGCGGGCTTCTCTTTTTCTATCTTCGTCTCGTCTGCGCGGTCGGCTGCGAGAACGGCAACAAACGCTACGAAGCTGTCTTCGTCACAAACTGATTCGAGCTTCGCTTTGAGGTCGTCGGCCATGAATTTGTCGCCCGACGCTAGCAGTCGGCACACGACCGGCGAGTGCAAACAAAGTGCTGCCGGACTGAAACTGAATCGTGAGCCTGTGCGCTAAACTCAGGGCCGCCCGTTCGATGGGTTTGACGAGCTCACCGCCAGTAGGCTCAGGGCAGGGGAAGAACGCCGCAGGCGGATGATCGGGTGGCGTGATTGGCCGATTTTCCATTGCGGGCTGATTGCGGCACTCGTCATATCGGGTGCTCCTGCCTATCAGTTTGTCTCTCCGCCTGCCCCTTGCTGCAGTCGGGATTTTGGAATACCCCTGACCTATGAAACTGAAATCCAGCCTGCTCGCTGTCCTGGGATTTATAACCATCGCCTGCCCGGTTCAGCCGGCTGCTCCGTTTGCGGCCACCTTGGCGAGCGCCATTTGGTCCGAAGAATTCGAGTCACTCGATCTCACGCGTTGGGAGGTGCAGCTCTACACTTTTCCGGCCAATGGTTGCAACATGCTTGAGTCCCATGCCACGGTGGCCGGATCACGCTTGGTTTTGCGGGTTGACCGCAACACCGAGGCCCGACTGCCCAAGGCGTTTAATGGCGGCGAGGTCGGCTCGGCCAAATTTTTCAACTATGGTTTGTTTGTCGTGCGGATGAAAGCGGCGCGGGCCCGGGGCGGCGTCAGCGCATTCTTCCTCATGAATCAGTGGCAGCCCAAGGACTGGGAGCATCGGGAAATTGACATCGAATTTATCGGTAACAATCCCCGTGCGGTGCAGTTGACGACGCATGATTTCCAAAATGGAGGCCGGAATTGGAAGCATGCGAGTTCCACGCTTGCGCTCGGCTTTGATGCCACTGCGGATTTTCACGAATACGCCATACTTTGGGCGAAAGACCGCGTGGACTGGTTTGTCGATCGACGGGCGATTTGTCACGAGACGCGATATGTGCCGCCGGAGCCTCTGCAGATGCGCATGAATGTTTATATGGGTGATGTCCGTGAGCCGGGTGTGGCGCAATGGCTCGGGGCCGTCGACGTGGCAACGTTGCCCGCCGCCGCGGAATATGAGTGGATCCGGTATTTTCCGTTGGATGCTCTTCCGACTGAGTACGCGGGTAAACCGTGAGCGTTGTGCGGACCGGCTGAACCCGCTGGGATTCGGATTTTGCAACGGCCCGGACGCCGTATCGGCCGTGATTCCCATTTCAAATAGGCGGCCGCGATCAAGAACGCCACGGGCGACAAACCGGGTGGTTCGTTCAGCGGCGCTCAGCTCGAAACGGATCGACCCCAAACCCCAAACGCCGACCCCTACGGATTGGGCTTGTCGGCTTACCTTGCGAATCGACGGCGAAACATCGCGATAGCGCCCAAAGCGCCCACGAAAAGAATGAAGGTGGCCCCGCCGTCTGGGACGGAAGCATTCGCCGCATTCGCTGAATTTCTCACGAGGCTGTAGGTAACAACTTCTTTTCCGCTGAAATTGGAACCACGATCGTATTCCAGAAAGGCTCCGAGATCGAGGTAGTATTCCAAACCTAAGCCACTGTAATCATACGCGAACTGGGGTGATCGATCGTATGGAATATTTTCCGCAATGCTTCCACTTCCAGAACTGCCGTAATCAAAATATTGGAAATAGCTAAGCCCACCGGGAATCCAGCCGTCACTCCATGAGGTGCGAAAAGTCAGGCTATGATATGCCTCTTGTCCCACTGATGGCAATCCGCCTACTCCGAATTGGAACTGCCAATTACCACCGGCCCAAGCGCCATTAACGAGCCCATTGAGGTTATTTGTGTCATCCAGATTTGATCCCCAATTAATTTCAAAACAGGCGTTGATACTATCGGCATCGCCGGAGATCGAGCGCGTATTGATCGTCATCGCGGGTAGTTTTGCCGCAAGGCAGAGGGTGAGAAGAATAAGGCCGAGTTTTGGATTCATGGGAAAAAGGAGTGACGGTGGGATGCGATGGAAAAGGGAGATTAGCGGAAAAGTTTCAGTGAGTGTATCCGGTGAAGTACGTAGTTGATAAAGTGGCGTGGAAGGTAACATGAACGCCCCTCGCTTGCTATTAGCCGATCGTCGAAGGACGGACGGTCAAGCAAGGACGGACGGGGTCAGGCTTTGCGAGTACGAAGGGGCCTGGCCGTGTTTTGTTGGTTTTGAATTAGAAATAGAACTCCGACCGCGTTGACTGCGCTGTTCGACTGAGAGGGTGAGGGATTGCGCGGTTGAACTCGGTCAAGAGCCAGAGAGATTTGTCTTCATTTCCTGCAAAACTAACAAAACACGGCCAGGCCCCTTCGGATCTCCCCGGCCGACGACCGGCGAGTGCAAACAGGACGATGCGGGACTGAAAACGGGTTGTGAGTAAAAACGGTGCCATGGCTAGCAGGTGGTTCGGTTGCGCTCAGCGTGGAGCAGATCGGCCCCAAACCCCAAGGCCAGACCCCTTTTTCTCGGCCCGCATCGAGGGCACCAGCCTCGCCGCCGCCGCTTAATCGCCCAACGAATCCGGCACTCTCAAGT
>JANYCF010000311.1 GCA_025360455.1 Opitutaceae bacterium | reverse complement strand
CGGGCAACCCCTCAAACGCGGCTACGTCACTGCCCGACAACGCGCTCTTCGCCGCCGGCCTGATGGAAGACCCCAGCCGCATGATCGCCCGCCTGAACAAGCTGTTGGAAAGCATCTGAGCGGGGTTAATTCCACTGGCACTGGGGTGTAGCCGCGTTTGAGCGAAAGCGAAAACGTGGATCGCTCGCGCCGAAGACCACGTTTTCGGGCAACCCCTCAAACGCGGCTACGTCACTGCCCGACAACGCGCTCTTCGCCGCCGGCCTGATGGAAGACCCCAGCCGGATGACGTGTGGCCGCTGTCCGTCGCCATACACCACATTGTCGCTGCGCTCCAACGCGGCTACCCGATAATCAGTGGATTCGCACCCGCGACCGAGGAGACCTTAATAAGGTGCTTCGCTGTTTTCAGTGGGTCGTGGGTCGGGCTCGGAGTAGCGACAGGCCTCTGTGCCTGTAGGGTTCGATGACGCACGCCGCACTCGGCAGGCAGGGACCAGCCTTCGCGCAAGGCTTCCGACTACGCCAAGGCTTCGACGGACAAGACGGCCCGGCCAGCGCCTGCCGAGGTTCGGAGGCAATGCGCAGTCTTACGGTCAAACCCACAGGCACGGAGGCCTGTGGCTACACCAAGCAAATCTGCGACCCACTGGAAACAGCGGGGAACCATAAATAAGTTTTGATAGGGCTAAAGATCGGGCAATCCGGGTCGTTTAAGAGCGGTTACCAAGTTGAAACTTCTACCTACAGATCAATCGACAGGTTGCTATTTTTCACCAGCGATACCACCTCGGGACAGTTCAGCTTTGTGGGCCCGATTAGCCGGCCAAGGATGCCTTGCACGTTTGCTGCGGGATCAGCATAGTGATTTCATTATAGCGCCCCAATGAAAAGCGAGCCAACCATCAGCTTTTTTGAGTTGTCGCAAAAATTGAAGCCGTCGGATCGGCGGTATTGGATCACGGTGAGTATGCTGGCTGCCGTCTATTTTGGTGTGGCCAAATTCGGCTTGTCGCTGGCGTTTGTTAACGCCCAGGTCACCGCGGTCTGGCCTCCCACCGGTGTAGCCTTGGTGGCGCTTCTGCTGCTGGGCCAGCGGATGTGGCCGGGCATTTGGGTCGGCGCTTTTCTGATCAATGCAATTACCGGCACGCCGTTGACGGCGCTGGGACTGGCTGCCGGGAACACCTTGGAAGCAGTCGCGGGCGCTTTCCTGCTCCGCCGGTTTGGTTTCAATCCGGCATTGGAGCGATTGCAGGATGTTTTTGGTTTGATTGGCTTCGCGGCCTTGTTGAGCACAACTTTGAGTGCCACGGTTGGGGTAATCAGCCTTTGTCTCGGCGGCATGCCTTGGGCCAACTTCGGCTCGGTGTGGTTTGTGTGGTGGCTGGGTGATGGCATGGGCGATATCATCGTCGCCCCCCTTTTGTTGGGTTGGGCGATGCGACCTCGGCTCGAATGGCGCGGATGGCGGCTGGCCGAATTGGCCGCATTGTTTGCGGGATTGGGTGCCATCAGCTCACTGGCCCTCAGCGGTCATCTCATTTCGGTTTCCCACTATTCGACAGAGTATCTAGTTTTCCCTTTCATCATCTGGGCGGCGCTTCGTTTTGGGCAGCGGGAAACCGTGACGGCCGTGATGGTGATTTCGGGAGTGGCCGTCTGGGGGGCAATTCATGATGTGGGACCATTCTCGGTCGGCAGCTTGACCGAGCGGCTGAACATGCTGGTGATATTCATGGGCGTGGTGGCGGTAACCGCGATGGCGTTGAGTGCGGTGACCGCGGAGCGCAAACGGTCCGATGCGGATTTGCGCCAGTCGCGCGATCAACTGGAGGTGCGCGTCCGGCAGCGCACGGAAGAATTGGCCGAGACCAATGTCGCATTGAAATTTGAAATCGCCGGACGAAAAAAGAACGAGGAGGATTTGCGCGAGGCGAATCAAGAGCTCAGCCGGCGCTCGGAAGCCCTGGCGAAAAAAAACGAGGAAGTGGAGGCCTTTGCCTATATCGTGTCGCACGATTTGCGCGCGCCACTCGTCAACATCCAGGGATTCGCCCAGCAACTGGACATGAGTTGCCACGCTCTGATCAAGTGTTTGCGAGAGGCCGCTTTGCCGTCGACGATCCAGACCTCGGTGCAAGCAATCATCGACGAGGATATTCTGGTCTCACTGCGCTTTATCCGGGCCAGCACGGACAAGTATCAACGACTCATCGACGCACTGCTGACCCTGTCGCGCACGGGACGGCAGGATTACAAGTCCGAGGACATTGACATGGATGCGTTGGCCCGCACCACCCTGGATTCCCTGCGTCAAAATATTACGAAAGGCGACACCCAGATCAAACTGGGACCGCTACCGCGAACCCTCGGAGATCTCACCGCCATCGGGCAGGTCTTCTCCAATCTGATCGCCAATGCCCTCAATTACCTGCAACCCGGCCGGCCGGGAGTCATTGAGATCGGCGGTGAAAGCCAAGACGGAATGAACCATTACTGGATCGGCGACAACGGCGTCGGCATCCCCGAGACTGCGCAACGGCGGCTGTTTCAGATCTTCCAACGTTTCCATCCCAAATTGGCCCAAGGCGAAGGGATGGGTCTGGCTATCACCAAACGAATCGTCGAGCGTCACAGCGGAACCATCTGGGTTAACAGTCAGGAAAAAATCGGCACAACCTTTCACTTTACGCTGCAACCTGACGATAAAGGAAGAGTAACCCTATGAACGTAAACCATGCCATTGAAATTCTGGTCGTCGATGACGATGAAGGGCATATTGAGCTGGTGCGCCGCAGTCTGCTCCAAAACGGCATCACCAACCGAATCACGCCGCTGAACAGCGGACAGGCCGCGCTCGATTATGTATTCTGTCGGGGTGATTATCAGGACCGGAATGGAAACGGCAATTTGCTCATGCTGCTGGATATTAATATGCCCGGGGCGATGGATGGCGTGGAAGTTCTCCGCCAAATCAAATCCGATCCGGAAAAGAAAAAAATCCCGATCATCATGCTGACCACCACGGATGATCCGCGCGAAGTGGATCGCTGTTATCGGCTGGGTTGCAATGTCTACGTCACCAAGCCGGTCGAGCCGTTAAGATTTATCGAGGCGATCCGGCGGCTGGGTCTGTTTATTTCGGTGGTCAACCTTCCTTCCGAAGATCGGCCAACGCCATGAGCTCACCCAACCCCAGGATTAAAACGGTGCTCATTGTGGAAGACAATGAGGCCACGGCCGAGTTGGAAAGACGGGCCTTGGTCAAAGCCGGCCTGGCCGTGCGGGTGGTCGATCAAGTCGAGGACGCGATTGCGCTGCTCCAGTCCGAATCATTCGCGGCCGTCCTGTTGGACTACAATCTGCCGGGAGGCGATCCTTGGCTGGTTCAAGCGGCGGCCCAGGCTCTGATTCCGCGCGTACCAGTCATCCTCGTGACCGCCATGGGCAGCGAATTGGTGGCAGCCGAAGCCGTTCATCGCCGAGTGGATGATTACATCAAAAAGACGGGGGATTTCTGGGATCAATTGCCGAATATCGTCGGCCGGGCCACGCGTCTCGCCGACGCGGAATTTGAAAATTCACGACTGGCTTCCATTGTTGAATCGTCGGATGACGCGATCATCGGCACGATGATGGACGGAGTCGTGGTGAATTGGAATTTTGGCGCCACAGGCATGTTCGGTTATACGGCCGACGAAATCATTGGGCGGCCGATTTCCCTGCTGATTCCTCCCGACCATGCGGCCGAGGCAAAGGTAATTTTAGCCAAACTGCAGCGGGACGAACGGCTCAGGCATTTCGAAACGGTTTGGCTGAACAAGGACGGGGCGCAACGTGATGTCTCGCTGGCGATTTCTCCGGTGAAGGATAATGCGGGAAAAATCATCAGCATTTCTTTTATCGCGCGCGATGTGACCGAGCGCAAGGAAGCCCAGGCTGAATTGAACCGGGTCAGCCGACTCCAAAAGGCGGTGCTCGATGGAACGGTATTTAGCGTAATCGCCACGAAACCGGACGGAATGATCGATATCTTTAATCACGGGGCGGAACGCATGCTCGGCTACTCGGCGCAGGAGATGGTCGGACGGCAAACCCCGGTGATTATCCATGCGACGAAAGAGGTGGAAACACGGGCCGCAGAATTGAGCGCGGAACTGGGGAGGAAGATCGAGCCGGGCTTCGAGGTGCTTGTGGCTCACGCCCGGCTGGGTGAAGCGGATGAGCGCGAATGGACCTATGTGCGCAAGGATGGCGGCACGTTGCCCGTGCGACTGAGCGTTACCGCTTTGCGCGATGCCCATGGCGAAATCACGGGATTTCTTGGCATCGCCCAGGACCTGACAACCCACAAGCAAGCCGAGGAGGCCCGGGAGTATGCCCATTCACTCACGCGCGCGGCGTTTGAATCCACCGCCGATGGCATTTTGGTAGTCAACTCTGCCGGGAAAATTGACACCTATAACCAAAAGTTTTCCGAAATGTGGCGAGTGCCGGAGGACGTGATCGAGTCCCGCGACGATGCGCGGGCGATCGATTGCGTTATGCAGCAGCTGATTGATCCGGGACAATTCTTCGCCAAGATCAAGGAGCTGTATGGCAGTCCCGAAGCGGAGAGCATGGATACTTTGATTTTTAAGGATGGCCGGGTGGTGGAGCGCTATTCCCGTCCGCAGCGGATGCAAAATCAAATCGTCGGACGAGTATGGAGTTTCCGTGATATTACACTACGGCACCAAGCAGAGATCCGCTTGCGCGCGAGCGAGCAACGCTTGCAAAAAGTGCTGGGACAGGCGGATTGCATCGTCTGGGAGGCGCAGGTAAAGCTGACGGAGACTGACTGGGACTGGCAGTATGTCTATCAGCCTTCCGGTCTGTTCGAGCGGCTGTGCGGCGAGCGGCTGCCGGCGCAGGGCTATGGCGTGTGGGATCAGTTCGAGATTCCCGAAAGACCGGCGATGGGCCAGCGTTGTCGCGATGCCTTCAGATTGGATCTGCCGGGCTACAATCAGGAATTTCGCTTGGTCGGCCAGCAGCAGACCACCTGGATCCGTGAAATTGTTTCCATCACCAAACTCAAAACCGGTGAATACTGGCTGGTCGGTGTTATGACCGACATTACCGAGCGCAAGCGGTCGGAAAGGGAATTACTCGCAAGTGAGGAGCGGTTTCGGCAGGCATTCGAGTTTGCTGGCATTGGCATGGCGATCGTCGGGCTCGATGGCCACTGGATGCGGGTGAATCAATCGATCTGCGATATTGTTGGCTATCCCGCTGAAGAGTTGATGAAAAAAACCTTTCAGGAGATCACGCACCCGGACGACTTGGATACAGACCTGAATTATGTGCGGGAACTGCTGGATGGGGTGCGGCGTTTCTATCAGATGGAAAAGAGATATTTTCACCGAACCGGCCGAATCGTTTGGATCAGTCTCACGGCCTCGCTCGTCTGTGATGTCGCCGGATTCCCCTTATATTTCGTTTCGCAGATTGAAGATATCACGGTGCGCAAACAGTTGGAAACGGCCTTGGCCGAGAGCGAGGAACGCACCCGGCTCTTTGCCGAACATGCTCCGGCCTCGGTGGCGATGTTCGATCACGACATGCATTATTTGGTGGTGAGTAAAAAGTGGGTTTCGGACTACAAACTTGAAGGAAAACCGCTTATTGGCCGGTCACATTATGAGGTGTTTCCGGAAATACCGGAAAACTGGAAGCTGATCCACCGTCAATGTCTGACCGGCGACGTGGTAATCTCCGAAGGTGATTTGTTCGAGCGCGCAGACGGCAGCAAACAATGGCTGTGCTACGAAGTGCGACCGTGGTACAAATCCAACAAGGCCATCGGCGGCATCGTGATGTTCACGCGCGACATCACCCAGCAAAAGCTGATGGAGGACAATCTCGCCAAGGCGCGTGATCAGGCATTGGAGGCTTCCCGGCTTAAATCGGAGTTTCTGGCCACCATGAGCCACGAGATTCGTACGCCCATGAATGCCGTGATTGGCATGGCCGGACTCCTCGCCGAAACCCCGCTGAACGCGATGCAGGAGGAGATGACCCGGACGATTCTGGGTGGAGCGGAAAGTCTGCTCGCCATCATCAACGACATTCTCGATTTCTCGCGGATTGAAGCCGGCAGGTTGCGGATCGATCCGGTGGAGTTTAATTTCAACCAGATCGTGCAAGAGACGGTGACGCTGCTCACGCAACGCGCCCAGGAGAAAAACCTGGAATTGTCCTGCGAGATCAAACCTTGGTCCGGCAATTTGCTTTTGGGCGACAGCGGGCGAGTGCAGCAAGTCCTGACCAACCTGATCGGCAATGCGATCAAGTTCACGGACCAGGGCAAAGTTGCGGTGACGGTACAGTCAGTATGGGAAACGGCCCATCGGACACGTTTGCATATTTCCGTTCGCGACACCGGAGTGGGTATTCCGCGCGAGGCCCAGGACCGGATATTTCTGCCGTTTGTCCAAGCCGATGGCAGCACGACCAGACGATTTGGCGGCACAGGGCTCGGCTTGGCCATCACCCGACAATTAATCGAGCTGATGAACGGTGAAATCGGGTTCACCAGCGAGGAAAACCAGGGCTCAGAGTTTTGGATTGAATTGGAATTTATCCGCGGCAAATCGGCTTTGTCGGCATTGCCCTTCACGCTGCCTGCGGGCAAGCGTGTCCTGGTGGTAGACAGCAGCGAAATTAACCGCGGTGTCATGCTGGCCCAACTCAAGAACATGGGTGCGGAAGGCGCGGCGGTCGCGAATGGCATGACGGCATTGATGCGGCTTCATGATCCTGCGACCGGCCCATGGGCCCTGGTGATCATTGACTGGCTTTTGCCCGACATCAGCGGCTTGGAGCTGGCTACCTCGCTCCGCAATGATCCAAGGCTGGCCAACATTCCGTTAGTCCTGGTGGCGACAGCGGGACTGCCCGCGGCCGCGCGTGAAATTCATCCCGATATTGCCGCTCACCTGATCAAGCCGGTATCCGAGTCTCAGCTCAAGAATTGCCTGATCAAACTATTGACGCCAAACGCGGGACTCATCGTGCCCAAAATCAAAGCCAAGAAAGAAAATGGTTTTCACGGATTAAAACTGCTGTTGGTGGAGGACAATCTTGCCAACCAACGGGTCGCAACCTTTCTCCTCCAACGGCTGGGCTGCGAGGTCGACGTGGCGGCGAATGGACTGGCGGGGCTGCAATGCCTCGCCGCGAAAAATTATGATGCCGTGTTCATGGACTGCCAAATGCCCGTGCTCGACGGTTACGCCGCCACGCGGCGCATCCGGGGCGGGACGCTGGCCGGAGTCAACGCGCGCATTCCGATTATTGCCTTAACGGCATACGCAAGGTCGGAAGACCGTGACCGGTGTCTTGAGGCCGGAATGGATGACTACATCTCGAAGCCGATCAGGGAAATTGAACTGACCGAGGCCTTGCTTCGCCACGGTCGTCGCACCACCGAAGTTGTCCGGCCGGGAGCGTCACCGCAGAAATCCGTATTGGATTTGACGGCCCTGGAGTCCATCCGTTCGCTGCGGAATGAAGAAGGCCTTTCCGTACTGGCAGAGATAGTGAAAATGTATGTGAACGACGAGTCGGCGCGGCTGGGACAGATAGCGTTCTTAGCCGAAAAGCGCTCAGCCGATGAACTGGCCAAAGCAGCGCATAGTTTCGGAGGCAACGCGGCTTCAATTGGCGGCATCGAAGTGCAACATCTCGCGCTGCAACTGGAGACGGCTGCGCGCAGCGAAAATTGGACGGCCGTTGCGCAGCAGATCGCCGAACTTCGGCTGGCTTGCTCCCGTTTGATCGATGAAATAAATAATCTCGATCTTGCCGCCACGTAAAAATTACCGCCGTAAAAATCACGCGGGGGCATGGGGCGGCTAAACATAATAAATGCCTTACGGATTTCGGCAAATGTGCCGATATGACCGGAACGCAATGAACGCCCACGTTACGGTTTGCGGGTCTATTGGCCACTCACCGCTCCCCCCTCAAACGGAGCCTACGGTCATCGAACCTTTTTTGTGCAAGATCCTGCAAACCCTCCCGCTCGGTCTCTGTTGGCAACGGTGCGGTGAGGGTCGTGACGGTTGGGCCAACGAGTCTTTTGCCCATCTGGTGGGACAACCCGGCAGGACTTTCACCACGATCGACGGCTTCGACGAATTGCTGCATGAGGAAGACCGAGCCGTATATACGGCCAGTCTTGCGCAACTGCAGACCAAACAAACCGGCTTGATTAAGCTCGAACTTCGGTGTCGGAACAGTTGTGAAGACAACTGGCGAGAGCTCACCATGCAGATTTTCTGGGGGTTGGACGGACAACCGGACGTTCTGCTTCTGACGCTGGCCGACATTAGCGAGCGCAAGCAACATGAGAAGGACATGCAACGGGCCATCGATAGCGCCGG
>JANYCF010000305.1 GCA_025360455.1 Opitutaceae bacterium | reverse complement strand
CCAACGCCAGCGGGTTTGGCAATATTTTGGCCGTATGCGATGTGGACGAATCCCACGCCGCCGCCGCCGCGGTGCAATTCACCGTCGATGAAAAAGCGCCGACGATCTATCATGATTTTCGCAAAGTGATGGAGCGGGATGATATTCATATCATCGTCAACGGCACACCCGATCACTGGCACACCCTCGTCAATCTCGCCGCCGCCAAAGCGCACAAAGATATTTACGGGGAAAAGCCCCTCACGCTCACCATCGACGAAGGCCGCCACATCGTCAAAGCCGTGCATGAAAACGGCGTCGTGCTTCAAACCGGCACCCAGCAGCGCAGCGACAAACGTTTCCGCCTCGCCTGCGAACTCATCCGCAACGGCCGCCTCGGCAAACTCCAGCAAGCCCGCGTCTGGTTGCCGGCCGGTTTGCGTGATGGTCCGTTCAAAACCTCCCCCGTTCCCACCGGCTTGAACTGGGATTTCTGGCAAGGCCAGGCTCCTGCCGCCGAATTTGTGACCGAACGTTGCCACGGTAATTTCCGTTTCTGGTACGAATATTCCGGCGGCACCATGACCGACTGGGGCGCCCACCACAACGACATTGCCTATTGGGCCATCGGCCTGCTCGCGCCCACCAAGGTGGAGAGCAAACATTTCTCCGAACCCATTCCCGGCGGCTACAACGCCTTTGCCGAATACGAGGTGAACTACACCTACGCCAACGGCATCGGCCTGCAAATCAACACCACGAAGGACGACTCCATCTACGGCAAACACGTCAACCCCCAAGGCCAGCCCAACGGCATACGCTTCGAAGGCACCGACGGATGGATCTGGGTCAACCGCGACGAAATCAAAGCCAGCAATCCGGAACTCTTGAAGACGCCCCTGCCCGAGAACGCGGTGCGCCTCTACGAAAGCAAAAATCACTGGGCGAATTTCTTCGACTGCGTGCGCTCACGGAAACTGCCCATCTGCGATGTGGAGACCGGCCATCGCTCCGCGACAATGTGCCACCTCGGGGCCATCTCGCTGCGCACCGGCAAGACGCTGAACTGGGATTCCACCGAGGAGAAGTTCACCGGCGAGCACGCCCAGGAAGCCAACCGCTATCTCGTCCGCGAAATGCGCAAGCCCTACGACTACTCGTTCGTGAGCTGAGCAAGCATCCTGCGCGTTTGTTCACCTCAGATATCTGGTTCGCACTCCGATTTTCATTCTTTTCTCTCGGGTACCGTTGCCGGTTCCTTCTTTGCTAGAGGAGAGTCCGCTTCTTCTCTGCAGTACACTTCGATGGCTTGATAAATCTTGTGAACCACATCCCGGACTGATTCGGGATCCACGCCGATCATGGGCAACTCGCTCCGTCCCGCGATATTGTCGGAGACGAAGATCGAAGACGAAGGGGATCGGAAATCTGGAAGTCTCACGAAGCCGAATTCACGGACGTGCGCGTGGCCGTCTTTCCCTAGGTGGTCAATTTCATGGTTCACGCGATCCATTGTTTCTCGAAATCGCGTTTGCGTCTGCTCCAACTGGCGAAGGTCGTCGTCCAGGATGCGTCCCTGCAAATTGATGACGATCTCCACTCGCACGGAGCTGGACAACTCGCGCCAGAGTTTCTTGTCGATCATAGGTGGCAAGGAACACAGGGAGAGCGTTCTAACCTTTGGCCCGGTGATCACCAATGAGCTAACGAGGTTATCGATTCTCCAGCCCCGGTCTGGTAGTTCCTTTTTGATGCGGCTCGAGAGAGCGTCGACTTCGGTTTCGGCCGCCGATAGGTTAGTGGCAAAGGTCAAAACAAGAAATACGATGAGCAGTTTCATTCTGGCGAGACGTTACCAGTCAGCCGACGACCGGCGAGCGTAAATCAAAGACTTCCGAACTGAAACCGAATCTTGAGTCACTTCGACAGGTTCATGAGGGGCGTGAAACGCCATTGGCAAAATAGTCAGTATGGAGATCAGTAGCAGCGGTTGTCTGCACAGTGCTCTTTCCCCTCAAATACCTGCGAGACTTGCTGCCGTAACTCCTCGCTGAAACCAACCAGGTCATCTTTCTTCAGCATTCCGGATCGAGCCATGCTGAGCATAAATAACCACATCTTCGACCGCGAATGACCATCGAGACAATGGCGTAGCACTTTGGCTTCGGCTTCCATCTCTTGCAGCGCTTCCCAGAAGCGCTCGGTCTCAGTCTTCTTGGGGTCAGTGAGTTTGCGCAAAAATCCGGCGCTACGCTCGGCGAGGTAACGTTCCCGCAGTACAGGTACGATTGCGCGAAATTGTTTCCAGTCCGATTCCATGTGTATCCTTTGAACGAGATCAGTGAAACTAGTCAGCCGATATCCCGCGAGCGAAAATTGAAATCGGCCGAACTGAAACTGAATGCACCCGAGCCATTCGCTACCCAGACCCAATACCGGAAGCACCAATCCCAGTCTGCGATCAGCAGACTCCCCGGAACCCACCCCGAAGACGACCAACCTTCGCCAAGGCTACGGCTGGCGGGTTAGTCGACGGGGTAATCTAAAGTTCCGCCCATTGGCGAAACTCATTAGTGGTAACCCTGTCTGACTTGGGCTGAGTCAGATGATCCTAGAACCGTCAGTTGAAACCACGGATTTTCCGGTCGTCGCATGCAGAGTTAACAAAACAATACTGCCAGTATACGCAGGCACGGCGGGCAGCGGAAAACCGGATGAACACGGATTAATTCAAGACAAACTCTTGGTTCTTCATCCTGCAGGTGACTGAATTTGAATCGGATATTTCCCCCTGAATTAATACTGTTCCCGTTAGCCAAAGCGTTGGCGACGGCTGATCCGTGTGATCTTTGAATCCGTGGGCAAAATTCCTGAATGAACCACGGAGCGCACAGAATGCACGGAGTGAAAACCAATCCCGACATGATGGAGCATCCCAGCCCGCATCGCCTCTGGTTTGATTCCGTGCATTCGGTGCAATCCGTGGTTAAAATTGATTGGTTCAACTGCCGAATTTAGGATGATAATTTCCGCCGGCGACTCATCGAGAACAAGACGGAGCCCTATTTCTGTTCCGCTGCGTGCTTCTGGGCAATGAAGAAGCGCGTCCGGAGGCCGCGCTCCACCTTGAGGATCGGCCCCGCGACGGAGTGCGCTCACCTGCGCCAGACTTCGGCGCCGTAGTCCCAGCCTTTGCGGGCAGGCTGGCGGATGATGTGCGCAAAGTCGGCGTCCTTGTGATTCGTCACGCGCATATTGACCGCGTCCCACTCGATGTCCTTGTTCGTACGCTGGGCCATCACGCCAACCAGCGACATCTCGGTCAGCCGGGCGGCATAATCAAAATTCGAACCGGGCAACGGGCCTTCTTCCTTGATCGCGCGAATCCATTCCTGGAACGGCCCGCCCTTGATGCGCGGAATCGTCTTCGCCGGCAGATTCTGTTTGAAATCCGCCCATACGCTGTCGGGTAGCAAGCGCGGGCTGTCGGGCCGGCCGCCGGTCATCAGCGTGTTTTTTTCGCCGATCATCAGCATGCCCTGGTTGGGAAATTCCTGCTTCCGATCCCAGTCGAGTGGCGGAGCCGGCCGCTGGCCACCGTCATACCAGTGCAGTGCGACAGGCGGTTTCGTCCCACGGGCGGGGAACTCGAACTTGATGTGCGAGGAGCGCGGTGCAAAGCCTTCGGCGATCGACTCAAGGTTAATCACCGACACGCGCGTGGGTTGATCGAGATCGAGCGACCAGAAGGGCGCGTCGAGCGTGTGGCAGGCCCAGTCACCGAGTTCGCCGCAACCGAAATCCCACCAGCCGCGCCACGTGAGCGGCGTATAGGCCGGACTGTAAGCGCGTTTCTTCGCGGGCCCGAGCCAGAGATCCCAGTCGAGTGTGGCCGGTGGCTGTGTCGTGGGTGCGGGAAAGGTGGCGGGAATACTGAAATACGGACCCTTGAAATTCGGCCCATCAAACCACGCATGCACTTCGCGAACCTCACCGAGCACACCGGCTTCATACCACTCCTTCACGTAGCGGATGCCTTCGGTCGTATGCCCCTGATTACCCATCTGCGTGATGACTTTGAAATGATGCGCTGCGCGACGGAGCGTGCGCGCCTGCCAGATATCATGCGTCAGCGGTTTCTGCACGTAGACGTGCTTGCCGAGCTGCATGGCGAGATAGGCCGCGCCGAAGTGACTGTGATCAGGAATGGAAACGACGACGGCATCGATCTCCTTGTGCATTTTCTCCAGCATCACACGGTAATCCTTAAAGCGTTTTGCATTCGGGTACTTGGCGAAATTCGCCGCCGCCCGGACGTCATCAACGTCGCAGATGGCGACATAATTTTCTCCCAAACAGCCGTCGAAAGCGATGTCGGCGATGCCGCCGCCGCCGATGAAGGCGAGGTTCAACTTGCGAGTGGCCGCCGGTCCGGACTCAGCGATGGCAAAACGCGGCAGCACGAACAGAGAAGCAGCGGCAGCGGAGGTTTGGAGAAACTGACGGCGGGAGAACGGGGGGAGAGAATTCATGGGAGTAAAGAGGGGGAAGTGAAAACCTAAGCTAAGAGTCATGAGCTGAGAGCCGAGAGTCAGGCAATACTATATACCCATTTATCCTGCCTTCAACTTATGTACTTGAGAGTGCCGAGTTCTTGAGCGGCGGTCAGGTTACGTTTGGCGGAGCGGTCCGCCGCAATTCGGTCTGACGGTCGGCAAGCTTGATCGAGAGATCGACGCAGCGATCGACCAGTTGGCGGAAGCGCTTGAAGTTG
>JANYCF010000303.1 GCA_025360455.1 Opitutaceae bacterium | reverse complement strand
GGCTCCGCCAGACCGCCCAAAGACAAATGCCGAGGACCGCTCATGGTGATGGGGGCCACTGCATCCCGCTGCAACTCGGCGACGACCGCAAAGCGAATCTGCGCGACGCCATCCTTGGTGCGCCGATCCGCTTCCCGATATGACGTTACCTCAAAAAATCCTGCCGACTCACGATGGACGAGTTCGCGTGCGAAGGTCTCCGCATCCGGTGTTTTCGCGACAAGGTTGGTAGCCGCAATGAGTCCGAGTGCGGCTAAATAAAGTGGCGAAACGAGTTTGGGTAGAAGGCGCATCATAGTGCGACGCCATGAGGACAAATTGTCCGAGGCACCGCACCCGACTACATCAGGATTTCCCCATGGAATCACAATCAGAAAGCCGCGCTGAAATTCAGAGTTAATCGCGGTGGTTCGCGTAAACGGGAATCTGATAAAACAGCGCGGTTCGTTAACCGCTTTCAATGCTTTGCTGTCGCTCGCCAAGAATAGAACAACGGCCATCGGCGGTCATCGCCTGTCGAGAGGATCAGATAGTCTACAAATTCAATATTTAGACATACCGCCGTCTCGCGGAAAGTCTTCAAGGCCCGTTCATCATGCTTGGTCATTTCCACGTTCTTACTTGGCTCGCCCCGCACGATCGCGATGGCATTCGCTTCTGCCAAAAGTGCCACGCGGAATAGATCGCGCGGCATCGTCATTGTTGCCGCCAGCGGCCCGATCCGCAACAGCGTCCGGCCCATGGGACGCCATTTCGGATTCATGCTGATGAGCCAAAGACTTTCCTCCTCCTGCGTCCTTTCCACAAAGGCACCGGTCATATAGTCCACAAAGGATTTCGGGTTGGTCAGCGGATCGGCATCGCCGATTCGCACCATACGATACTGAAGTGAAATTTCGAAGGTTTGCATGGCAGCCTACTTACAGCGCGCCGGACTGGCGAAAGCTATAATAACCCAGTCCTCTTGGGTCTGAACTGGCACTGCCGACAACCACGTGGTCGCTCAAAGCAATGTCGATGGCACGGGATGCCTCCCTGAGCTGGCGGGTAACTTGCAGGTCGGCACTGCTGGGTGCAGGATCTCCGCTGGGGTGGTTGTGTGCACAAATTATGGCAGTAGCTCCGTGCTGAATGGCCACTCTGAAAACTTCTCTGGGGTGAGCCAGGCAATTTGTCGCCGTACCGGAGGTAATCTCCACCAGTTTCTTGAGCCGGTTCCTCCGGTTCAGGCAAAATACCCAAAACTTTTCCACCTCCAGCCCTCGTATAATGGGCGCCAGATGGTCGGCAATCTGCTCCGGCCGAACAAACACCGGGGCTTCTCCCGTCGAATCTTTCATCATCCTCCGGCTGATTTCGATCAAGGCGGCCAGTTGCCGTCCCTTAGCCGGGCCGATCCCTTTCAGTTTTCGGAAGTCCTCGCATTTCCAGGTGGCGAGTCCGGCCATCGAACCCGCTTGGGCGATGATCCTTGAAGCCAGTTCCCTGACGGACGCTCCCCGGATTCCACTGTGGAGCAGGAGAGCGATCAATTCAGTGTCGCTCAGTGCGGCTGCGCCAAAGGTTTCAAAGCGCTGCTGCGGTTGCTCGCCGCAGGCGATTTCCAGGGCACGGTCTTCACCGTTAAGGTTAAACGTTGATTGATTCATGTTGTCATGCGCCCGTCGCGCACCCTGTCCGGGTGTCCTTACCCGGTTATCAAGGCGCACTTCGCGCGCTGGCCCGTGAAAGCACGCCCAGCCACGGACGAGGCCGCCGAGCGATGAGCCTGGTGCTCCTCGCGAGGGGGAAGGCCGAAGGACGGAATGGAGGAGCGGAGCGAAGCGAGAACTCCATGGCGGGCGTGATAGAATCTGGGCCACGAGCGGAGGCGGAAAAATTCATTCAAAACCGCGACCAGGTTCGCGGCTGTGTTTACGAAATACGTTCAACCGTCGCCCTGCGGACTGATCCTATTTCCTGACAGCGGACGAAATCGCCCGCGCTTGACGCGTGGACATGGGTATCATGTCCACACAATCAATCCTCACGACGCTGCTCACGGCAGCTGCGCTCCTCAAAAAACCGATTCAAGATTTCGCGACCCAATCGCTCACTGACGTCTACGGCGCGGCAAAAGCCTACCTGCTCAAAAAATTTGGCGAGACTTCCGAGGCCGGCAAGGCGCTGGAAATGGCGACAGCGAAACCGGAATCGCTGATTCGAAAAGAGCTGCTGATTGAAGAGGCGGCGACGACAAATCTGGCTGGCGACAGAGAGCTTGTCCGGCTTATCGAACAACTAGCAATGTTGTTGCCGGCAACCGTCGAGACCGTCCGCCAAGACGTGCGGATTGATGGTCACGGCAATAGCGTGCACGTCGCGGGCCGGGACATCATCCATACGTCGAAACACGTTTTCCGAAATACGATCACCCCGGATGAACGCCACCTCACACTTGAACAGCGTGAACGTATTCGCGAGATGGCCGCTATGGTGGCAGACCGGCTGGCGGGTGCAGAGGGCGAAACGAACTTTGCCAGTGTCTATCGACTGCTCCAACGGCGCTACCAAGTCGCCTCTTACCTGCTCATTCCTCACGGTCAATTTGACGATGCGCTCGCTTTCCTGAAGCGTCAGCGGGCCATCCATCGCGCCCGGTTGCATCAGCGCAACCCGAGTGCCTACCTGAACGATTATTATCGGACGATTTTCGCCGGTGCCGGCGAACTCGGCTGGGGGCGTGCGACGGTCTATCGGTATGCCGGTGAAAAGCTGCACCTGAAAAGGCCGGTCACTTCGCTCAAGGAGCTGGGGCCACTCCAGCTCAAAGCGCTGGCCAAATTCATTCAGCGCGAAGTCAGAACCAACCGGAATCGGAACCAAACCGGCGGCGCGTCCGAAAAGGGCTGAGCCCATTTTCAAATCATGACGCAGATGCGACAACCGGCGGCTGGGGCGGAGTCTGGGGGACGCCCGAAGCGAAGCCTGGCCGGAAGCCGGAGAGGGCCGGCCAGGTGGCCGGCCCCTCGCAGGCGAACGGCCGGCGAAAGCGCAGGGCGCTCCCCCAGTCTCCGCCCGCATGCCGCATCGCTCCGCGAAGGCACGGGTGGCCCGCCGAAACAGGCCGCGCGGCGGGCCTCCCGTGGGCGTCGGAAACGGCGCAACTGCCGTGCCGGCACCTGCCCCGCTTCCTCCTTCGTGCGCAGGTCTGCGCCGGTTGACGCGCGCCGATAAGCGACACGCGGCGTGTCGCATTTGCGGAATCAGAATCCTTGGGCGGAGCCTCAAGGGGTGGGGTGTGCACCTCAAAAACAACGAGGCTTCGTTGCATAAGTTCAAAACCGTCCAGTCGAAATTTTCCCATAAAACTTTACCATGCTAACGCCAAAACCACAGTTAAATCTCCACAACGCGCGGGAGTACTTCCGCGAGCATCTGTCAGCCGGCGAATACTATTCCGCCGGCCGGAAAGTCACCGGTGAATGGTTCGGCCA
This sequence comes from Opitutaceae bacterium, assembly GCA_025360455.1. Taxonomy (GTDB): domain Bacteria; phylum Verrucomicrobiota; class Verrucomicrobiia; order Opitutales; family Opitutaceae; genus Didemnitutus. The sequence goes on along the minus strand of JANYCF010000303.1, from coordinate 5,615 downwards.
AAGTGCCGAAAAGTTGGGTCTCAAAGGCTCCGTACAGGAAACGGAATTCCTCCGGATGTGCGAAGGCCTGCATCCCTTCACCTGCGATAAACTGACCCAGCGAAAGAACGAACGACGGCAGGCTGACAACGGCAAAACCGTGGCCAATCGTCGGGTGTTTTACGACTTCACCATCAGTTCGCCCAAGTCGGTTTCGGTGGTGGCGCTCTGTCAGGATGATCGTATTTCCGAACTGCACAACCGGGCGATCCGGCAGGCCATGATTGAACTGGAAAGATTCGCGGAAACCCGGGTCAGAAAATCCGGCCAGAATATAAATCGACCAACCGGGAATATTGTGGGGGCTTCGTTCCGACATGAAACCAGCCGGGAACTTGACCCGCACCTGCACACCCACTGCGTCATATTCAATGCGACCTTTGATGCCACGGAAAACCGTTGGAAGGCTCTCCAGGTGGAGACCATGTACCGGGCGCAAAAGTTTGTGGAAAATTGCTATCAACACGAGATGGCCAAGGGTCTCAGGGCGCTGGGTTACGAAGTCGAAAACGAAGCGCGGGCCTTTCGGATCAAGGGTGTCCCGGCCAGTGTCACGACCCGGTTTTCCAAACGGCATGCCCAGATCGACCAGGAAACCGAAAATAGGATCAGGCGCGATGGCTTGCAGGGTAACGTGAAGGATTTGCGGGAACGGGTTGCCCGTGAAGTGCGTCGTCGGAAAGTGAAGGATTCGACCGCTGAACGATTACGTCCTGCCTGGGGTGAACAGATGACGGCAGAGGAGAAAAAAGCCCTTAATGAGTTGCGTTCTGTGACCCCGCAAAGTCAGGCCAAATCCGATGTGGCGGCGGTGGTGGCGTGGGCGGACGAACACCTTTTCGAGCGTCGTTCCGTGGTGAATGACTATGAACTCATGGCTGAGTCGCTGGCTCGTGGTCGGGGCGAGGATTTCAAACTGGAGGAACTGCGTGAGGCAATCGGCAAGCGGGACTATGTGCGCGAGGCAGGGACCAGCAAACTCACTTCCCGCGAGGCCCTCGGGTGGGAACAGGAAATCATCGTGGCAGCCCACGAGGGGAAGGGAGGACACCCGGCGCTCAATGCTGCGTACCAACCTGCCCCCGCTCTTTCGCCGGAGCAAAAGAAGGCGGTGGATCAAATCCTAGGCAATCGGGATTTTATCACGCTCTTCCGGGGCGGGGCCGGTACGGGGAAAAGTTTCACCCTCAAGGAAGTGGAACGCGGCCTGACTGCTGCCAGTCATCCCGTGGTGGTGCTCGCTCCGCAACGCCAGCAGGTGAACGATCTGCAAAAAGACGGCTTACCCGCTGAAACGCTCGCCCATTTTCTTCAGGGAAAGCAGCTGCAACCCGGTGCAGTCGTCATCGTGGATGAAGCCGGGCAAATTGGGGGCAAGCAATTGGGCCAGTTGATCCGGGTGGTGCAGGCGGGCGGTGGGCGGCTCATTTTGTCCGGGGATACCCGGCAGCATGGAGCGGTGGCGGCTTCGGATGCGCTGCGGGCCATCGAAAAACATTCGGGTCTCAAACCAGCGGTGATTCAGGAAATCAGGCGACAAGACCCCAAGCTGGGTTCGTCTGCGCAGGAACGGGCTTTCATCCGTGGCTACCGGTCGGCGGTAAAATCTGCCGCCGATGGCAATATCCGGGAATCATTCGACCGACTCGACCAATTGGACTGCATCAGGGAAATTGCCCCGGAGCAAAGACGCGATGCACTCGCGACGGAATACCTGGCCGCCGTCACCCGCAAGGAGCGGGCGCTGGTCGTAGCTCAAACCCGCGAAGAGGTTCAGGCCGTCAATGAGACGATTCGCGCCAAGCTGCGCGATTCGGGCGGATTGGGGGCCGACTCGATGCTGACAACCTGCCAGCCGATTGATCTGGGCGATGCACAGAAACGCGACTCACGATTCTACCAACCGGGGCAACACGCTTGCTTCCTGCAAGAGTACGGTCGCTTCAAGAAAGGTTCCACCTATGAAATCGCCGGGACGAATGATCGCGGTGTCGTCATCATGAAGGATGGTCGCCGTTCCACCCTGAGTTTTCGCTACACTGACCGCATCGTGGTCGCGGCCACGTCCAGCATGGCGGTCGCTCCCGGTGACCGGTTACAACTCAAATTGAACGGAAAATCCGTCGAAGGCACGCGACTCAACAACGGCGAACTTGTCACGGTCCGAAAAGTGCGGGACGACGGTGCGCTCGTCGTGACCGATGCGGCCGGCGTACCAAAAACCCTGGCTCCCTCGCAACGGGTCTTTCAGCGCGGCTACGCGGTCACCTCCTATGCCTCGCAAGGCAAGACGGTCGATGCGGTGATTTTGGCCGATGCCGCCAACCGGGCCGCCACCAATGCCCAGCAGTGGTATGTGGCTATTTCGCGGGGACGGAAGCGAGTCGTCGTCTTCACTTCTGACAAAGCAGAACTCAAATCCAACATCACCCGCTCGGGCGAACGGGAACTGGCCGTGGATTTGAAAGCCATGGTGACTGCACCTCTGCGGACGCAGGTCCCGCAGTGGGCACAGCGGGCATTGGCTGCCATTGATATTAACCGACGGCACCAGGCCGTCCTGAACCGCATCCGTCCTCCCGGCCAAAGAATTTCCTAATGAATACCGCTACCCCAAAATCCACGATGAACGAAAATCGTCCGGTCATCCCGGTGTGTGTCTCGGCACCCAGCCAGGCCTCGGCCCTGATTATCCGAAACTGGACCGGAGAAAGATGGGTCCTGCCGTGGGCGTATTTGGTCAGATCGAACCTGACCGGTCCGGACCACCGCGCCCGCTTGGAACTGGTGTTCACGGGTCATCGGGTGACCGTCACCGGCGAAAACCTGCACGTTTTGCTCGACGATCTCGCGGCCCACCGGGTTGGCACCCTGCGCGATTTGCCGGAGCAATTTCGGCCTCCCCCGGACAAGGGCCGACCCTTCATTGCGCAAATCGAGGTCAGTGTGACCGAAAACGATCTGAATCCGCGTACCGTACCGATCAAACCATGCCCAGTTCTGTCCGGCGAGGCCGCAATAGTATAGAATGGGGCGGGTGCTTGCACCCGTTTATGCTCGGAAACCTCCTGCTTGCTGTTGGCAATGCGTGGGCCGCTGCCGCCCTCTGGCCTCATGTGGGCCTGGGGCGGGAGCTGGCTGGCGGATTTACCGTGCTTTCGCTCTGGCAGCTCTATTGTGCGGCGAGCGCTTCGCGCCGCCCGGCTCCGGCCATCGTCCTCCGGTTGGGCGGCTTCGCCTGGACCTTGGACGATTTTTGCCGGGGCTGGCTCGTTACTGGTCAGATCGGCACCGGCAAGACGGTCGGGGCCATCAACACCCTGCTTTGGCAGGTCACTAAAAATTGCCCCACGTGGGGCGGCGTCTGCGTGGATGACAAAGGCCTTTATTGGGAAACCCTCTCCACCATGCTCCGCCATCTTGGAAAGGAAAAGGATTTGATCTTGCTGCAAGTGCGTCCCGAAGGTGCGCCGGCAGATTGGGTTCCGGTCCACACGTTTAATCTTTTGGCGGACCCGTACCTGCCCTATTCGGCCAAGGCCAAGCTGGTCTGCGATGTGGCCGCGTCGCTCGGCCAACGCAGTGACCAGAGCTTTTTTCGGATGCAGGCACAGGTGCAGATGGAATTCGCCTTCCGATTGCTGAAATGTGCGGGTGAGCCCGTCACTCTCGCCAAAGCTTACGACGTGCTCATTGACCTGACACGTCTGGATTTTATTTTGGATCGAATCCCGAAAGATACGGTGTCGGAGGCTTCGGCGATCTGGAATCATTTTCAGCTGAATTTCAAAGCCCAGCCGCCTGAACAGCTGGGCGGCGTCAGAACGACGATTTCCAATTATCTGAAATATTTCACGGACTCCGGCATCGCCGAAGTTTTCTGCGCCCCGCAATCCACCTTCAGTTTCGACGATCTCGACCGGGGAAAAATCATCTGCGTGTCGATTCCCCAGCGCTATCAGATTGAGCGCCGGTACATCAATACCCTCCTCAAGCTGGGGTTCTATGCGCACGCCTTGCGCCGTTTCGACCGGCCAGCGGCCTCACGGGCCAACGACAATCTTTTGATTCTCTGGGCCGATGAGGCCCAAAAGATCGTCACGGCGAGCGATGATGGCATGAGCGACTATAATGTGGTCGATGTGATCCGCGAGGCGCGAGCCACGGTGGTGGCCACAACCCAATCGTATCAATCACTCATGCCGCCGATGGGCGATGAGCGGAAAGCCAAGATCTTCATCGCGAATCTGGCGAACCGGATCACGTTGCGGGCGGCGGATGAAGAGTCGGCGAAAATTGCCGCCGACACTCTGGGCAAGCGTCTGGCCAAGAGGCGGACCGAGGGATATTCTGGAGGCAAGCGCACGACCTCTTGGACCGAGGAGGAGAAATATTGGTTTGCGCCGCATGAATTGCGGAAGCTGCGGAAATTTGAGGCGGTCGTGCAGCACTGTAGCGGAGCTTTCCGCAAAATGATGCTTCCGCCCCTGGGGGCCGACGGGAAACGTCCGGCGTGGTATGGATCATGAGCGCGATTTTGGAAAAACTCCGGGACCTGCCGGCCCACCTCCAGCAGGAAATCAAAGGGCAGGCGCACGTCCTGGATCGAGTGGGTTCGGTCCTGATCCGGGGCGAACTGGGGCTGGCCAATCCGCGTCGGCCCAAAGGATCGTTTCTGTTTGTTGGCCCGACGGGCGTCGGGAAAACGGAACTCACCAATGTTTTCACAGGTTATCTTTTTGAGGGGGCTGCGCCGGTCCGTTTTGATATGTCGGAATACCAGCTGCAAAAATCGGTGGATAAACTGATCGGCGAAAACGCGCAGGATGGCGGCTTGCTCGGTCGTGCCCTGCGCGGCGTCGAGCGAGGAACTTTGTTGTTCGATGAAATTGAAAAGGCCCACACCCTCGTGCTCGATCTGTTCTTGCAGATCCTTGAGGATGGCAGGATCACGCTCGCGACTGGGGAGATGCTCGATCTGCGCGGTTTCTATATCGTGTTTACGAGCAATATCGGTTCCGCCGAGGCCATGCGGATGGAGTCGGCTCCTTTTGCGTCAATTGAACGCACCGTGCTGGCGCGGGTGAATCAGACGCTGCGTCCTGAGCTGGTCGGACGGGTCACCGACAAGGTCGTCTTCGGCCGGCTAGACTTCACCACGCAACGGGCGATTTGCGAGGCGATGATTGCGGCTGAATTATCCCGACTGCACTGTCTAGGATATACGCTAAAGGTCGATGACAGTGCGGTCGAATTCCTGATTCGTTTGGGTTACCACAAAACTTTGGGAGCGCGTCCAATGCGTGGAGTCGTGGAGCGTTGTTTTCAGGAAGCCGTGACCGGTGCGGTGCTGGCCGGTGGGAATGGTTGTGGGAAGATCGTAACCGACGTTACGACCGATCAACTGCGACTAATAGGTTGAGCGATTTCATTGAGTACTTGAGAGTGCCGAGTTCTTGAGCGGCGGTCAGGTTACGTTTGGCGGAGCGGTCCGCCGCAATTCGGTCTGACGGTCGGCAAGCTTGATCGAGAGATCGACGCAGCGATCGACCAGTTGGCGGAAGCGCTTGAAGTTG
>JANYCF010000227.1 GCA_025360455.1 Opitutaceae bacterium | reverse complement strand
ACACGGTTTTGATTTCCCAACCCGATGCGCTGGTGAACGACTGCATTACCGCCGTCGCGCCGTACTCCTCCGGATTATTACTGGTGAGTACCTTGAACAATGGACTCCAACTCTTCGACGGGGTGGCCAGTCATCCGTTCAAGACCAGCAAACTGCTAGGGCCGGGCCACCGGATAAATGATCTCTGTGCGATCTCGGATAAACTTTATGCAGCGGCGGTGGATACGGTGGGCATCATCCTTTTCGATCACGATGGCCACATCGTGCAAGTACTCGATCGCGGACAGGATCATCGTCTGGCCCGCGTCAAAAAATTAAAGTTCGCACCCAATGGCGTCCTCTGGGCCCTGTTGGATGAAGGTCTGGCGCGGTTGGAGTGTCCCTCGCCGTTCTCTCAGTATGAATCGTTACTCTTGAGTGGAATTGACTACGCTAGACCGGTACGTTTCGAGGGTCGTCTCTGGGTGATTTGCGATGGCAAGGCACTCCGCGGGGTGTATAATGAAGAAGGACGCTTGACGCACTTCGCTGATCAATCTCCGCCGGGGAGTTTCTTGGCGAACATGGGTGTGACTAACGGGTCACTCTGGTCGGCGTCCAATCTCGGGATATATGTGTGGGCGGAGAATAGTTGGAAGGAGGTGGGAGCGGGCATCAATAGTGCCCATCTCGATGTCGCCCGCCTTCGACCGCAGGGTATTTTTTATGCTGCAATCGGTGAGGTAGGCTGGATTCAATCGAGTCCTGATGGTCATGGATATCGCGTGGAAAGATTGCCGGAACCGAGTTTGACCGAAGTGTACAATGGACTGGAAGACGCCAAAGGGGTGGTGTGGCTGGAATTGGGGATGAGCCATATCGGCCGCATTGATTTAAGCGGCGAGCGACCTGAGCTAAAAATAATCGGTCCAGAGTCGGGTTTCCCCTTAGGTTGGGTCTCGGCTTATCTCTGGCAGGGAACGATCCGATTTAATGTGAACAATCGGCGGCTCCGTTATGTAGAGGCGACAGGAAAAATAGTAGAAGATTTGGAAATCCTGAGAATCGCGCCCGAACTTGCCACGGCCACGACCCGACCGGGGCTAGATGGACATGGCCGGTTGTGGTATACGTCCAACGGCGGTTCTTTCACGGTGGAATATAATCAAGGCAAGGCATCCGCTCCGATTCGGATGCCGATCGATTTTGAGCCCAGCGAGTACACGATGGAGGAGGGCGGCGTGGTCTGGGTTTGGACCAAGCAACGCTTTTCCCGCTACGACCCGGCGATCCCCCAGATTAAGAAAGGCAAATTAAAATCGGTGATCACACTGGTGCAATTCACCGCCAGCAAACGTCACCTCTTCTCCCCTGATGCGGCGTTGCCGCCGATTAATTATGAGGATAATTCTTTTGTGGTGCATTTCGGCGCACCGTCGAATCCCTTCGGCACACGGGTCACTTTTGAAGTGATGTTGGAAGGTAGTAGCAGCCAGTGGGCTTCAACCGGGAGCGTGGGCTCTGCCTCCTATAACAATTTGAAAGAAGGGAAATATGTTTTCCATGTGCGCCCGGTTTCCGATTCCGTGGCGGGAATTGAATCCGTGCTGGCGTTCGAGGTGAAGCCACCTTGGTACCGTACGACTTTGGCTTGGATACTTTACGGGGTTTCTGCGGTGAGCGTGGTTGCGTTTTTTGCCTGGCTCTCTTCGTACTTGGAACGCCGGGAAAAAGTCCGGCTGGAGCAGGTGGTGGCCAAGCGTACGGGGGAGCTGAATACCACCAATCAACAACTCGGACAACTGATCGAAGAGACTCTCGAAAAATCCGCCGCACTCGCGGCCAGCGAAGAGCGCTTCCGTTTGCTCAATACCGACCTGGAGAAACGCGTGGCGGATCGCACAGCCGAACTCGGGAAGGCGAATCACGAAATGCAGAAAGCGAAAGAAGCGGCCGAAGCCGCGGATCATGCCAAGAGCGCTTTTCTCGCCAACATGAGCCACGAACTCCGCACGCCGATGAATGGCGTGGTCGGCATGGGACATCTGCTGCTCGGGACATCACTCGACACGGAGCAAAAAGAATTTGTCGATACGCTGATCCATAGCAGTGAAAGTCTGCTGACGATACTGAATGACGTGCTCGACTACTCCAAGATCGAAGCCGGGTTGCTCAATTTGGAGTCCATCGATTTCGATTTGGAAGAACAGCTGGAGCGCGCGATGTTCTTGCAAACCGAGCCAGCCCATAAAAAGGGTATCAGCTTGGGATTGGAATTCGCCCCCGATCTTCCGGCGCGCGTGCGCGGCGATCCGGTTCGGTTGCGGCAGGTGGTTTTGAATCTGCTCAGCAACGCGATCAAATTCACCCTCCGGGGTGAAGTGCTGGTTCGGGTCTGTTCGAGTACCACGCCCGCCACCACGGGATTGCGGCTGCGCTTCGAGGTGATAGACGGTGGCATCGGGATTACCCCCGAAGCACAAAAAAAACTTTTCCAACGGTTCGTGCAGGCGGACGCGTCGACCACGAGAAAATTTGGCGGCACCGGTCTTGGTTTGGCTATTTGCCGGTGCTTGACGGAGCTCATGCACGGTGAAATCGGTGTCACCAGCGTGATCAACGAAGGTTCGACTTTTTGGTTCGAGGTTGAGTTTGCCCACCCTGAAACGACTTCAGTGCCTTTCGATCCAGCCAGTTCGTTGGAGCATCGTCGTATTTTGGTGGTGGATGATAATCAAACGAACCGAAAGTATTTCCATCATCTCTTAAAACGGTGGAACACGGTAACCGAGAGTGTCGATGGAGCTGCGACGGCCATACAGGCGCTCACTCGCGCCGTCGCAGCCGGGAAACCATACGAACTTGTCCTGCTCGACCAGCACATGCCAGAAATTGATGGGCTGGAGCTAGCCCGGGTCATCAATGCAGAACCGGCACTTGGCCGGCCTGTTTTGGCGATGCTCAGTTCCAGTAGCGAAAGGTTAACTGCCGAGCAGATGGCCAGCCACGGCATCGCCGCCGCCGAGCGCAAACCCATCCCGGCTGCTCGTCTGCGTTCCTTGATTCTACGCGTGCTCGGAGTCCACCTAGTCCCGCTAAACGCGGTGAAACCCCCTGCGGCAATCACGGTAAAGGCTCCGGCGATTGAATCGGCGGCAGGCGGGAGCGGGAGTACCGGAACGGGTGGGGGCACACAGCAGATTCAGCCGGATCATAACTTCGTGCTCGTGGTCGAAGACAACCTCGTGAATCAGAAAGTCGCGTTGAAGTTTCTGAAAAATCTCGGCTACACTGCCGATTTGGCCAACAACGGAATGGAAGCGATTGAAGCCTTACGTCGGAAACCGTATCTCCTTGTTTTAATGGATGTTCAAATGCCCGTTATGGATGGCTTGGAAGCCACCCAATTAATTCGTAAGGCACAGGCCGTAGGAGAAGCTGGTTTCGCGCGGGAAATCCGCATTGTTGCGATGACGGCCAATGCCATGACCGGTGACCGGGAACTGTGTCTTTCCGTGGGCATGGATGACTACGTCACCAAACCACTCCGCCCTGATACGGTGAAAGATGTCCTGACCAAGTATCTTGGGCATCTGGTTCGTACCTAAAGTTACTCCGAGGTTTGATGAGTGCGCCTCACCACCAATCATCGCCAAAGCAAGAGGAGGATTGGCGAGCCGCTTTACTCTCTATTTCTCTCACGCTCCACCGTACATTAACCCAAAGCGTGCGGCGATTTCTTTGGCGAGGGCACGATAGGCGAGGGCACCGGGCCCATGCGGATCATAGACGAAAATCGGCTGGCCGAAACTGGGCGCTTCACTCAATCGCACGGTGCGGGGAATGAGAGTTTGGAATATTTTTTCGGGTAAATGCTCCCGCACTTCCGCCACCACTTGTTTGGCGAGGTTGATTCGGCTGTCGTACATCGTCATTACAATGCCGCCCACATCGAGCGCGGGATTAACGCCGGCATTTTTTAAACGCTCCACCACTTTCAATATCTGGCCGAGACCTTCGAGCGCCATGTATTCACATTGCAGCGCGATTAAAAGATGATCGGCGGCGGCGAGAGAGTTCATCGAAAGCATGCCCAAGGCCGGTGGACAATCGATGATGATGACGCGATAACCACCGGATTGCCGAATCGGTTCCAGGACGGAACGAAGGCGCAACAGATAGTTTTCTTGCTGGGCCAGTTCAATTTCGATGGCGGCAAGATCCACTTCGGACGGGATGATGGCCAAGTGCTCCCACGCGGTGGGGGTCAGCATTTCAAACGCACCGCCTTCGCCGCGCAACGGACCATAGAGGCTTTTACCTTCCTGCTTCTCAATACCAAGTGCGCTCGTGGCATTGGCCTGGGGGTCGAGATCGACCACCAGTGTGTGAATTTTGCGCTCCGCCAGAGCGGCGGCCAAATTGACCGCCGTGGTCGTCTTGCCCACTCCTCCCTTTTGATTTGCGATAGTGAATACCGTACAGGCCATGCCGCATTTATCGTGATCGCCGCAGTGGAGTCTAGCGCGAAGTGCAGAAGAATTCGGACGTCCGTTCAGCAACGGGCTCGCGATGACCACTCGGAGGGTGATTTAAGCGGACAAGCGGAATGCCGTTCACCTGAAAAGCGTCATCGCGGGTCGACTCGGTTGTCTGATTGCGGCCCCGACACTACACCATGGGCTGGACGGCACTGGTGGCGCACTTCGGCGCTTTCAAGTGATGCACTATGGCCTGCGCGATTTGATCCGGGGGGCGTTTCACGTCGATCGTGAAGGCATCCTTGGGCGGCTCTATTGTCTCAAACTGGCTGCGCACCATCTCCGCTTTCATGTAGTGGCCTTGTCGCTGACCGACCCGGGCAATAATGGTTTCAAAATCAGCTTTGAGGTACACGAGTACTATCGTGGGTGAGCCAACCCCAAGCCGGGTGCGGTATTTGTCTTTGAGCGCCGAACAGGTAAATATCGCGCTTTGGCCTTTTGCCTGGCATTCGTCAATTTTGGCCTTGATCGCAGCAAGCCAGGGTTCCCGATCAGTATCATTGAGCGGTATGCCGCCGGCCATTTTCTGTATATTCTCTGCCGAATGAAAATCGTCGGCCTCAAAATAAGGCCAATCCAACGACGTTGCCACCATCCGGCCAATCGTGGTTTTACCGGAGCCGGCGACACCCATCAGAAGGAGAATGCGCGAAGGAGAAGACAAAGTGTGGCTATAGAGTAATGAAATCAGAGACTGAACCAGCCTGAAATTTAATATATTCCGCTCGATTTCAAGACAGGACGGGGAGTCCATGGTCGGGGTTACTCTGCATCGGCGGCCCAATGTAGAACCTCGGTCGTGCTTTGCCCCTGAATTCTTATCGTCTTTTCGCTGCCTCCGTACTAGGAAAAGACGGCTTTGGCTGCGCAGCGTGGACCGACCCTGGCAGCCAAACTCAATATTTGACGGCACTGATGAATCGAGATTGGGTCTACGGATTAATTCTACCCATGAACTTATCAAATACTCAGGAAATGAAGACCGTTAACTTTACCCAGCGGAGCATAACTAATCCGCAGAGGACCTGGACCCGGCTTTGGCTGTTTATTGCTACCATCAGTCTGATTGCCACTGGGCTTCCCGCCTACGCCGTCACCCGCGATATCGCCATTACGGCTCCCACCACGGCGGAAGCCGGCAGCAAGGTTGCCATTACGGTCTCAGCCCGGACCGATGCAGGTGGGGGTGAGAAAATCGGCTTTTTCCATGCAGATTATTCCGTCGACAATGGGCTGACCTGGACGGCCATCAGTTATTCGACAAGCTCTGGATCTAAAACAAGTCGCTCGGTGACGTTGAGCGTCAAAGAAGCTGGCACCAAGGCTCTCATTCGGGTGCGGGCGGCCTTTCGCGGAGGCAAAGCCGGCGATGTTGATTACACCGGCAAAACGATTGATTGGGACGGAACCTGGAACAAATGGCAGGAACCACCCGCCAAGATTGTCTCGATCGAAGTCGTCGCAAAGTAAACCGGCTTTTATTGCCGAGCATTGTTCGCCCTTGCGTGCAGTGCTCGGCCACCAGCGAGTGATTCAGGGCGGTTAAGAGAGAACCCACTCCGCTTTTCGGGGACTGGTTTAGCCCGCTTTAAAGCACACTCCGACTTGTCATCGCGAGCCCGACGCAGTCGGGCGTGGCGATCCATCGAGCCCCCCGAGAGGCTCGGGCCTTGAGTTTGTCGAAACGGGCTGGATTGCTTTCACCGTCGGTTCGCCCTACCTCCGATCATAGGCCACTAGTCAGTATGTGACGTTGGTATTCGCGGTAGCCTACATCCGGAAGATGGCCCCGAGTTTTTTGCCGAGCAGGAGACTCAGGCCGAGAATGATGATGCCCAAAAAGACCATCGCCCAGACGCCGAGGGCGGAGGCGAGGAACTTACCATCGCCGAGCAGTTGGAAGAGTTCGTAGATAGCTTTCGTGATCGGATAATAAATCTGTTTCTGCGCGAGAATGAGGGAGTCGGACACCTCCAACATCGCGAAGGAAAAGGCGAGCAAGCCACCGGCAATCAGATTTGCCATGATGAGCGGCAGCGTGATTTTGAACGTCGCTTTCAGCGGCGGGCAACCCAGGTTTTGCGCGGCCTCTTCGAGCGTTTCGCTCGTCTGCTGGAAACCGGCGGCGGCGGAACGCACCACATAGGGCAGACGACGGATCGAATAGGCGATGATAAGCAGAATGGTGGGATTCTGCACCGGATTGAGAAAAGAAAAGAATTTCCCTTCTTGGCTCATCGCGATGTAGCCAAAGGCCAGTACGAGTCCGGGTACGGCCAGCGGCAACATGGCGAGAAAATCGAGAAGTTGCCGTCCAGCGATTTTCGACCGGACAATGACATAGGCGAGGGCAACGCCAAGAATGACGTCGATGATCGTGGAGAGGCTCGCGTACTTGAGGCTGTTGGCGATAGCGGGCACCGTGAGATCGTGGCCGAGTGCGAGGCGGAAATTTTCTGTGGTGAAATGGGTGGGCAGCACCGTGCGATACCAGTCGCTGGAGAACGCCACCAGTAGTACGCCCAGATGTGGCAAGATCGCGATGAAAGTGATTAGTCCAAACACCGTGGTGCAGAGCCACGCGCGGGGACGGGGCAGGGCGCGCGGCCCACCGGACGAGGTGGCTTTGGCCATCATCGCGTAGGTCTCGCGACCGAAGAGTCCCTTGCCCAAAGCATAAAACAAAATCGAGCTAACCAGCATCACGGTGACAAGCGCGTAGGGAAACGGATTTCCTCCCATATCTTTAAGGCCGTAGAAAATTTGCACCGAGGTGACACGGGCGTAGTCGAAAATAAGCGGCACGCCCAGATCGGTGAAGGCCCAGATGAACACGATGGTGCCGCCGGCAAAGAGGCCCGGTTTGATCAACGGCAGGGTGATGCGGACGAAGCGGCGCAGGCCGGTGCAACCGAGGTTGGTGGCCGCCTCTTCCAAAGCGGGATCGATATTCGCGAGAGCCGCGACGGCGTTGAGATAGATGATAGGGTAAAGGTTGAGGGCATTGACGAGCGCGATTCCGAGAAACTGGTTGGCGCCAAGCCAATCGCACGTCCAACCCACAGGACGCAGGCCGAGCTCAATGAGCAAAGCGTTCAGCGCGCCGTATTGCCCAAGGATTTGTTTGATGCCGATCGCCCCCACAAACGGCGGCAAAATCATCGGCACGAGTATGAGTGAGGTGAGTAGGCCTTTGCCAGGAAAGAGAAACCGGTCCGCGATAAACGCCAGCGGCAGGGCGATGAGCAGGGCCAGAGCAGTGGTCGTCAACGCGAGCAGGAAAGAATTGGCGAGGCCTCCGAGATAAATGCGATTGGTCAGCAGTGAGCCAAGGTAGGTGAAGGTCAGGTGTCCGTCGGCGTCGATAAATCCACCTTTCAGAATCTGCAAAATCGGCCAGAGAAAGAATGCGGCGAAGAAGACCAAGGTCACCCCCATGACACCGCGCGCGAAATTCTTCGACATGCCCTAGAAATGCACCGCTCTCCGCTTCTGACAAGGGTGAAGACAAAAGGACATTTCGCCTACTTCTTAAGCTGCCGCGCGAACGCGGTGAGCGTTTCGGGACTGACGTGGTGCTCGATGCCCTCGGCGTCGATTTCGGCGGCTTTTGCGGGGACGCCCAGCGACAGCAAAAATGCCACTACGATTCCGTGCCGACGCTGACACTCGGCGGCTAACTTGCGGCCGGTCTCAGTCAGAAAAATTGCCCGGTAAGGTTGAACGGTGACGTACCCATCGCGCTGCAGGCGGGCGAGGGTGCGGTTGACGGTCACATGCGTGACGCCGAGCCGGCGGGCGAGATCGACTACGCGCGCTTCACCTTGCGCGGCGGATAGGTCGGCGATGGCCTCAACATAATCCTCGGCGGTCTCTGAAGCATGTTCGCGCCGGGTGTGCTGCAGGCTTTCAGCCTGGAGCGCGGAGGGGCGGACAGTCGTTTTAGGAGGGCGAGCCGGCTTTTTCACTGGTAGTAGGTCCGATAGCCCGAAGCGATGTTCGGCTCATTTTGGGTGTAGGAGCCTGCTTGCAGGCGATTCAGGTCGTGGTCCGTGGGCGGGCGTATCGTACCGCCTGCAAGCAGGCTCATGCAATAAGACGAAGAATCAGCGGGCATCGAGAATGGGGATTGGTTTTAAAATGCCCCGGGATTTGCCCGGGGATCATCACTGCAGCACCCAGTCAGGAAAATCTGGAATTGACAAGCGGTGTTCCTGATGTAGCCAAGGCTACATGTTGTATCGGTTTCTACGTTTTCCGGCCTTAACTGGCTTCGGCCACCCTGGAGGATTTACCCGTGCGCGATAATTCTCCCGGCGCCGACCCCGTCGCGGAAGCCGGTTGGCGGCATGGCCGAGTGGCGACGAGCTTGCCTGAATCCCATCGCACCGTCGGGGTGCCGGCGGGGGCAGGCTTTTGGCGCAAGCTTTTGGCCTTCTCCGGTCCCGGTTTCATGGTGGCGGTCGGCTACATGGATCCTGGTAATTGGGCGACTGATCTCGCCGGTGGCGCGCAGTTCGGCTACACGCTGCTCTCGGTCATTTTAATTTCCAACTTGATGGCGATTTTGCTCCAGCATCTGTGCGTGAAGCTGGGTATCGCCACCGGCCGCGATCTGGCGCAGGCGTGCCGCGACCACTACCCGCGGCCTGTGGTGTGGTTTCAATGGCTCTTATGCGAGCTGGCCATTGCGGCCTGCGATTTGGCGGAGGTGATTGGCTCGGCCATCGCCTTGCAGCTGCTCTTCGGTATTCCGCTCGTCTGGGGCTGTATCATCACGGCAGTGGATGTGATGATTGTGCTGCTGTTGCAGAACAAAGGATTCCGCTACCTTGAGGCCGTGGTCATCACCTTGATTCTGACAATCGGCACTTGCTTTGCCGTCGAGTTGTTCATTGCCAAACCCGATGTGGGTGGCGTGCTGAACGGCTTTTTGCCAGTCGCGGAAATTCTGAAAAACCCCGCCATGCTGTATATCGCGATTGGCATTCTTGGTGCCACGGTGATGCCGCATAATCTCTACCTGCACTCCTCGATAGTGCAGACGCGAAAATACGAACAAACAGCCGGCGGCAAGAAAGAGGCGATTAAGTTTGCGACGATAGACTCGACCGTCGCGCTGATGTTCGCCTTGTTCATCAACGGCGCAATCCTCGTGTTGGCGGCCGCAGCGTTTCACGGCACGGGTCATGCGGATGTCGCCGCTATTCAAGATGCGTTTCACTTGCTTGATGGCGTATTGGGCGTGACTTTCGCCAGTGTTCTATTCGCGGTGGCGCTATTGGCTTCGGGACAAAACTCCACGCTTACGGGTACGCTCGCGGGGCAAATCGTGATGGAAGGTTTCCTCAATATTCGTCTGCGGCCGTGGCTGCGGCGGCTCATTACCCGAGCCATCGCCATCGTGCCGGCGGTGATCGTGATCGGAATCTACGGTGAAGCCAAATCCACCCAGTTGCTGATTGCCAGTCAGGTTTGTCTGAGCATGCAGCTCGGGTTCGCTTGCTGGCCCCTCATGCGTTTCACGGGGGAAAAGTCGAAGATGGGCGAGTTCGTCAACCCGTGGTGGATTAAATTGCTCGGCTGGACGGTCACTTTGGTCATCATCGTCCTCAACGTGAAACTACTGCTCGAAATCGCCGGTTTGACCGGAGGAGGGAACTGACCATGTACAAAAAAATTCTCGTGGCTTTGGAGAATGGCGATGCCGACCAGCGTCTGCTGCCGCACGTCAGTCAACTCGCGCAACAAGTCGGGGCGGAATTAATTTTATTGCATGTCGCCGATGGCTGGGCGGCGCGGAATTTCGAACAACTTAAACTCGCCGAGTCCGCGGAAATGAAAGCGGACAGCGAGTATTTGGAAAGCACCGCAGTGTCGCTCCGGGCGACCGGCCTGAAGGTTGATACGCTGCTGGCGCTCGGCAACCCGCCGAACGAGATCGTCAAAATTGCCGCAAAGTCCGGCTGCGATCTCATCGCGTTGGCTTCACACGGACACAAATTGATCGGCGATATCGTCCATGGCAGCACGATTGACAAAGTCCGCCACAACACGACGGTGCCGTTGTTGGTGATCAACGCGAAGAAAGCGGGTTGAGGCGGTTGAAACTAGGATGGCTTAGATTCAACCCATGAGCTTGATGTCGTGGAGTGATGATTCATGGAGACGATTAATTTTCACCTCGTCGGTGGCATTGACCCAAAAGGACCTCAGACCGTCAATGGCAGCATCAATCGTTTGAATCCGGCCTGCTCGAAATGTTGATCTGCGGTTAGCGCCGTCTCGATGCCGTGCTCTTGCATTACCACAAAGGAAATGCAGTCCGTGAGTGACCACGCTTTATCCGGCCGCTGGGCAAACAGTGTGCAGCCGCGTTGAAACCAGTCATGGCTGGCCGCGATGATTTGGACATCGGGCTGGTTGCGCAAAGCCGCCACTAGACGTGAAAATCTTTCCCGGGCTGGCGGAGTAGCCAGTGCGTTGCCGAGTTCGGCGAGAATCCATTCGGTGGTGAGCATCGGTCCGAGTGGCTGTTCATTGAGGGCGACCGCCTGCCGGTGCGAATAGTCACGCGCGTTGACCAAGGCCAAAAAATAAGCCGTGTCGCCAAAAACCATCGTCACTGTTTGGGCGCCCCATGAAGGTAATGGTCGTGATTGAGGGCGTAATCCGCCGGAAGTTCCGGTACCTTTCCGGCGAACTCCGCCAGCGCTTGACCCCAATGACGGTTGGACGGTTGGCTAGGATGCAACAACTCATGCAGCTTAGCATCTACGGCCTCAAGTTCGTGACGGTTAAGCCGGTGCAGTTCTGCGATAATTTCTTGCGCACTCATTACCCGCAACATAGCCGCTCCGAGGAGCAGGACAACTGCAAAAATCCATGACCTCGTCACACGCGTTCCCGGCTTGCCCGAAGTCTGGCGCAAGTTGAAGCTATTCCCATGTCGCTCATCGACGCTCATGTGCACCTTTATTCCCCGGAAATTAACCGCGACCCGACGGATTGGGCCGCAGTGCGCGAAGAGAATCACTGGGCGACGCTTTGCACACGCAAACGAAAAGACGGGAAACCGGTGCAGCTTTTCCCTTCCATCGATGAGTTGCTCAAAGGTATGGATGCGGCGGGGATCGAGCGTTCGCTCTTGTTGGGTTGGTACTGGGAGAAACAAGTAAACTGTGTGGCGCAAAACCGATTTTATGCGGAGTGCGTGCGGGCACATCCGGATCGGTTGGCGGCATTCGCCACGGTCCAGCCGGCGGCGGGAGTTGCGGCGTTGGAGGAAGTGCGTCGAGTGCACGACGAGGGCTTGATTGGCCTCGGCGAACTTTCGCCCCATTCGCAACACGTCGAGTGGAACGATCCCACCTGGCACGCGATCATGGCATTGGCGGGTGAATTGAAAATGCCGGTCAATTTGCACGTCACGGATCCACGGTCGAAAGCCTTTCCTGGACGCGTCGAGACGCCGGAGGCAGATTTCATCGGGCTGGCCCGTGAATTTCCGGCGACTACTTTCATCCTCGCTCACTGGGGCGGTGGTCTGGCTTTCAATTCGGAGAATCGTCCCCTCAAGAATCTTTACTACGATAGTGCCGCTTCGCCGCTGATGTATGGACCGGAGGTGTGGCGTCGGGCGGTCGATGCGGTGGGCGCGGATAAAATATTATTCGGTTCGGATAATCCGCTGCGACTGTATCCGAAGAAGGAAACGGGGACGGGCGTTCAGGAGTTGGTGCGGGAAGCGATGGCTGTGTTGTCTGCCAAGGAACAGGAAGTTGCTTTGGGCGGCAACGCGGCGCGGTTGCTGGGATTGAGGTAGGGACGGACCGCTGGGCCGTCCGCGATTGTTTTTACGGCACGCCCAGCGGTCGCGCCGTACCTTCAATTTTTTAATGCGTTCTCACAGCTTGATATCTTTCAGCCACGCGAGATTGGCGCGGTACCATACCACACTTTGTTTCAGTCCTTCATCGAGGCTGACTTGTGGTTTCCATCCGAGCAGCCGGGTGGCCTTGGCGATATCCGCCGAAGTTTCCTTGAGATCCGCCGGGTGAAACGGCTTTCGATTCAACACGGCTTTTTTGCTGAGGAGTTTTTCCAACCGACCGATGATGTCGGCAATGGTGACGGGATGTAATCCGCCGCCGAGATTGATGACTTCGTAGCCGAGAGGCTTTAACGCCGCGATGGTGCCGCGGGCGATATCATCGACGTAGGTGAAATCACGCGTTTGTGAGCCGTCGCCGTATAATTCGATGGGCTGCCCCCGATCTATCCAGCTGGTGAAACGCAGCAAGCCCATGTCTGGTCGGCTGGCCGGACCATACACGGTGAAGTAGCGGAGAATCGAACAGTCGATGCCATGCAAATGGTGGTAACTGTAGGCCAGCATTTCCGCCGCTTTTTTTGAAGCGGCATAGGGCGAGAGCGGGGTGTTCACCGCCAGCTCTTCGGTAAAGGGCATGGCTTGCCCGGCGTAGAGCGAGGAAGAGGAAGCGAGGATGAATTTCTTCACGCCCTGCTGACGCATGAGCTCGAGCAGATTCAACGTGCCATCGACGTTCGTGGAAAAATACGGACGGGGATGCTCGATGCTGGCGCGGACTCCGGCGCGCGCGGCGAGATTAATCACGGCCTCAAAACGATACTGCGCGAAAATTTCGGCCAAGACTGCTTGGTCTTCAATATCGGCGCGAACAAAAGTGAAACCTGTGCGTCCGTTCAGCGCGGTGAGGCGATGTTCCTTCAGGCGCACATCGTAGTAATCGTTGAAGTTATCCAGACCGACGACCGTGTGGCCCGCGTCCAGCAACAAACCGGAGGTACGGGCGGCGATGAACCCGGCGGCACCGGTGACGAGATAGGTTCCCATGGGGCAGCTCAGCTGTTTACCGTCAACTGACTGAGCAGCTTCTTGAAAGCAGGAACATCTTTCAGGCATTCCAGATCGGGATCTTGCAGCATCCAGTCACGATCCGTGTAGCCGAGGGAGATCGCTTTGCGGAGCGCACGCAGGGCGTCGGGCCGGCGTTGGCAGAGCGCGAGACTGCAGGCGAGATTGTAGTGCGCGGTGGAATTGTCCGGCTGGAGCCGCACAAGTTTGCGATCCATGCGCAGGCCGTCGGCAATGCGCCCCGTCTTGGTGTAGAGCCCGCCGAGCAGCTCGATTACGTCCACATAACTGGGGACGCGCGTGTGGATCGCTTCAAAAAAAGCGATGTCGAAGGCGGGATCGTGTTTGGGTTGGCGGGCCATGCTATTTTTTTTTCGTGCGGTTGGGACAACGTCCCGTGGAACGGAAGGCAATACACTGGGCGCTGACTTGCAGGCGTTGGGATACGGGCTTGAGGCCGAGTTTCAGCGAAACCGTGCTGCCGTACCACTCCATGAAAGGAGCGCTGATTTCGGAAATCTTGTCGCAATCCACGCAAACCACCTGGGCTACCTGGGAACCGCCCGTGGTGGCGGCCAAATAGTATTTCTCGCCTGAACCAATGTCTACTTCCCGCAGCAGATGGCTCTCGGTCATGATCGGCAGGGTGCGGTAAACCGTGGCACGGGAGACGGAATCGTCGATTTGGCGGGCTTTCTCCAGTAATTCTTCAGCCGTGAAATGTTCTTTCTGGGCGTGGGCGGCGTCAAAGATCGCCAGACGCTGGTTGGTCACGCGCAGACCTTGCTCGGAGAGGTAGGCTTGGAATTTTTCGCGGGATGCTTCGACGCTCACAGACGGAGTGTCGCGGGTGGTTTTCAGGGCTGTCAATCCATCTGTTTTCTCCCAAGGGTGGAAACACGTTGCCAGCCGGCCAACGCGGCGCAATCAACGGGACGAAATGATTGTGGGCGTCCAACCTTTGGCAGGCTTCGACAAGCTGCTGCACTATCGCGTGCCACCCATGCTGCACGATGCCGTGCAGGCGGGTTCGCTGGTGCGCGTGCCGATTTTGAATCGGCAGCACCTGGCGCTGGTCTTGGAAATCAACGCCATCTCCGATGTGCCGCTCGCCCGGTTGAAAAATCTCACCGAGGTCCTGCACGATTACCCGGCGCTCACGCCTGATTTGCTCCAGCTGGCCCGTTGGATGCACGTTTACTACGCCGCCCGGATGGAATCCGTGTTGGAAGCCATGATTCCCGGTGCCGTCCGCGACGGCGCGCGATTGAAACAGGATAAATATCTGGGCCTCGCCCGACCCGCCACGCCGGACGAATTTGCGCAGCTGACCAAGAAAGCCCCGCAACAGGCCAAGCTCTACGAATTCCTGACGCAGCAGTTCAAACCGGTTAAAAAATCTCTCGTGCTCGCCCGACTTGGCACCGCTGCCGCCGCCGTTTCCGCCCTGATCAAACGCGGACTCGTCCATGAGGAACTGCGGCACGTCGAACGCGTGGCCTACGCCGATAACTGGACCGGGGGCGAGATCGTGACCGCGCAACCGCCCAAATTAAACGAAGAGCAAGCCGCCGTTGTTCAGTCGGTCCACGAGAGTCTGGAGAAGAAAAAATTTGCAGTTCATCTGCTGCATGGTGTCACGGGTTCCGGCAAGACCGAGGTGTACCTGCGCGCGGTCGAGGAGGTACTCGCTGCCGGTGGCAGTGCGATCTACCTCGTGCCCGAGGTGGCGCTCACGCCGCAAACGGTGGCGCGTTTGCGGGGACGCTTTGAAGCGGCCGGTCATCGCACGGTCGTCTGGCACAGCCATCTCGGCGAAGGCGAACGGCTCGATGGCTGGACTGCGCTGGCGTCCGGCAAGGCCAGGGTGGTCGTCGGCGCGCGCTCGGCGGTGTTCGCTCCCGTGCGCGATTTGCGGCTGATCGTGGTCGATGAGGAACACGAGCCCGCTTACAAGCAGGACGAAACCCCGCGCTACCACGGACGCGACGTGGCGGTTTATCGCGCCAAGCTCGCCCACACCGTCTGCCTGCTCGGCTCGGCTACGCCCTCGCTGGAATCCGTGCTTAATGTTCGCGCCGGAAAATATAAAATCAATCTGCTGACCAAGCGCGTGGACGACAAAAAAATGCCCGACATCCAGATCGTGGATATGCGGATCGAGATCATGCGCCAACGTGGGTTGGTAACCCTCTCTCGCCTGCTGGTCGATCACATGCAAGGTCGCTTCGAACGACGCGAGCAGACGATTCTCTTCATCAACCGCCGCGGCTATTCGTCCAGTATGCAGTGCCGGAAGTGCGGCCATGTGGAGCAATGCCCGCATTGCAGCGTGTCGATGACGTATCATCGTTCGGACGAAACGCTGAAGTGCCATATGTGTGCGCATCAGCGCAGCGCACCACTGACGTGTCCCGCGTGCTCTGCGCCGGATATCCGTTGGCGCGGTCTCGGGACGCAGCGCGTGGAGGAAGCGGTGCGCCGCGTGTTGCCCCGCGCGCGATTGGAGCGGATGGACACGGATACGATGTCGAAGAAACATCGCTTCCGGGAAATCCTCGCTGAGTTCCGCGCCGGGAAAATCGATGTGCTCATCGGCACGCAGATGATCGCCAAGGGACTGGATTTTCCCAACGTCACGCTGGTCGGACTGGTGGATGCAGATCTCTCGATGCACGTGCCGGATTTTCGCGCCAATGAGCGGACCTTTCAACTCCTCGTGCAGGTGGCCGGTCGGGCCGGACGCGGCGATCGGGCGGGGGAGGTGGTCGTGCAGACGTTTACGCCGAAGGCGGATGCGATCCAGTTTGCGAAGCGATCAGACTTCGACGGTTTCGCCGACGCCGAGCTGCTGATGCGCAAAACTTTCGCCTACCCGCCGTACCGTCATCTCATCCACCATCTCTTTCGCGGAGCGAATCCGGAGAAGATTCTGTTTTATGCCGAGCACTGGGTTAAGCTGGTGGAGAAGACGCTCGGCACCGCCGTGGAAATTCGCGGGCCATCAGCGTCGCCGATCGAAAAAGCCAAGGACGAGTACCGTTTCCAAGTCTGGTATTTCTGTGCCAGCGCGACGAAGGTCGTGCCCGAGCTGGTCCGGCTGCAAAAAGAATTTACCTGGCCCGAAGGCCTCACGCAAGTCCTCGACGTGGATGCGATGAGTTTGGTGTGAGGGGTCGAAAGATTTCTCCAGGGAGTCTCGCGCAGGAAATGAAGAAAAGGCCAGGCAACGGTTAGCCCGCGACGTATTCGACTCTAGTGCTCGCTTCGGAAAACAGCTTGTCTGTCCGCGTTATGGAGGTAGCTTTCATTTATGGCCAAAGCACCGCGCAAGGAAACCAGTTCGGCTCCGTTCCCCTTCGTTAGACAATTTACGGCTCCGCCGTTTTTCGTGGATATCGAGGATGCCAAATTGAAAGGTCAGCTCCTGCTGGAGGCCGTGCAGCACGTCGGGCCGCCGGCCAAGAAAGCTCCCGCCAAACGAAAAATTGTTAAAGCAGCGAAAAATAAAAACGGCGCAGCCGGGAAACGACCAAAGGCAAGAAACTAAAATCTTTTTTGCCGATTCATTTGTACTTCTTGGCCGCGATCAAACGAACGAATTTTGCTTGTGCACACTTCCCCTACCAATTTTTTGCAGCAGGTCTCAGTGATGGCCGGACTCGATGCAGAGGCCGTCCGGTATATCTCTGATTTGGCGAAGGAGGAGCATTACTCCGCGGGGGCCGTCATTGTCGGCGAGGGCGAACCGGGCAATCGCATGTTTTTTTTGGCCAAAGGATCAGTTGAAGTTATCAAAGGCCTTCACTCCCGGGTGCCGGTATCGCTCGCCAAACTCGGACAGGGACAGTTTTTTGGGGAAATGAGTCTGGTTGAAAGTGTCGTGCGTTCCGCGAGTGTGGTGGCGGTCGATGAGGTAACGGCCTACACGTTGAAGGGCACGGATTTTCACCGGCTCTACCGGCATCGGCCAGACCAATATGGCATCGTGATGCTTAACCTGGCCCGCGATCTGGCGCGACGCTTGCGGGCGCTGGACGAAAAGTTTTCGCACCTCGCGCACTGAGGGTTCAGTGCGGCTAAAGCGGGCCAATTGACCGATGTGCCAGACGAATGTTTTGAGGAAGGATTCCGCTGCACTCAGTCGTCGAGCATGACGACGTGCGCTCCGGCTTTTTTCGCCAAGCCAAAGGCTCGGCGAAGTTTTGCGGCGACCACAACCTGGAGTTGGTCCAGCCGGAGATGCTCTTCACGGATTTTCTGCTGACGCAGCTTTCGCGCAGCCTGCATGATCGCGGGATAATGGCCGTGGCGGAGACGGATTTTCTTGTACTGGGATTTGCCGGAAGCCTGCCAGCGTACGATGATGTAGCGATGCGGGGAGGCCGTGGGCTCGTAAGAAATACCCGTGGGAAGCGAAGAGGATTTCGGGGAGCTTTTCTTGCCGAAATATTTCCGAGGATCGCGTTTACTGTCGGCATAGGCGAGCTTCAGCACGGGTTCGAGGGCGTCGCAGAGTCGGCGCGCGGCTGATCTGGCCTGGGCGATCGAGGGATAGTCGTCGGTGTAATAGCGTGCGATAAATTTCATGCCCAGAGGTTCGCATTGGACGCGCAGATAGCGCCGGGAACGGGCGTAGGAATAATCGCGGATGATGGGACGAAGTCGCGTGCGCATAAGATTGGTTGGTCGTACAATTTAACCAATCACCTTCACTCCGCAAGTCATGGAACGAGGTTTGTGCCCGGAGCAGACCCGGGGTTTGTCTGTTGCTGGGCGCAGCAGCATCGGGGCGGCTGAAGACTAACGGGGTGGGAATTGGTCTCGCGGACCGTGCCGACTCAAAAGACTCGACCTGATGCGATTCGCTGGTCATCACCAAGTTTATTCCCGTTACTACAAACCACTAAATTAAACACGACCATGGCTAAAACACAAAATTCCCAGAAGCAGACCAAGAAACAACCGCTGAAGACTCCGGACCAGAAGAAAGCCGAAAAGCGCGAAAAGAAGAACGCCAAGTAATTGGCTTTCGCGGTCGGTGGTCACGCTTCAGGCTCGACGGCCTGAAGCTTTTTTATGTCCATTATCCAGCGATAAAAGTGACGGTTTGCTGTTGTCAGTTCTTCGCCGCTTTCATTGGGATAAAAGCACAAAGCTCCCGGTAGATTTGATCACCAATGGGATTTATCAAGGGATCAACTCTTGGCTGGGTCGCTTCGACTGATCGTCGCAGCCGATGAGTTTCTGGGACCTGTTCATCGCCGGCGGATTGAAGTTGCCCGGCGCCTTCGGTTTCTTCTCCTCCTTCCGCGAGACACATGGGAGGCAATCTGAAGTCGGTTTTGTCTGGGTGCCATGGGGCGGGGGAGGAGCCGGCGACTCGTTGCGCGACAAGATCGGAACCAGCCGGAGGCATGTCTCTTGGGCTAAAAACTGAGAGGTACCGGTCGGTCGAGCTGTGCTGAATCGAATCTTGTCCCCGTTGTGGACCTGAGTAGTACTGGATACAGATGGTTGCCCCTCGACTGATCTTAATCCTGCTGCTCGTCGCCTGCGCTTGGTTCAATCCGGCGTTGTGGGGCTTCTCGGAGTCCCCGGATCTCCGGCAACGGGTCGACGCCGGAAAACTTCCTGCCTTGGAAAAACGTCTGCCCACGGCACCCGTGATCATCACGCCCTTGGAAAAACCAGGCATCTATGGCGGCACGTGGCGGATGGTGTTGGCGGGTACCGATGATGTGGGGTTGGTGTCCCGCAGCTTGGCCTACGAAAATTTGGTTCGTTGGGATCCGAATTGGACGCGCGTGCTGCCGAATGTGGCGAGCAGTTGGACGATCAACGACGATGCCACCGTGTATCGTTTTCGCCTGCGTCAGGGCATGCATTGGTCTGACGGGGAGCCGTACACGGCACGGGATATCGTGGCGTGGGTGGATGATGTGGCGCGCAACGTCGAGTTGTCTCCGGTGCCGCCGGCTTGGCTGGTCGTGGGCGGGCGTTTGCCCGAATGCACTGCGCCGGATGACTTGACGGTGGAATTTCGCTTTGCCTCACCCAATTCGCTTTTTATCGAACAGCTCGCGGGCATGCGGGCCAATGAACTGACTCATTATCCCGCGCATCATTTTCGGAAGGTTCATCTTCAACATAATCCTCAAGGAGCCTCCGACTTGATGCAACGCACCGGACTGCCTTGGGCGGCAGCGTTCCGGACCATCTATACGCCGTGGACATGGCGGAATGCAGGGATTCCCACGCTCGATGCCTGGGTGATTCAAAAGGGCTATACCAAGGAGGCCACGTCGCTGGTGGCCGTGCGCAATCCGTATTTTTGGAAAGTGGATACCTTGGGTCGGCAATTGCCCTATCTCGATCAGGTGAAATTTGAAATCGTCGCAGATAACGCTGAAGCGTTTCGGCGGGTCTTGGCCGGACAAGCGGATTTTCAACATGATCATGCCGGAAAAATTTCCGCTAACGAATTAACCGGACCGATCCGCGCGGTCCGGGTCGTGCCGACGATTCCCAACACGATCGCGCTCTTTCTCAATCTCACGCATCAGGACCCGGCGATGCGGACGGCGCTCGGCAATCTGAAGGTGCGCATCGCTCTTTCCGAAGCCATCAATCGCGAGAGAATTATTCAGGAGGTTTTTGATGGGCTGGGAAAACCCTGGCAGATTGCTCCGCGCCCGGAGTCCCCCTTCACTAATCGCCGTCTCGGCGAGCAATACACCGTGTTTGCTGCTGATCATGCCAATCGCTTGTTGGATGAAGCCGGTTTGTCCGTCCGGGGGCCGGACGGCCTGCGGACATTGCCGGACGGACGACCCTTTCATCTCACGCTCCTAGTTCCCGGTCCGGGGCATCGAACTTGGCCCATGATTTTGGCACGAGTGAAGCAGGATTGGTTGGCCGTGGGTGTCGCAATGGATTGGATGCTGCCATCGAGAGAAGACCTCACCGCCCGGGTTGGACAAAACCAACATGATGGCCTGGTGTGGTGGAGTGGGGGCGGTTTCACGCCGATGCTGGAGCCGGAATATTTTGTGCCGGTTTCATTTGAGCAGGAGTTTCGGGTCGCCTATGCGGTGCCGTGGGCCAAGTGGTTTATCGATCCCACGGCCGTGGGCGCAGAGGAACCGCCTGCACCGGTAAAAATTCAACTCGGGTTGTTTCGCCAGATTTTAAAGGAAACGAATCCCTTGGCAAGGTCCCGCCTCATGGCCGAAATTCTTACTATCGCGGCGGACCAATTCTACGTGATGGGCATCAGTCTGCGCACCGAAAGCACCGCGATCCGTACTCTGGGTTTTCGCAATGTCCCTTCCAGCCATTTTGATTCTTGGCTCTATCCCGATCCCGGTCCGTTTAATCCCTGTCAGTTCTACCAGGAGCCGGTGACCAGTCCTGCCCCATGAAGTCGCGATTCCTGCTTTGCGGCCTGTTGGCTGGCGCGACCTTGACCCGGGTGATCGTCGCCTCGGCCGCCTTCACCGAGTCGCCTGAGCTGCGGCAACTCGTCGAAGCCGGAAAACTTCCGCCGCTTGAGCAACGGCTCCCCATCGCGCCGCTGATCATCACACCCATCGAAAAACCGGGCGTGTACGGTGGCACCTGGCGGATGGTGCTCGTGGGCTACGATGCCTCGTCAATGTTTGATCGTAGCTTGGCGTATGAAAATCTCGTCCGCTGGGATCCGAACTGGACGCGGGTCGTCCCCAATGTGGCCAGCAGTTGGGCGATAAACGCCGACGCCACTGTCTATCGTTTTCAATTGCGTCATGGCCTGCGCTGGTCGGACGGAGTGCCGTTCACCGCCCAGGATATCGTCGCGTGGTTCGACGACATCGTTCGCGATCGGGCCATGACGGCGGTACCGCCAGGTTGGTTGGTGGTGAACGGCCAATTGCCAGAGTGCACTGCACCGGATGAATTCTCCGTGGAATTTAAATTTGCGGCGCCGAATGCGCTGTTTCTCGAACAACTCGCCGGCATGCGGGCTAGAGAACTCACGCATTATCCGGCGCACTACTTTAGAAAACCGCTGCCGCCCAGCAGCCCGACCAACCCAACCCCACTCGAACATCGCGTGGGAACTTCCTGGCCCTGGCAATATCGTTCGTCCTACGATCCGTGGAGCTGGCACCAAGCCGGCGTGCCCACGCTCGATGCCTGGTGCATTACCAATGCCTACACTCCGGGGAACTCCTCCGTCATCGCCGTCCGCAATCCGTATTATTGGAAAGTGGATACGCGAGGACGACAACTGCCTTATCTCGACCAGGTGCAATTTGAAGTGGTGGCCGACGGCAAAGAAGCCCTGCGCCGAGCGCTGGCCGGCGAAGTGGATTATCAGCGCCAGGATTTTGTCGGAGGCAACGCGGCCACGCTCCGCGCCGTAACGGCGGCTGAGAGCGAGGGACGCATCCGCACCGTCCGCGTGATTCCCAGTCGTTCAAACCCCCTGGCGATTTGTCTGAACCTCACTCATCCCGACCCCGGGATGCGCGCGGTGCTCAGCGATAAACGCGTGCGCATTGCGCTTTCTGAGGCGCTCAACCGACCATTGCTCAATCAACAACTCTACGCGGGCGAAGGCCGACCCTGGCAGGTCGCACCGCGACCGGAATCACCCTTCTACAATCGCAAGCTCGCTGAACAATACACCGGCTTTGCCCCGGACCGAGCAAGAGCGGCCTTGGAGGCAGCAGGTCTGCATGCGCGCGATGCCGATGGGCTGAGGTTTCTTCCCGATGGCCGACCGTTCCGGTTGACTATCTTGGTGCCTTCGCCCGTCACCTCCGCGTGGTCAGTGATCTTGAATCAAGTAAAGAGTGATTGGCTCTCAATCGGGGTGGCCATGGACTGGACGGCGGTGCCGTTGACTGATTTCTTCGTCCAGATCGGTCAAAATAAACACGACGGTGCTGTCATCAAGGCGACTGGCGGGTACACGGCCATTCTCGAGCCCGACTTTTTTGTGCCGGTGTCTTTTGAAAATACGGACCAAGCCTTCTACGCGATCCCCTGGGCTCGCTGGTTCATCAATCCCAAGGCGGCTGGCGCAGAAGCCCCACCGGCGTCCGTGCAAACTCAAATGAACCTTTTTCGGCGCGTAATCGCGGAGCCCGATCGCGACACGCGGATCACCCTCATGAAACAGGTGCTCGCCATGGCGGCGGATGAATTCTACGTCATCGGCACTTGCCTCGAACCGGTGCGGTTGGCGATTCGTAGCCCCCGTTTTCGCAATGTGCCTACCAGTCATTTTGATTCTTGGCTCTATCCCGATCCGGGTCCGTTTAATCCCTGTCAGTTCTACCAAGAGCCGGTGACCAGTCCTGCCCCATGAAGTCACGATTCATGCTTTGCGGCTTGTTGACTGGCGCAACTCTGACCGGAGTGATCATCGCCTCGGCCGCCTTCACTGAGTCGCCCGAACTGCGGCAACTGGTCGAAGCCGGAAAACTTCCGCCGCTTGACCAACGGCTCCCCCTCGCGCCGCTGATTATCACGCCCATCGAAAAACCGGGCGTGTATGGCGGCGCGTGGCGGATGACGCTCGTCGGCTACGATAATAATTCCATGCTAACCCGGAGTCTGGCCTACGAACAACTGGTCCGCTGGGATGCCAATTGGACGCGGGTGCTCCCTAATGTGGCGAGCAGCTGGACCATCAACGCCGACGCCACGGTTTATCGGTTCCAACTTCGTCGCGGCATGCGTTGGTCGGACGGCGTACTCTTCACGGCGCATGATATCGTAGCCTGGATGGATGACGTGGCACGTGATCCTGAGTTGCAACCCATCCCGCCGGCTTGGCTGAGTGTGGGGGGGAAGTTGCCGGAGTGTACCGCGATCGATGACACCACGCTCGAATTCCGTTTTGCTCAGCCCAATGTTCTCTTCCTCGAACAGCTCGCGGGGATGCGTTCCAATGATATGACACATTATCCGGCGCATTATTTTCGGCAGTGGCATCAGCGCTATAATCCCGCAGGTGCCGCCGAATTGATGCGGCGTACCAGCCTGGCTTGGTCCGCCGCTTTTCGGACGATTTATACGCCTTGGAATTGGCGCCATGCGAATATCCCCACCCTGAACGCATGGGTCTTGTCCAATGCCTATGTCCCGGGAGTCTCCACGGTCCAGGCGGTGCGGAATCCTTATTATTGGAAAATCGATACGCTCGGCCGGCAATTGCCCTATCTCGATACGGTGACGTTCGAGGTGGTGCGCGATGAGAGGGAGGCAATGCAGCGAACGCTGGACGGACAGGTGGATTATCAGCGCACGGATTTTTCCAGTGTGCGCGACACGGCAGCGGTGGAAATTGCGGCGGCTGAAAAAGCGGGGCACATCCGTACGGTCCGGGTGATCCCGAGTCGTTCCAATGCCATCGCGATTTGCCTGAACCTCACCCACCAGGACCCGGTGATGCGGGCGGTGCTCAGCGATAAACGGGTGCGCATCGCCCTTTCCGAAGCGATCGACCGGCGCGCGATTATTGCGAAGCTTTACTCGGGTGTGGGTAAACCCTGGCAAGTGGCACCGCGGCCGACCTCCCCCTACTACAACCGCCGTCTCGGCGAGCAATACACCGACCACACCCCCGAAGTTTCGGATCAGCGCCTGGATGAAGCCGGACTCCACATTCGATCCTCCGATGGACTGCGGACGCTCCCGGATGGCCGACCATTCCGGTTAAATATCTGCGTGCGTTCGCCTGGGAGTCCTGCGTGGACGGTGATGTTGGATCAAGTTAAAGCCGACTGGCTAGCCATTGGGGTCACAATGGAATGGACGCTGCTGCCCGAGGAAGAATTTTATCGCCGCATCTTCGAAAACACACATGACGGCGCAGTCTTGAAGGCCGTCGGCGGCTACACCACCATTCTGGAGCCGGAATTCTTTGTGCCGGCCTCTTTCGAGTCTACCGATCAGGCTTTTTATGCGGTGCCGTGGGCCCGTTGGTTTATCAATCCGCAGGCCGTCGGTGCGGAAAAACCACCGGAGTCGGTGGAAAAGCAACAAAATCTATTTCGCCGGGTCCTGCTCGAGCCCAATCGTGAAGCTCGTGCCGCACTTATGGCTCAAGTCTTGGAGATGGCAGCCGATGAATTTTACGTCATGGGCATTTGTCTTGAACCAGATCGGGTGGCGATTCGCACCCCGGGCTTCCGGAATGTGCCGGCAAGTCATTTTGATTCTTGGCTCTATCCCGATCCGGGACCATTTAATCCCTGTCAGTTCTACCAGGAACATCCCGCCAGCTCCACGCGATGAAACCGCATTTCCGATTTAGTCTCGCCCTTACTTTAGGCTGCCTCGTGGTCGCCATTGAGGGGGCGGTGCTGCTTTCACTCGGAAGTTTCTATCTTCAGCATTTTACGGCGGAGGTTAATAAACGTTTGGAAGCCTCCTTGGCCGAGCCCAGTGCCCTCGTTGCCCAAGGTGCGTTTTCGACGGATGCGTTCGGGCAACGTGACACGCTGCTGAGCGTCGTGGGCCCGGCCCTCGATGATGCGATGGTCGTCTCGGCCGATGGCGTGATCTTGGTCGCGCTGGATCCAAGCCGGGTCGGTCAACGCTGGAACGAGTTTCCTGAAGTGAAGGCCGATTGGCTGCCCCGCGCGATGCTCAGCGGCTTTAGTGAGCGACTCAAAATCGGCGCCAACTCCTATCTGGTTCGCTTGGCTCCCGTGGCTTCGGCGAGTGGCGAAGCACCGATCTTATTCAGTTACGTTCGGATCCGCACCACGGAAAATGAGCAGGAATTGGCGACGCTGCAGCTTCGCCTCATCGGTGGTTCCATCGCGGCGACCGTTATCACCACGATCGCGCTTTTGTTCGGAGTCCATTTTCTGGTCACCCGGCGGTTGCGCCGGGTCGCCGATGCCGTCGAACAAGTAACGGCGGGTAATTATCTTACCAGTCTCGGCCCAGTCCATTTAAGCGACGAAATCGGATTCCTTAAAGCCGGTTTCAATACGATGACCGAACGCCTGCGCCAAGGCTTCGAAGAACTCCGGAATGCCTTTCGTGATCTGGAAATCGCCGAACAAAAATATCGCGTACTGGTCGAGAATGCCGACGAAGCCATCGCGGTGGTGCAGGACGGGAA
>JANYCF010000219.1 GCA_025360455.1 Opitutaceae bacterium | reverse complement strand
CGGGCAATGCGGCCCGGTTGGCCAAATTATCCTTGATGACGTTCACCAGAGCGCTGCCGACCACGACCCCATCGGCGTCCTTCGCCACCGCGTGGACATGCTCACGGGTGGAAATACCAAAGCCCACCACCACGGGCAGCGCGGTGTGTACTTTGATCCGCGCCACGGCTTGGGGAATGTTGCCCGCCAATTCACCGCGCACACCGGTGACCCCTTCACGTGACACGTAATAAATAAATCCGGTGGCCGCACCGCAGATGATAGATAACCGGTGTTCCGGCGTAGTCGGCGCCACGATAAAGACCGTCTTCAAATCGTGTTTCCGGCAAGCCGCAGAAAGTTCGCCCGCTTCTTCCGGTGGCAAATCCAGCGTAAGCAAACCATCGACCCCCGCTTCTTTGGCCGCGCGCACGTAGCCATCAATCCCATTGGCGAAAACCAAATTATAGTAGGTGTAGAAAACGATCGGCACTTGGCTGAAGCGGCGGATGGCTCTTACCAGCTCGAGCACTTGCGCGCACGTGGTGCCGCTGGCTAACGCTCGTTGGGCGGCCAGTTGGTTGGTCGGACCATCGGCCAGAGGATCGGAAAACGGTACGCCGAGTTCGAGCACGTCCACGCCAGCCTCCAGAGCCGCGCGACAAACGGCGAGCGAGGTAGTAAAGTCCGGATCGCCCGCGCACAAGTACGCGACGAAAGCAGCACGATTTTCTTGGTGGGCGCGGGTAAAAGTGGTAGCGATACGATCCATGCGAAGAAACAGAAGATCAGACCACGGGCGCGAAGCAAACGGGAATTATTGATCCTCGCAAGCCGAGGCCTTTGTAGCCGCGTTTGAGGGCGCAGCCCGAAAACGTGGTGAATGCCACGCTGTCGCTTCGCTCCAGCGCGGCTACCCTCCTGTGTGCCCTCCCTACTGCGGCGTGAGCTGAAATTCCGCCAACACCGGTCGATGGTCCGAAAGAAAACTCCGCACCACCATAGCCGATGCACCCGTACAGTCGCCGGGGACATAGATATAGTCCAACGCGCGCCGCGGCCAGACTGACGGGAAAGTATGCGGGGCGCGACCTTTGGGCAGAAGGGTGTAATTCTCAAATTGTTCAAGGTAGCCAAGCAGCACCGCCGTGGCATCGGGCTGAACCGAGGTATTGTTAAGATCGCCGCAGATAAATGGACCGGTTCGCCAGCGGGCCTTGCGATGTTTGCGTTGCTCATCGAGGAAATGCATGAGCCGGATGACCTGTCGAAGCCGGGCCGGCCGGGAGCGATGATGAAGATGGACATTACAAATCGGAATCCGCCCCGAGGGAGTATCCAGTTCAGTAAACAAAAACCCCTTCTCACCCACCGTACCCCGGCCAAAACTCACACTCTCGTGGTGATGGATCGGATAGCGCGAAAGGATCGCGTTGCCGTAATTCAGATGAATGCGGCCGATGCGCTTATTCGTCAGGCCAAAGACGGAATGCGTCAGGCCGGTGTGTTCGCGCAAAAAGGCCAGATGATCAAAACTTCCGCTCCAACGGGAATCCTGGTCAATCTCCTGCAAAGCGACGATATCCACCTCCAGTTGGGTAATGAGCTGGGCAATCTTCCGCAAATTGGCGCGCAAGCGGTCATGACTGCGGAGGCTCTGATGCACCAAGGAAGCCCCGCGGGCATGCGCGATATTAAAGGTCATGAACCGGTAACGCACGAGAAATATGAAAGGCCCAGCCACCTAGCCCTGCAACGGCAAAGCAGACTCAATCTAATTTATCGCACAAAACCGTATCCAATGAAGCGATGTTCTGTAGAATAAACCCCAGCAAACAATATTGACTACTGCTGCATCCGCCAAAGCGCACTGACCGGGACCGCGTGCATATCCGGGCCAAAGGCGACGCTGTTGGAACCGGTATAAAGCAGGATTCCGCGTAGAAATTTTTTCCCGACGGCGTCGCGGAAATGGTTCAGTCCCTTAAAATCGCCCGCCGACGGTGAGGCTGTTTTCTTGACTTCAACGCCGACGAGACGGCCTGCGGCATCCTCGAGTACGAAATCCACCTCATGCTGCGTGTGCGTTCGGTAGTGAAAGAGGGCAGGACGGGTTTCGCTCCAAGTGATTTGCTTGGTCAGCTCAATGCCGACAAACGCCTCCAATACCGCACCGGTCATCAGTGCGTCATTCTGGAGCCGTTCAACATCCAGCCCCAGCAGATAACAAAGCAGGCCCGTGTCGCCGAGCATCACCTTGGGACTTTTCACCAGACGGGTGCCGAGATTGGCCGTCCATGCGGGCAGGCTGCGCACCAAAAAAGTAGCCTCAAATAGCGCCCAGTAGCGTTGCAGCGTAGTCTGCGACATCGCCGCATCGCGGGCGAGGTGAGCGAAATTGAGGATTCCACTGGCTCGGGCGGCGGCGAGACGCAGGAGCCGGGGCAGTTCGCGCAAACCTTGGACGTTTGAGATGTCGCGAACATCCCTCTCCAGAATCGTGGTGACGTATGACCCAAACCACGCTTGGCGACGCGCGTTGGATGGTCGCGTAAGAATTTCAGGATAGCCGCCGTGAACGATGCGTTCGGCCAGCGCCGGCCAGCCAGCATCCCGATAATTACCCGGATTGAAGGCTTTCGCGAAGCAGGCATCAATGAAGTGCTCCCGCTGGCCCTCGATTTCACCCTGTGAAAAAGGCGACAGGGCAATCACCTCCATCCGGCCCGCTAGCGATTCGGAAACCTTGGGCAAAACCAGCGCATTGGCCGAACCGGTCAGGAGGAAGCGGCCAGGCTGGCGCTGGGTATCGACGCTGCGCTTGATGGCGCGGAAGAGTTCAGGCACTCGCTGGACTTCATCGAGAATGACCTTGGGGGGCAGGTTGGTGACAAAGCCGTCGGCGTCACTTTGGGCAGCGGCGAGGACGGCCGCGTCGTCGAAAGTAAAATAAGCCGCATCGTGGCCATCCTCTTTGAGGCTTTGGACCAGCGTGGTCTTGCCCGATTGCCGCGGCCCTTGCACGAAAACAACCGGGGTGTCGCGCAAAGCCGCCTGTACGTGAGGAGTGATATGCCGCCGTTTCATGGTTGAAAATCAACCACTATTTGGGTGATTTTCAACCAACAAATGGCCTGTAATCGCGGCATCACGCAATGCCCGCAGGCTGTTTCCGCAACGCGGGGCACGAGTGCGCTGTCATTCCGCTTCGCCGTCAACAGCAGCGAACACTCATGAACTTCAACGGCCTTAACGCCACGGGGTGTTGCCACTACCATACATAATTTCCGCAAGTGCTTAACTATCAAAAATGGGGCGGCCAACGGGATTCGAACCCGCGACCCCAAGAATCACAATCTTGTGCTCTAACCAACTGAGCTATGGCCGCCGTGAAAACAGGAACGGGGAACATCCATATCCGACCTACCGCTGTCAACTATTCTCCCGGCAGGAATTTCAAAGCCTAATCAAGCCCATGCAAGATCGTAACTTTTGCGAAAAAGGCCTCGCCTCACCCCGGGGTGATAGTATCCGTTAACGGCCATGATTTCGTTCAAGAAACTCCTGGGCAAAGATGAGAAGTTCTACGACCTCTTGGAAGCCAGCGCCGAAGAGGCCAAGGTCAGTACCGGCCTCTTGGCGAAAATCCTCGCCAACGACAGCGCGGCGCAGGCCTCCAGCATCCACGACATCATCCAGACCCGCCGCAAGGACAAGCGGATCACCCAGCAGATCACCGAGGAACTCTGCAAAACCTTCGTCACCCCTTTTGAGCGCGAAGATATCGAGGCTCTCTCACTCGCCCTTTATCGCATCCCCAAGACAGTCGAAAAAATCGTCGAACGCCTGACCATTTGCCCCGCCCGGGTCCCCCGCGAAAGCATGCAGCGCCAAGTTGCCTTGCTTGAGGAAGCCGTCGAGTCGGTATCGTTTATGGTCAAACAGCTGCGCAGCGGCACCAATGTCGAAAAAATTCAGGATGCCCACGCCCGCCTCCAATACGCCGAAGGCGAAGCCGATAAAGTCAATTTAGCCCTCGTTAAAGATCTCTATAATGGCCCGAGCGATGCGAAAGAAGTCCTCATCTTGAAAGAACTTTATGATTTGGTGGAAACTGCGGTCGATCGCGCGCGTGATGCCGGCCAGGTGGTCTTCCAGATCATGCTGAAGTACAGCTAAGCCCGACCGCCGACCCGCAGCCGAGCTCCCATGACTATTTTCCTGATCGTCCTCTTCACGGCGCTGGTCTTCGAGTACATCAATGGCTTCCACGACGCCGCCAATGCCATCGCCACCGTCGTCTCGACGAAGGTGCTGACACCGCGCCAAGCCATCTGGTTGGCGGCTTTCTTTAATTTATTTGGTGCGCTCATGGGCACTGCGGTGGCCAGCACCATCGGTAAAGGGCTGGTCGATACCAGCGTGGTGACGATGATCACTATTTTTTCCGGTCTCGTTGGAGCGATTGTGTGGAATCTCATCACCTGGTGGTTGGGCCTGCCCTCCAGTTCAAGTCATGCTCTCATCGGCGGACTCTGTGGCGCGGCCCTCGCTTCTTCCAGGGGTGACTGGAGCGTCCTGAACTGGGCGAGCACCGATGCCAAGGGCCACGCGGCCGGCCTATGGCCCAAAGTCGTCCTCCCAATGGTCACTTCTCCTGTAATCGGGTTTGTGGGCGGCGCCTTGCTGATGTTCCTACTGACGATGTGCATTCACCGTCTCCGTCCCCGGCTGATCAACATGATTTTTGGTAAACTCCAGCTGGTAAGCGCCGGTTTCATGGCTTTGAGCCACGGCTCCAACGACGCCCAAAAAACCATGGGCATCATTGCCCTCGCACTTTTCACCGCCACCAAATCCGGTGCATTCAACGAAATTCCCGAGTGGCTCGCCTTTTTGCGCACCCCCGAGTTCGTGGTTAACAAATGGGTGGTCATCACCTGTGCGCTCACCATGGCGGCAGGAACCGCCGCCGGCGGCTGGCGCATCATCCGCACCATGGGCCACAAGATGGTGAAACTGCAACCGGTCCACGGCTTCGCGGCCGAAACCACTGCCGCCGGTATCATTCACGTCGCCTCCTCCTTTGGCATTCCCCTTTCCACCACCCATGCCATTTCCACTTCCATCATGGGCGTGGGCGTGGCCAAGCGATTCGGGGCCGTCAAATGGGGGGTGGTCGAAAGAATTGTTTGGGCGTGGGTACTCACTTTACCGGTCTGCGGCGCCATCGGATTTTTGACCGAGAAGGTCTGTAACAGCCTCGGTTACCACTGAGTTCGTTGGAGCATTTCCGTTTGTCATCCAGGATACACCTAGTGCTTAGTTGCGTAGATTAACGATAGTATTCCTGAGTTGCGCGCCTTTCACTTCACGTTTGCGCCACTTGAAGGGCTTGGCGGTGGGATTGTAGGCGGCAATGAAAGCGTCGATGGCTTGGCTTAATTCGGTGATGT
>JANYCF010000376.1 GCA_025360455.1 Opitutaceae bacterium | reverse complement strand
CTTCAAGCGCTTCCGCCAACTGGTCGATCGCTGCGTCGATCTCTCGATCAAGCTTGCCGACCGTCAGACCGAATTGCGGCGGACCGCTCCGCCAAACGTAACCTGACCGCCGCTCAAGAACTCGGCACTCTCAAGTTCATTACATACTGGTCGTGAAATGAAATTGAGACCAATGCGAACACTTGTATGTTTGCTGCTAATCCCCCTAATCTCATTAGCGTTTGCTGACACTTTAGATATCGAGCAACCCGCAACGAGGGCAACCAAGATTCTAGTGAATCAAAATGGATTCCTTATGCCCATAATCGGTGCGACGAAAAAACAGGCTTTAATTGAACTTAACGGCGAAAAAACACCTGTACTCGACAAAAACACGTTCATTTTTGAGCGAGAAGATCAATTCGCCCCTGGGAGCATTATTATATCGGATCCGTATGCGGAATACGAATTTCTGATGCCGCCTGTGAGTAAAATGATGAACATGGGATCGTTATTCATAGCGAAGTTGACGCCCTCGATTTCCTACAAAAATTGCTATGTCGTTTTGGTGCTTTATGATCGTCAATTTATCGAGGGCACCAATCCGGATCCAATTGCCGGCTTTTATTTTCGCAACATCGGTGAGCTTAAAGCAAACAAACGAAAGTCGATTAGAGTCGATTTAAATAGCAGCGACATACCAACCAGTGCGATGCATCGCGTCCATTATTTTTTCATGCTTTTTGCGGATGGTCAGGAAATAAAAACGAACAATCGCGAAATTCCAGAAATATTCTTCCGTCGTTTAGAGCTTAGAAATCATAAAATCGTGGTTCAACGATACTGTGCAGACCACCAAAACGGTGATTTTGCAATCAGGAGGTACGTTGATCCAAAACCTGTATTACCAAAAATGATTGGAGAAAAAGACCTGCCGGAAAGTATTCTCGTTACTTTTTCTGTAACGTCTTCCGGGATTGTTGAGGGGGTACGGTGGGATCACAAAACCCCAAATGAGGCATCTCGATCCATTGATAAAACCCTTTCAGAATGGCTGTTTATCCCGCAAATAAAGAACGGCCTGCCGGTTTCGGCCGAAGTTGAAGTTCCGATCATGCTAAAACAATAAAATGAAGTTTTATGAGGCTTTGCTATTAGCATTTGCAATATTCAGCTCATCCGCATGAGCAACATAGCTCACTTTGAGATGAGTTGAGTCGAATTTAAAACACTTACTTGGCTACTACCCATTATTCGCGCTGGATGCCGGGCGTGTCCCAGCTTTAGAGTTTTCGCACTATGACCTGGGAACGCTTCAAGTCTCACCATTACCAAAACCCCAAGCTCGGCTTTGCCCTCGATCTGAGCCGCCTGCCCTTTCCTGCTGATTACAGCAGCCAGATGGCTCCGGCCCTGCAACAGGCCTTCGCCGACATGGCCGCGCTGGAAAAAGGGGCCATCGCCAATCCCGACGAGAAGCGCATGGTCGGCCACTACTGGCTCCGCGCGCCCGAGCTCGCCCCCACCCCGGAATTATCCGGTGCCATATCCGCCACCCTCACGGCCATCAAAGAATTCACCGCGAAAATCCACCAAGGCGAGATCCTCGCCCCCGGCGGATCAAAATTCAAAGAAGTACTCGTCATCGGCATTGGCGGCTCCGCCCTCGGCCCCCAATTCGTGAATCACTCCCTCGGCCGCCCCGCTGGCCGCCGCGATAAAATGCGCGTGAGTTTCTTCGACAACACCGATCCGGACGGCATGGACTACGTCCTCGCCGAATTGGGCAGCAAGTTGAAGCAAACCTTGGTCGTCGTCATTTCCAAATCCGGCGGTACCGCCGAAACCCGCAACGGCATGCTGGAAGCCGCCGCGGTTTTCAAAGCGGCTGGACTCGATTATACGAAGCACTTTGTCGCCGTCACCGGCGAAGGCTCCAAGCTCGAGCAGGTCGCGCTCAAGGAAGGTTGGCTCGCGCGTTTCCCGATGTGGGATTGGGTCGGCGGACGCACGTCCGTGCTTTGCGTCGTGGGTCTGTTGCCCGCCGCGTTGCAAGGCATCAAGATTGACCAGATGCTCGCCGGTGCCGCCGCCATGGACGAGTTGACCCGCAAAACTTCCTTCAAGGACAACCCGGCGGCGCAACTCGCGCTCGCCTGGCATTGGGCCTGCGATGGTCGCGGCACGAAGGACATGGTCGTGTTGCCTTACAAGGATCGCCTCCTGCTTTTCTCCCGTTACCTCCAACAGCTTGTCATGGAATCGCTCGGCAAGGAACTCGACCTGAAAGGCAACATTGTCAGCCAAGGCATCGCCGTTTATGGCAACAAAGGGTCCACCGACCAACATGCCTATGTCCAACAGCTTCGCGAAGGTGTGAATAATTTTTTCGTCACCTTCATTGAAGTCCTCAAAGACCGCACCGGCCCCTCGATGGACGTCGAGCCCGGCATCACCAGCGGCGACTACCTGCAAGGTTTTCTTCTCGGGACCCGTGATGCGCTCTCGGAAAAGGCGCGGCATTCCATCACAATCACGATCAACGAAATTTCACCCAAATCAGTGGGCGCCCTCATCGCCTTGTACGAACGTGCCGTCGGACTCTACGCCTCGCTCGTGGGCATCAATGCCTATCACCAACCCGGCGTCGAAGCCGGCAAGAAAGCAGCGGGCGGCGTCATTGCGTTGCAACAAAAAGTAGTCGCCGCCCTCCAAGCCGCGCCTGGCACGGCCTTCACCGCCGATGCCTTGGCCTCCCACCTGAGCGCCGCCGACCGCACCGAACTGGTTTACAAAATCTTGGAACACCTCGCCGCCAACTCCGGCAAAGGCGTGGTAAAAACCAACCGTAAGCCCTGGTTCGAATCCACCTATGCGTGGCAAAACTGAGACTGGACAAAATCCAAAATAGTATTCTCTTATTCCTAGCCCGGGTGCCATCCCTTGGTGCATAGTGTGCCTTCTGGGTACACCGGCCCGCCCAAGAGCCGAGAGGCTATCTGGTAGTGAGCACCCGGGTCTTTTTATTTCCTGTAATCCTCCCTTCGAAAACGCGTCATCTCTTCTTTCCTTTTCTTCTCATACCATGTCGATGTATCGCAAAATCGTTTTCGCCCTCTCCCTGACTTCACTCGCATTGCTTGGCCTCTCGGGCTGCACCTCCGAGGAAAAAGATTCATCCATTCCATGGAGCCGCCCTGCCACTTGGGAAAATAAAGTTCCCGGCATGAGCAACTGAGCCGCCTCTAGGCCAGCCTACCATCCTGCGGCCCTTATGTCTGCGCCCGAGGAGAACACCTCCCTTAAACCGCAGCCCGGCCATCTCTACGTGGTAGCGACGCCCATCGGCAATCTCGCCGATCTCACCGACCGCGCCCGGGCCATCTTGGGCGGTGTCGATCTCGTCGCCTGCGAAGATACCCGCACTACCGGATCGATGTTGGTCCGCATCGGTCTGCGCAAGGATCTCGTTCCTTACCATGACCACAACGAAATCGAAGTCGCCGAACACCTCGCCGAGCAAATCGCCCAGGGGAAATCCATCGCCGTCGTGAGCGATGCCGGCACCCCCGGCCTCAGCGATCCCGGTTTCCGCATCGTCCGGGCCTGCCGTCGCCGCAAACTCCCCGTCATCCCCGTACCCGGCCCCAGCGCCTTGATCACAGTGCTGTCCGCCGCCGGACTGCCCACCAACGGATTTTTATTTGCCGGATTCTTGCCGCCGAAAACTGCCGCTCGGACAAATTTCCTACAAAAATACCACGACTTCGACTACACGCTCGCTCTCTACGAAAGCTGCCATCGCATCGACAAGTTCGCCAAAGAAATCGTCGAGGTACTCGGCCCCGACCGCGTCATTTGCATCGCGAAAGAAGTCACCAAAATTCATGAAACGTTTCTCGTCGGTCTCTCCGCCGAGGTGTTGGCCCGCTTGGAAAAGATGAGTCTCAAAGGCGAGTTCGTCGTCCTGATCGCCCCGAAAGATTTCACGCCGTAGAAAAAGCGATACCGTGACGGTGGCTCTGCGATGTAGCCGCGTTGGAGCGAAGCGACAACGTGGTTCGCCCACCCCAATCACCACGTTTTCGGGCTACGCCCTCAAACGCGGTTACAATAACTCGCCGTCCTCAAGAAATAATTCCTGTTCTTCTGCGTGTTCTGTGTATTCCGTGGTTCCATGTCCCACGCCGTCGCCATCGTTGATATCGGCAGCAACTCCATCAAGGTGCTGGTGGCCGCGCGCGATGACACCGGCCAGCTCACCGTCCTGAAATCCCGCACCATCGACGCGCGCATCAGCGCCGGCATCAGTCACGCCGAGCCCGTGCTGAGTGAAGACGGCATGGCCCGCGGTCTCGCCGCCATCCAGGAATTACTCGCCGATAGCGCCAGTCTCTCCCCCGTCCGCGCCCAACTGGTCGCCACCAGCGCCGTGCGCGATGCCCGCAACGGCCGGGAATTTGCCGAACGCGTACGCCGCGCCACCGGTTTTGAGATCCGCATTTTGAGCGGCCCGGAGGAAGCCAACGCCATCGGTCGCGGCCTGACCTGCGATCCCGCCCTCGCGAATCTGAATAATTTCTACGTCTTCGACCTGGGTGGCGGCAGTCTCGAATGCCTGTCTTTCGCCAACCGAAATATCCAGGAAGCGATCAGTCTCCAACTCGGCTGCGTGCGGTTGACGGAAAAGTTCGTGACCGATTCATCCGCCCCCTTTGCCCCCGAAGCCCGCAAGCGCATCATGGCCCACAGCCGACTCACGGTAGCCGAAAGCGGTTTCCGTTTTGATCTGCCCTTCCCGGCCGCCGTCGCCACCGGCGGAACCGCTTCAACCGTGCGCGCTCTCCACGGTGCCCAGCTCGGCCAACCCATCGAGAAAACGCCGACGCTCATCACCGTCCAAAATCTCCGCGCATTACTCGATCAACTCGCGCCCCTTACTCTCGAGCAGCGCAAGCTCATCCCCGGCATGCCTGCGGCCCGTGCCGATATTTTCCCTACGGCGCTCGCCACTATGATCGCTGTCGCCGAGTCCGGTGGCCTCACCGCCTTTCATCATTCGTTCTACAATCTGCGCTACGGCCTGGCGGCAGAACTGCTGGCGGAATTGTGAAGTGCCTTGAGGTAGGGCGTGGCCGCTGGGCGCGCCGTAACAACCTTCGCGGCGGGCCCAGCGGTCCCGCCCTACCCGCAAACATCGCCTCCCTCACTTCTTCTTCAGCGCCTTGATCAGCTTCTTGAAATCGGCGGGCAAGGGCGCATGCAAATCCATCACTTTGCCCGTCACCGGATGCGTGAAAATTAAATGCTCCGCATGCAACATTACTCGCTCCGGCTTGGGTTGCTTGGTCACCTGTTTCCAACCGTAAGTCGCATCGCCCAGGATCGGATGACCGATTGATTTCATATGCACGCGAATCTGATGCGTTCGCCCCGTGTGAATGCGACAGCGCACCAGCGTAGCCCGCTCAGGAAAAATTTCCATCACCGTCCAATCCGTCTTCGATGGCCGGCCGCCCTCGCCCACCGTCATCCGATGTCGGTGCACCTGATGGCGCTTGATGGCGCGATCAATCGTGCCACTCGCGGTCTTCGGCACCCCGGCCACCAGCGCGACATATTCTTTGACCAACGACCGCTCGGCAAATTGCGTCGATAACGCCCGGTGCGTCTCATCCGTCTTCGCTACCACGAGCAACCCCGTCGTATCTTTGTCGATGCGATGCACGATGCCGGGCCGCTCCACTCCGCCGATGCCGCTCAGCTCTCCCGCGCAATGCGCCAGCAACGCGTGGACGAGCGTATCCTCGCCCGTGCCGACGCCGGGATGCACCACCATACCGGCCGCTTTGTTCAACACGACCAAATGCTTGTCTTCGAAAATCACATCCAACGGAATATCGACCGGCTTCAAATCAGCCTGCACCACTCCCGGCATGGAAAACTCAATAGTCTGGCCCGAGCGCACATCATCGCTCTGCTCGATCACCTTGCCATCCACTTTCACCAAACCCGCTTCTAGCGCCCGCTGAAACGCCACGCGACTATGAATCGGAAAAGCATGCGCGAGGACTTTATCGACGCGTTCGCGGCGAGAGTCAGGCGGAACAATGTAGGTGGAAATTTCGGACAAGATTGCAAATGGTGCAGATCAACCCATCGGCTGCAAGCCGGGTTCGCGGAAGATTGTTTGAGGTAGGGCGGGACCGC
>JANYCF010000156.1 GCA_025360455.1 Opitutaceae bacterium | reverse complement strand
GATCAGGGAAGGCGGCGGTTTCGCGGGTGTACGGGTGCGGCCACTCGGTGGCGCAGACGGCGGCGCCAGTGTGCGGAGCGTGCTTGAGCGGGTTGTTGAGCTTGTCGCTTTCGCCGCTGGCGACGGCTGCCATCTCGCCGTGGATTGAGATGAGGGCGTCGCAAAAACGATCGAGCTCCGTCTTCGTCTCGCTCTCGGTGGGCTCAATCATGAGCGTGCCGGGCACGGGGAACGACATCGTGGGCGCGTGATAGCCGTAATCCATCAGACGTTTCGCCACGTCCTCAACTTCGAGCCCGTGTTTTTTCCACGGACGGAATTCTAAAATGCATTCGTGGGCGACGAGACCGCTGCCGCCTTTGTAGAGAACGGGGAAGAATTTTTCGAGGCGCTTGGCGATGTAGTTGGCGTTGAGGATGGCGAACTGCGTGGCGCGTTTCAAGCCGTCGGGGCCCATCATGCGGATGTACATCCAGGAAATGATGAGAATGCTGGCGCTGCCCCACGGAGCGGCGGAGATGGCGCCGATGGAGCTGGTTTGCGACGAAGCCATCGGTGGCTGAGTGCCGGAACGAGGCGCGACGACCGGGTGGCCGGGTAAGAACGGGACGAGCTGGGGCGCGACGCCGATTGGGCCCATGCCCGGGCCGCCGCCACCATGGGGAATGCAGAATGTTTTATGGAGATTGAGATGGCAGACGTCGGCACCGATGTGGCCGGGCGAGGTGAGGCCGACTTGCG
Organism: Opitutaceae bacterium; assembly: GCA_025360455.1. GTDB lineage: Bacteria > Verrucomicrobiota > Verrucomicrobiia > Opitutales > Opitutaceae > Didemnitutus. The sequence goes on along the minus strand of JANYCF010000156.1, from coordinate 6,048 downwards.
CATTCATGTTGGCGCCGTCCATATAAACTTGGCCGCCCTTCGCGTGGATGGTGGCGCAGATATCTTTGATGGAAGTTTCGAAAACGCCGTGCGTGGACGGATAAGTGATCATCAGCGCGGCGAGATTGGCGGCGTGTGCCTCGGTTTTGGCGTGGAGATCGGCAAGGTCGATGTTGCCGTTGGCGTCGCAGGCGACGGGCACGACTTGGTAGCCGCACATGGCGGCGCTGGCGGGATTGGTGCCGTGGGCGCTGGTCGGGATGAGGCAAATGTGGCGATGGCCTTCACCGCGGGATTCGTGGTAGGCGCGAATCACGAGGAGGCCGGCGTATTCGCCTTGGGACCCGGCGTTGGGCTGAAGCGACACGGCGGCGAAGCCGGTGATCTCGGCGAGCCATTGTTCGAGATCTTGAAAGAGTCGGGCGTAGCCTTTGGTTTGTTCGGCGGGGGCGAAGGGATGCATGCGGCCGAATTCGGGCCACGTGACGGGAAGCATCTCGCTGGTGGCGTTGAGCTTCATCGTGCACGAGCCGAGCGCGATCATGGAATGGCAGAGCGAGAGATCTTTCGCTTCGAGCCGGCGCATATACCGGAGCATCTCGTGCTCGGTGTGGTAACGGTTGAAAACAGCCGCGGTCAGGTAAGCGGAAGTGCGGGCGTGAGGTATGGAGAAATCGGTGTTGAGCGTGGCGGCGTCGGGCAGGTGGGCGGATTCGCGGAAGCAGGCGAGCAAAGTCTGTACGTCCTCCAGGGTGGTCGTTTCGTCGAGAGAGACACCCACGGTGTGCGTGTCGATGACGCGGAGATTGAATTTCTTGGCCGCGGCGTTGGCGTGAACGCGTTCAGCGGCGACGTTGCCGATGGTGAGCGTGTCGAAGACGGGTTCGGCATTGACAATCACTCCGGCGGCCTGGAGCCCGTGCGAGAGCATTTGGGTGAGAAGGCGGATGCGCCGGGCGATTTTCTTCAGGCCGGCGGGGCCGTGGTAGACCGCGTACATCGAGGCGATGACCGCGAGGAGAACCTGCGCCGTACAGATGTTCGACGTGGCTTTGTCGCGGCGGATATGTTGCTCGCGCGTGCCGAGGGCGAGGCGCATGGCCGGGTTGCCGTGCACGTCTTTGGAAACACCGACGAGACGGCCGGGCATCTGGCGTTTGAATTCGTCCTTGGTGGCGAGAAAACCGGCATGCGGGCCACCGAAACCCAGCGGGACGCCGAAGCGTTGGGCGGAACCGACGGCGACATCGGCGCCGAATTCACCCGGGGCGCGGAGCAGGGTGAGGGCGAGCAAATCGGTGGCGGCGATGCAAAGTGCGCCGGCGGCATGAGCCTTGGCAAAGAAGTGCGAGAAATCGTTTATGCTCCCGGTGGTGTCGGGGTATTGCACGAGTACGCCGAAAGTTTTGTCGGGGAAATTGATCGAGCGGTGATCGCCGATGATGACTTCGATGGCGAGTGGCTTGGCGCGGGTGCGGACGATATCAATCGTCTGCGGGTGGCATTTTTCAGAGACAAAAAAGAACGAAGAATCGTGGCTATCGCCGAGTTTCACGCGGTGGGCGAGCATCATGGCTTCGGCGGCGGCGGTGCCTTCGTCGAGCATTGAGGCGTTAGCGATCTGCAGGCCGGTGAAATCGGTGACGAGCGTCTGGAAATTCAGGAGGGCTTCGAGGCGGCCTTGGGAAATTTCGGCTTGGTAGGGCGTGTAGGCGGTGTACCAACCGGGATTTTCCAAGATGTTGCGCTGAATAACGCCGGGAGTGAGGGTGTCGTAATAACCGACGCCGATGCAGGTACGGAAAACAGTATTGCGGGAGGCGAGGGCGCGGAGCTCGGCGAGAGCGGCGGATTCGCCGGCGGCTTCGGGGAGTTGGAGGGGGCGGGCGAGCCGGATGTGGGCGGGGACAGCGGAGTCGGCCAGGGCGTCGAGTGAGGCGAAGCCTACGGTCTTCAGGATCGCAGCGACATCGGTGTCGGAGGAACCGGTGTGGCGGCGTTCAAAGGTGTCGAGTGGGGCGAGTAAGTCGCGGGACGAAGACATGCGCGGACGCTAGGTAGGCGTGCGGGGGACGTGCAATGATGATTTCGGGCCGAGCGAAGGGAAATATACGTTGTTTCATGGGCGGAAGTTTATCTGCTTACGGGCGTGTCACCTTTGTTGGATTTCAGCACCAAACAGAACCGTGCGAACTTTATCGATCGACGGCTGGCTGAGCTCTACCCGGAGACGCCGATACCGCTCGATCATCGCGATCCTTATACGCTGCTTGTCGCTGTGCTGCTTTCGGCGCAATGTACGGACAAGCGGGTGAATTTGGTCACGCCGGCGTTGTGGGCGTTGGCGAATAATCCGGCGGATATGGCAGGTGTGCCGGTGGAGAAGATTCAGGCGATCATCCGGCCGTGCGGGCTCTCGCCGCAGAAGGCGAAGGCGATTAGCGGGCTATCGCGGTTGTTGGTGGAAAAACATGGTGGGTTGGTGCCGCGGACGTTTGGAGAGTTGGAGGAATTGCCCGGCGTGGGACATAAAACGGCGTCGGTGGTGATGAGTCAGGCGTGGGGTGAGCCGGCATTTCCCGTGGACACGCATATCCATCGCTTGGCCCAGCGCTGGAAATTGACCGGCGGACGGAATGTCGAGCAAACGGAAGCGGATCTGAAACGGGTGTTTCCCAGTGAACATTGGAACAAGCTGCATTTGCGGATTATATTTTATGGTCGGGAGCATTGCACAGCGCGCGGGTGTGACGGAACGGTTTGCGAAATATGCCGGACGCTGTTTCCCGATCGAAAACGGGCGCTGCGGACAAAGAAATAAAACAAGGTTGATTCGGACGGAAGGACGGTTAACGGTTTTCCCTTCATTAGGGACGCTTAGCTCAGTTGGTTAGAGCACCTGCTTCACACGCAGGGGGTCTGCGGTTCGAGTCCGCAAGCGTCCACCATTTTCTTCAGTGGTGATCCAGTTGGTTTTGGTGATGAAGCACTCAGGCTTTTATCTTGCCGGACTACGGTCCGGCTAATACTAAGCAAGCACTTGGCGTTGATAAAATTTCTAACATCCACGTGTACACTTTATGACTACTGCCTGTTCTTGCTTTCTCTTTGGTAAAATAGCCCCAAACGGGAACCAAACATTACTGGTTCGCCTGAATCTTACAGCTTTGTTCACCGGGCTATTCGTTCTGTTTGGCACCGGTTGTGAGACGCCTCCGACGACCGCCACGGCATCGCCGACAGCATTGTCGAGTCCAGCGGAAGTGCAGTCATGGCAACAAGCCGGCAAGTTATCGGACATGTTGACGATTCGGGAAGGAGATGTATTGAAAGTTTCATTTCCTGGCGCCCCTAATCTGGATTCTTCCCAGCAAGTGCGGGCGGATGGAATAATCACTTTGGATATTGCCGGTGAAGTGAGGGTGATTGGTTTGAGTCCGAAGGAATTGGAGGCTAAGCTGGCGAAAATATATGCCACACAATTGGTATCCAATGAGGTGACAGTGGCTGTCGTATCGTCGTCTTTTGATGTCTTTGTGAGTGGCGCGGTAATGCGCCCAGGCAAAATAACCACGACCAAGCCAATCACCGCGTTTCAGGCGATCATGGAAGCGGGCTACGATCCTGCCGTGGCCAACTTGCAACGGGTCACGGTGATTCGGGAAGAAACTCGATCGAAATATATCTATCTTACGCTCAATCTGCAGTTGGTTTTGGAAGGAAGAGAAACCCAGCCATTTTACCTGAGGCCTTCCGATACGATCCAAGTCGCAAAGAAAGTGACGGTTTTCTAATGTAATTAGCCAACCGGTATGTTTGAGATTTTGCGATCAACGAAATACAATAGCGTGATCGAGTTTGTGCCATGTATTCGCAGTTTAGCCGGGAAATGTCGGATAGGAGTAGACGATTTGTGCGAGAATGGCCATGTTGTATACCCGTTTGAATGGTTCACTTGATAAGAGAATTACGACAAACTATCATGATCATTCAATACGGGTCGTTCACTGTAGGGTTTCGGCCTTTTGACAAGGCTCGGGATTGGTGGGTGAACTGAACTTTCGAAGACTGCTTCGTCTATTCGGCTGTTATACCAACGTCGCATAAGATTTGGTCTATTGGCCAATGATCGGGGGTGGGGCGAACCGGTCGCGCTGCTGCACTAACTGCCGTATCGGTGAGCCGTGGGGCGCGGCCGGCTCGGCAGGGACGCCCTCGCCCTGCTAAAGGTAAAACATCACCAGATGTTGGCATTAGAACTTCCTAAGGAGATCTGCTGTGGCGGGTTGGCCCAATCAGTCGTAGAGTAATACGGGAGTTTTTTTGCTTTTGTTGCGTCAGGTGAGGATCCTTCAACCTAGAAACGACGGTTGATCGGGACAAAATAATGCGGAGGTGATTGGCTGCGTGTTCGATGAAACAAAATACTGGCGCGGAAAATCCTCACCCGCCGGGTGAGCCGGAAAATCGATTGGTCCCGGGTGCGGCGACGTCCGCCTCTTTGCCGGCGGAGTGCATTCCGCCGGAAGCGGAGCTGGTGATCGATACGCCGGGCGGGCGTTACCGGGCAAATTTCGACGAGCAGACTCCGCTCAGTCCGCTGGGGCCGCTGGTGTTTTTTGCGCAGTTCTTACAGGCGAGCGGACGGTTCGAGGCGGTTGTGCAAGGATGCGCCACTGGCTTATCTCAGTCCGAACGCGCCGGCTCCGCGCGATGTGCTGGGGCCGTTGGTGCTGGGGATTCTGGCGGGGCATTGGCGGTATGCGCATCTCTCGGCGTTGCGGTTCGATGCGGTGGCGCCGGAGCTTTTGGGTTTGGGTGGCTTGGTGAGTGAGGACAGCGTGCGCCGCGGGTTGCGGCGGGTGGATCAGATCGGCGGACGGCAGTGGCTGACCGGGCATTTGTTGGCGAGCTGTTGGGAATTTCTCACGCCGCCGTGGATTCTGGATATTGATCCGACAATCAAACCGATCTATGGCCGGCAAGAGGGAGCGAAGGTGGGTTATAATCCGCAGAAGCCGGGCCGGCCGAGTCAGGCGTTGCCTACTTATTGGGTGGCGAAATTGCGGTTGTGTCTCGATGTCGAGGTGCATCCGGGTAACGCCTCGGCGGCCAAGTATGGGTTGGATGGTCTGTGGGCGTTGCTGGAAAAAATACCGAAGGAGCGGCGACCGCATTTGGTGCGGGGCGATTGTGCGTACGGGCACGAAGGGTGTTTGCTCGGGGCGGAAAAACTTGGGCAGAGTTATTTGTTCAAGCTGCGTTGCACGGCCGGCGTGCGTGCGGTGATCAAGGTGGTCGAGGGCACGCGCGAAACCCATTGGGTGGAGGCGGGCCAGGGTTGGCAGGGCGCGGAGGGGACGGTGCGGTTGCTCGGGTGGACCCGCGAGCGGCGCGTGGTGGTCTTGCGCCGCCGGTTGGCCGCGCCGGGCAGTCCGAAGGGGCGGAAGTCACGCGCGCGACATCCGCTCAGTCTGCTGCTGCACGCGGGAGTGGAGATCGCGAGTTGCGCGGTGCTCGACTACGAATATCAAATCCTCCTCACCAATCTGTCTTATAATATCGAGACGCTCGCGCCGATGTACCGCGAGCGTGGCGACGCGGAGAACCCGTTCGATGAATTGAAGAATCAGTGGGGCTGGGGCGGGTTCACCACGCAGCGTTTGGCGCCGGGACAACACACCGCGCGGTTGATCGCCTTGGTCTACCATTGGTGGAGCCTGTACAACCGGCTGGTCGAACCAGGCCAACATCACGAGGCAATCACGAGCCGACCGCGCTTGCTCGGCGGCGTGGCGAAACAAACCGAGCACGCGGGTCAGCGCAGTCTGCAGGTGCGATTATTGCACGCGGATGCGCCGGACTTGAAACCGCGGATCATCGCGGTGGTGCACTGGTTGCAAGACTTGCTGACAAGTGCGGAGCAGTTGGATGCAGGGGCGCGTTGGCGGCGAATAACCGCGCGGATATTGGAGCTGAACTTTGCGCACTTGGGGCCAGCGCCGCCGCCATTGCCCCTGCCGGCGTAATCGCGCGGAGAAAAATAGC
>JANYCF010000111.1 GCA_025360455.1 Opitutaceae bacterium | reverse complement strand
TCCTCGTGACCCACCACGGCTCGCGCGGCCTCGGCGCCGATCTCTACAAGCGGGGCCAGGTGGCTGCACGCAAGTGGTGCGATGAAAATGCCAAGGACATTCCCGACGCTGCCTGCTGGCTGCCGGGCGATTCGCCCGAAGGCCTGGCCTATTGGGACGCCCTGCAATACATCAGCCGCTGGACCCGCGAAAACCACTCGCAAATCCATACCGCCCTCCTGCGCCGTCTCGGCCAGCGGGCACTCGTGCAGATCGGCAACGAGCACAACTTCGTCTGGAAGCGCGGTGATTCCTTCTTCCACGGCAAGGGCGCCACGCCCGCTTGGCGCGACACCGAAGGCCGTCCGCTGCTTGGCCTGATCCCGCTCAACATGGCGCGCGAAATCCTCCTCGTCCTCGGCTCCAACAACGACGACTACCTGTCCTTCTGCCCACACGGCGCAGGGCGCAACTTGTCGCGTTCCGCCATGCTGCGTCCGTACAAGGATGCCGAAGGCCTGATCGATCCCGCCCGCGTGCAGCAATCGCTCGCCGAAACCACGGCCGGCCTCGACATCCGCTGGTTCTGTGGTGGCGCCGATCTCTCGGAGTCGCCGCTCGGCTACAAGGACGCGACGAAGGTGAAGGCCCAAATCGCCCGCTTCGGCCTCGCGAATGTGGTTGGAGAAATCCAGCCCCAAGGCTGCATCATGGCCGGCGAGGCTCCCGAGCCGCAATGGATCCGCGCCCGCCGCGAAAAAAAGGCCCGCCACAAAGACGAACGCCGCGAAGGCGCGGCGGAACTCGAAACCTAATTCACATTTCTACTTATGCGGGCTTTACCACCCGCACCAACTACACTATTCAAACTTTGCTCCGGCGTCGCAATGGAGATGACCACCAACAAGATTCGCAACCATCTCGGATTCTGCGAAACCCATCTGATAGGTCTTTCCTCCAGCATTGGCTTCGCTTCGGAGCACCACTTTATACCCCATGAGCAAAAATATTATTATTAAAGAAACCCATCGCGGCCTACGCTATGCCGATGGTGTTATGACCCAAGTTCTCGGCCCTGGCTTCTACAAAGTACCAGCCCAGAAAAATCTCCCTTTTTATCGCACTCCACTCATCGAAGTGGTGCTCGTCGATGTCCGCGAACGCGAGCTCACGATCAAGGGCCAGGAAATTCTGACCGCTGACAAAGTTGCGATCCGGGTCAGCATCATCGTGCAATTTAAGGTCACCGACCCGGTGGCCGCATTACACCAGGTCGAGAACCACGACGAGCGTCTCTACAGCGACGTGCAACTGGCCGCGCGACGTTCGCTCGCATCGATGACGCTCGAGCAAATTCTCACCAATCGTAACCAACTCAGTGAGGATATCCTTGCCGAGGTGAAGGTGACCGCTGCCGGCTACGGCATTGCGATCCAACGCGCCGACGTGAAGGACCTTGTGTTCCCCGGCAATCTGCAGGAGGTGATGAACAAGGTGCTGGCCGCCGAGCGCCTGTCCCAAGCCCAGCTCGTCGAAAGCCGTACTAGCGCCGAGCAACAAAAAATTGCCGCCGAAGCCAAGGCGCACATCAAGCGCATTGAGGCCGAAGTCACGGTCGAAACTGACGCCAAGACCGCGACGGCGCTCGCCATTTCCCGAGTCAAGGAGGCGCAGGCCGATGCAGATGCGATGCGCATTCGCACTGAGGCTGAGGTCAAAGCCCTCCGTGAACAAGCTCAAGCTGCCGAAGCGTACGCCAAGCATCCAGCGCTCGTTCGCCTGCGTGAACTGCAAACACTATCAGAGGTAGGCAAGAATGCGAATGCCCGTATCTTTATCGGCTTCGACAAACATGCCGATCTCAGCGCGGATACCAAGGCGCTGATGGCTTAATGCTGTATCGAGTATTCAAGTGAACGATCTTCTCCGCAGCGCCATTGACGCAGTCTATGCGGCATTCAAATCAGTTCCAAAACCTCAGCATATTGAAGGGTGCCCTTGTTGCATTGAGGATAAAGAAGTGGATGTGTTACTTTCAAAGGGGCTTCGTGAGATCACTCCGAGCGAATTGTCCGCCTATGCTGCTTCTGTCTTTCTGACGGTCGGCTGTGAGAGCGACTACCGATATCTACTGCCACGCATTCTTGAAATCAGTGCATTGGAACCTTGGTGGTGGCCGGACATTGAAGTTATTGGCCGTTCACTTTCGTCGGCCAAATGGTCTACGTGGGCTTTTGCTGAAAAAGAAGCTGTAGGAAACTATTTCGAAGCACGATTTACTACGCTTCTGAACACTCCTGGCGGAAGTGATCTGGATTCTCTACTCTGCGGAATTGCTCTCTCGGGACGAGATTTGTCTCCTTACCTACAACGGATCACCGCCGTTGAGTCGGCGGCTCTCGCAATCTACGAACAAAACGCCAATGAAATCATCGAACGCCGTCTGGCCAATGGCTTTTGGGATAATAGCACTGAGGGGGCTTCGCAAATGATCGATTGGTTTTATTCAACCGAGGTGAGCTTGTTGATTCTGAAATCCTATGGGGTTGACCTGAACATCCCTCGACCAAAGGGTGCTTCATGAGTGTACAAGTTTCCGCCGGTACCCAAGTCGTCGTATTGCGTGAGGCTCGTGGCTCGAACGATGCACTCGTCCATCCAAGGGGGGCTGTCGGGATCATTGTGCGTACACCGGCTGGCATTGAGACGGAGTATCTGGTCCGGTTTCCCGACGGGTTTGAAAACAAATTCACCCGTGGGGAATTCGAGGTGCTCAAGTCTTTCAAGGATCGCCTGCCACAGCCTGACACCGCTGCCAGTGCCTTCCAATTGGAGGACTGCGTGGTCTATCGCTGCATCGTTGGCTCCCGGGCCTATGGTTTGGACACCGACACCTCGGATACCGATCTGCGCGGGGTTTATCTCGCGCCGTCCGAGATGCAGTGGTCTTTGTTCGGCACGCCGGAGCAGTTTGAGGACAATGAGGCCCAAACCTGCTATTGGGAATTGCAGAAATTTCTTATCATGGCGCTCAAAGCCAATCCGAACGTGCTGGAGTGTCTCTATTCCCCCTTGGTGGACAAGATGACTCCAACAGGGGAGGGCCTGCTCGCTCTGCGCGAGACTTTCCTCTCACAGATGATCTTCCAAACCTTCAATGGCTATGCCCTCAGCCAGTTCAAGAAACTCGAACAGGATCTCCGCAACCAGGGTGCGATCCGTTGGAAACACGCCATGCATCTGCTACGTTTGCTGCTTACCGGGGCAGCCACCCTGCGCGAGCGCCGGGTTCCGGTGAAAGTGGAGGCGCATCGTGATCGCTTGCTCGCTGTGAAGCGCGGAGAGGTCAGTTGGGCCGAGATCGATGCCTGGCGGC
>JANYCF010000086.1 GCA_025360455.1 Opitutaceae bacterium | reverse complement strand
TCGAAGATCGCCAGTTGCTCGTGGGGATAAGCGAGCTCGTCCAACGCGGCGAGCACGCCGGCCTCGGTCTTCCAATCCACGGTCTTCAGTTCGGGACCGAAATCCTGGTCGACCGTCGTAGGCCGGATGGCGTCGAATAGGGTCAGAATTTTTAGTTTTTTTCTCATGGCTATTTTCTCCGTTTAAATTTTCCCGTGAAAAGATAGTTCATCACCAGTGTGGTGAGGTAAGCCGCGACCGTCATATCTGGTGGAATATCGCCACCGTTGAGATGCAGGTCGAGTTGGTCACAGCGGTCGATGAGACGTGAGAGCAGTTTATTGACGCGATATTTCTTTTCGTTGGTGGATTCGCACACGGCTTCCATGAGCTGACGCCGCCGTTGGCGCAGGTAGAGCGACGCCTTTTTCGCCGGGCCGGCTTCCGGGGGGCCGGCGAAAAGTTGGCGAAGATCGCGATCATAGAAATCGGGATATGTATCCTCATGCTGCTTCCGCTTTCGAGCGTAGTAGGTCTTCAGCTTGATGTTGAGAAAATTAAAATCCTTCTCGCGGTAGGCCGGTTGAAACAGCGGCGGTTGACCCGCGATGGAGCGCATCAGCTCATCCACGTATTCGAGTTTCTGCAAAGCCTTCCAGCCCTTGTAACGGGTGCGCCAGTCGAGACCGGGCGTCAGCCACACGGCGAACGTCTCGGCAAAATCCTCGTCAGGGTGACTCTGCGCGTACCAATCGTCGAGGTGCACGACGTACGAATGGCTGTAGGGCCGCGGGCGATAAAATTCCGGGGTATCATCGGCCGAGGTCTTGCCAAACACGCGTTGCCATTTTCGTTTTTTGAAGAGTTGGTAGGCATATGCGTAAGCGTGGGCAGCTTCATGGCGGATCAGGCGCATGAACCACTCCGACGTATCGCCCTCGACCTCGAGCATCATCTTCGCCTCGAGCTGGCGCAGACGCTCGTGCACAAGGAAGAAAGGCACAAAGATGGACGGAATACCGACAGGCACGAACCATTCATCGCCAACGTGACAGGGCGGGTGAAACGTCAGGCCTTTCTGGGAAAGCTCATCGTAGAGCTGCTGCACGTGAGGTTGAAGCGGAGTGCCCGGGAGGGTCAGGCCGAGTTGGGAAATCTTCTTTTCCAGCAACAGTTCATCGGCCAAATCGTGCCAGGGGGAAGATTCCATCGACCGACCCTAGTCAAGTCAGGCGCCCCGCCAATCCCATTCTCCTCCGTGAGCGAGTCTCACCTTGGGCAGATGATGGGGCCCCGAGACCGTCGTGGTCCCGGAGGGAGCCCGAGCATCTGAAATCAAATCGTCAGGACTTCCGTTTGAAATGCATCCATCAACCCGGCCCCACCCGACGGCCGCCCGGTCTTGCGCGACTCACGGGCCGACCCGCCCCTGCCGGTCACATCCGGCAACTAAATCCAGAAATTCCTTGCACATTCCAGAACAATTGTTCTGTTTAATCTCATGTCCCGCCAAAAGGAGTTCGATGAAGCCGAGGTGCTCGATCAGACGATCGAGCTCTTCCGTGCGCGGGGTTACCAATCCACCTCCTTCTGCGATCTTACCGCCGCGCTCAAGGTCAGCCGACAAAGTTTGTACGATACCTATGGGGACAAGCAGACCCTCTTCCTCGCCGCCCTCAAACGCTACCGGGATCGCGGCCTTCAGCAAATCGGCGCCGTGCTTGCCACCCCCGGCCCGGTTCGACCATTGCTTACCCAACTCTTTCAAGGCGCCATCTCGAGCTCCTGTTCAGAGGGAAACCATGGCTGTCTGATGGTCAACTCCATGGTCGAAATGACGCCGCATGACGCCAACGTCCGCGCTATGGCCATCGCCCACGCCCGCGATCTCGAAAACCTGCTCGCCGCGCGTTTGAGCGTCGCCCAACGCACGGGGGATATCGCCAAAGACAAAAATCCTACTGCCCTCGCCCGTTATTTCTACCACACCTTGCTGGGCCTCGCCGTCGCGGCCCGAGCGCTGGGCGAGCGCGATACACTAAACACTTCCGCCCAACTGGCTTTGCAAATTCTCGACTGATTTCTTTATATCTATTCTGGAACATTCGTTCCGTTAAGTCATCCCCTCTTCCTATGAAAAACAAAACCATCCTCATCACTGGCGGCACGACCGGCATCGGTCTTGCCTCTGCCAAACTCCTGAGCGCCGCCGGCGCGAAGGTCATCGTCACGGGGCGCAATCCCACGACGCTCGCGGCCGCGCGGCAGGAGCTCCCGGCCAACGTACTCATCTTGAAATCCGATTCCGGAAATCTCGCTGACGCTCAAGCCCTCGGCACTGAAGTCAAAAAACTCACCGATAAAATCGACGGTATCTTCTTCAACGCCGGTATCGGCCAGTTCGGTCCCATCGAGGCAATGACCCCGCAGAATTATGACGATATGTTCAACGTCAATGTCCGCGGGCCCTACTTCCAGTTGCAATCGCTGCTCACTCTGCTCCCGAATCCCAGCGCCATCGTTTTAAACGCGTCAGTAGTAGCCGAGCTCGGATTTCCGACAACGACGATCTACGCCGCAACGAAAGCGGCCGTGGTATCCCTCGGCAAATCACTCGCCGTCGAACTCGCGCCCCGCGGTGTGCGAGTGAATACGCTCAGTCCCGGCCCGATCACGACTCCGATCTACAACAAACTCGGCTTCCCGCCCGAAGCGCAGAAAGGATTCGAAGATCACATGGCTTCGATGTCGCTTTTCAAACGTTTCGGTACCGCCGAAGAAGTCGCCAAGCTGGTCCGCTTTCTCCTCTCAGATGATTCCAGTTATATCATCGGTGAAAACATCACCATCGATGGCGGCGTCCGTCTGACTTAGTAACACAAATCAGACAATCATGATTGCTGCTGTTATCATTCTTGCCGCGTTGACTCTGCTGGTCGCCACTGAAGCGACCGACTGAGTGCATGATAACGGCAGCACTCATTCCCATTTACTACGCTCGTTTGCGCTGTTTCGATATACCTAACCTAGGGGGTGAGCCAACCCATCACCACGTCCGGCTTGCATCTGAGCCCAACCGGAGTTCACTCTCCCGTATTGGTAACGCAAAGATATCCCCTCACCCGAAACCAGCCCCAATCCCCCCGATCACTCAATCCATGAAATCATTTTCCTGCATCCGGACCGGTCTGTTATCTGTGATTCTGGGGATATTCCTTGGAGCAACTTTGCAGGCAGCTGACGGTTTCAGCAGCAAGCTCTCCCCTGTCGACCAAACCTCCGCCGGACTCGACACCCTCAGTCCAACCGAACTCACCGCCCTCGACCAGTTGGTCGCCGCAGACATCGCCTTCACTCGACAACTCGCCGCGGCAAACAACGGCACCTTCACGAGTCGCCTCAATGCGGAGCAACGCCAAGCGGCCGGACTGGCCCGGTTGACCCCGGAACAACTCGCTCAACTTGACACCCAGATCACGGCCGCTTTCTCAACCAGGCCCCAACCTAAGGAGCGTCCAAAACTCACCCGCAATGATCTGCTGGGTCAATACAGTCGCATTGAAGTCCACGGCGGCGCCTCGTTCACCATCGGGGGCGGCAGTGGCTCCAGTTTCCGCGAATACGCCGGCTGGGCCAGTTTCTATGATCCGGTCACCGGTATCAGTCTGGGGGTGGGCTATTCGAACTTCACCGGCAAAGGCTTTCCTTACGGCTACCGCGGCAATTATTTTAACGACTTCGGTTATGATAATTTAGGTTATGAGGTTTTCCCCAGTCGGCGATTGGGCTATCAAGATCAAAATTGGAATCAACGCCGACTGCGCGCCAACCGCGACCGCTGGCATGGCCAAAGCACCGATCTCGAACTGCGGTTGCCGCTCGGCAAGAATGAGAATTTCCTCACGCTCCAGCTGAACACAGAATCAATCCGGTCAGGTAACTAGCCAGACAGTCACGCGCAGCGCCTGCGGGTTTTCGCGAAAAAAATCGCGGCCGCTCAAAGCCCCAGCTCCTGCTTCACCTCGGAGAAAACTTTGAGTGCAAAATCTACATCCTGCCGCCTGTATCCGATGGGTGACACCGCCCATCCTCCTGCGCCTTACTTGGCCCGTTCACCGCTGAAAGTCTCGCGAAGGAGGCGAAGGTAACAAAAGAAAGACCAGGCAAAGAGCTTGTGCCACGCCCTTCTTCTTACGTCCTTGTGCTGTTCGACCAGACGTAAGGAAAAAGAAAGAAACCGGTAAGCGCGGAGGACGCGGAGATTGAATTGCTCCGCGTCCTCCGCGTTTAATGTTTGGGCATTGGGTCAGCATCATCGTTATGCTGATTCGCCGTCAAAACAGTGCGGTATCCACTGGAAGGAGCGTAGCGGTGGAACCCTTATTAAGTGAAATTCCCTTCTGGCGAACTCGACAATCACTTGTCACTTAATCCGTGACAAGTGGTTGGAGTGAACGCGGTCGAAGTTTGGTTTCGCTACGCGCCCAACGCATTTAAGCTTGGCGACAGTAAGGGGAAAAGCGTTTCATGGCCCATGAAACTTTTGGGTTGGCTGCTTCTCGCCCTGATCGGTTTCACTCAGGCGAGAGGTAAATTCGAACGCCCGTCGGAGAACGAACGTCTGCAAGCGTTGGGCAATCGATTCGAGGAATCGTCAACCCTCCAAATTCTACTCACCCCTGACGACGAATTTCCTCCCATCCAGCCACCACGACCGAGTGATTGGCTCGCGATGCATACCGAAACAGGCCAGAACTTTGAGAAATATCGCGACTCCCACGCCAACCAACCCGAGGAGACGCATCGAACCATTTATCTGCTGCCCATCGGGGATTATGACGAAGAGAGCAGTCCGTCCTTACCGGATATTCGCGCCTACGCCGCTGCGTTTTTTCAGATGGAGGTAAAGCTACTGCCCGCCTACCTGCCCCATGAACTGGAATTTGAACCGCGCCAGAATCCGCACAGTGGCCAACGCCAGCTCTTGACGAGCAGCATCAGAACTTTCCTGAAAACCCAGCTGCCGGCCGACGCCTATTGCCTGCTCGGCATCACGATGTCCGATCTCTACCCAGCGCCTTCCTGGAATTTCGTTTTCGGCGAAGCGTCACTGAACGAACGGGTCGGCATCTACAGTTTCGCGCGGTACGATCCGGTTTTTTGGGACGAGCCGCGCAGCAAAGATTATCGCAGCCTGATTCTCCAACGCAGCTGCAAGGTGCTCGCGCACGAAACCGCCCATATGTTCGGCCTGCAACACTGCATCTACTACGAATGCGTGGTGAATGGTTCCAATGGCATGAATGAGACCGACGCCGAGCCCCAACACCTCTGCCCCATCTGTCTACGCAAACTGCATCACACGATTGGTTTTGACGCCATGAAACGTTATGAGGACCTCGCCCGCTTCTACCGCCACCAGAAATGGTTTGAGGATTACGATTGGATCCAGCGCCAACTCGAAAAAATCCCCTCCGAGAAACAGCCCGCTTCGCGGGACAGCCTGTAGCCGAGGACACCGGCGAATCTGAGTACGTCACGGCAACGTTAACTGCGACAGTCGCCGCAATTCGGATTCTATACCAACCTAATCATGCGCAATGCCCACCGGGTTTTCGTGTTCACCCTACCCCCAATCATTACTCCTTACTGAGTATCGCATAATACAGTGACAAAAGGTCACAATAAAAGTCCGGTATGGCGGAGGAAGGAATGGGGCAAGGTTCGGTGGGCGGTGATGCGCTTCAGGCCTCGGCGCAATTCGCGGCCAACCGCCGTGAGGTCG
>JANYCF010000019.1 GCA_025360455.1 Opitutaceae bacterium | reverse complement strand
CAACCGGCTGCACCAGTTCGATAAAGTTGAGCTGCTCAAGTGGGTTCATCCCTCGAGCAGTTACGATGAGTTGGAAAAGCTCCGGGCCGATGCCGAGCGTTTACTCCAGAAACTCGAATTGCCATACCAAGTACTGCTAATGTGCGGTGGAGATATTGGTTTCGGTCAGGCGAAGAAATATGATCTCGAAGTCTGGGCTGCCGGTCAGAAACGCTGGTTGGAAGTTTCGAGCTGTTCTAATTTCGAAGCGTTCCAAGCCCGTCGTGCGCAAATCCGTTTTCGTAACAAAGAGACAGGCAAGCCCGAGCTCGTCCACACGTTAAACGGTTCCGGCCTGGCGGTGCCGCGCGTGCTCGCGGCACTGTTGGAAAACAACCTGCAGGCCGATGGACGCGTGAAGATTCCCGCCGCGCTCGTGCCGTATTTCGGCAAGGAGTATCTGAGTTTTCAATAATGATGTTTTGTAGGAGCCTGCTTGCAGGCGTTCGAACAACCCATCGCCTGCAAGCAGGCTCCTACAAGAATGACCCGCAACGGAAAATCAGTTTCATCCTGGATGGCCAAGGCCGCGCGGCTCGGAGCCTTGCTTCCGCTCTCGCGCTGGCATCCGGCGGTGTTGGCGGTGGCGGCAAAGAGCAGAAAATCGGAACCGTGGTGCGTGGCTTTCTCCGGTGGCGCTGATTCGCTCGCGCTGCTGTTATTGCTCTGGGCGCATTTTCCCGAGCGCCGAGCCGGGTTGGTGGCGCTGCATTTTAATCATGCCTTGCGCGGACGGGCCTCGGACGCGGATGCGAAATTCTGCCAGAGCGTTTGCCGGGCGCTGGGCGTTCAAGTTCGAGTCGAAAAATGGCAGGACGCTGCCAAGACCACCAGCGAAGCGGCGGCCCGCGCGGCGCGCCACGGTTTTTTCTGTCGGGAGATGAGTGCCCTCGGAGCGAGGAAACTCTGGCTGGCGCACCAGCAGGACGATATTGCGGAAACCCTACTCATGCGACTGGCCCGAGGCAGCGGTACCGGCGGTTTGGCGGCACCCCGCCCGGTTCAGTCCATGCCGGATAAACGGCAGCATCTGCGCCCGTTATTAACCGTGAAGAAGGATGAAATCATTCAGGTGTTGCGCCAAGCGGAGGTGGCGTGGCGGGAGGATGCGACCAACGCCAGCGACGATTTTTTTCGCAACCGTGTCCGACGGACAGTCCTGCCGGCGTGGGCGAAAGCTGCCGGACGCGATGTGCTGGCCGGTGCGGCTCTGGCGCGGGAACGACTTGAAGAGGACGATATCGCTTTGGAGGCATGGCTTGACCGACTGGCCGCACTCAAGCGCAGTACTTTGGACTTGGGGCGATTGGCGGGAGCGCCGCGGGCCGTCTGGCGGCGCGCTTTGCACCGCTGGTTGCTGGCGGTTCGGCCCGATACTGATCTGTCCCGGCAAGGCTTTGAACTCTTGCTCCGCGCAATTGAAGTGGGGAAGTCCACGCGCTTCAGTCTGGGGGTGACGGCTTTCGCGGTTATCCGTCAAGGACGATTGACCCTCAAGAAAAGTCAGCCATTTCCGATTTAAGTTAAATATTCCTCAAGTGCTTCGTTTGACTTCTTTCTGAGGAACCTCCACGTTAGCCCACCAGTCCAACTTACTCGATGTCCGAAAAAGACGATTCCACTAAACGCCGCCCCTTAAAGAATCTTCCTCCCGAAGGTTTCCAACCCAAGGTTATCCTTATTTGGGTGGCTATCATCGGGGCGATCACCGCCCTGATTTATTTCAATCCGGCAAAGGGACCGCAACCTGCCACCCTGAAGATCCAAGAGGTCGTGGCTTACGCCCAAGAGGGTAGCATTACCAAAGGATACATACGCAGCGATTCGTCAGGCGGACGCGATTGGTCGATCATTTCCGGTGACTTGAAGGACCCGATTCAGCGCGAGGGAAGTCCCGCCACCAAGAGCTTTATTGCCACCGGACGTCTGACCGATGCCAACATGGAGCTTTTGCAGAAATCCAAGGTGTTCGTGGAGAATCCCACCGCCACTTGGGTCACGCAATTGGTTCAAGGCTTCTTGCCGTTCCTGATCGTGATCGGCCTGTTGTATTTTCTCTTTATCCGCCAGTTAAAGAACGCAGGCAAGGGCGCCATGAGTTTTGGGAAAAGCCGCGCCAAACTGCTCACCCGCGAGAAGGATCGCATTAACTTCACCGATGTCGCCGGTTGCGATGAAGCCAAGGAAGAGGTCAGCGAAATCGTGGAGTTCCTGCGCGAGCCGAAGAAATTCCAGAAGATCGGCGGTCGCATTCCGAAGGGTATTTTGATGGTCGGGCCTCCCGGTACCGGCAAAACGCTCCTCGCCAAAGCTATCGCCGGCGAAGCTGATGTGCCGTTTTTCTCGATCAGCGGTTCTGATTTTGTGGAAATGTTTGTCGGCGTCGGTGCCAGCCGGGTGCGTGACATGTTTGAACAAGGCCGCAAGAATGCGCCTTGCCTGATCTTCATCGACGAAATCGACGCGGTCGGCCGTCAGCGCGGCGCCGGTCTTGGCGGTGGCAACGACGAGCGCGAACAAACCCTCAATTCCCTCCTCGTGGAGATGGATGGTTTCGATACCCAGGAAGGCGTCATCATCATCGCCGCGACCAATCGTCCTGATGTCCTCGACAGCGCGCTGCTGCGTCCGGGGCGTTTCGACCGTCAGGTTTACATCGATCTCCCCGACATTATTGGCCGCGAACAGATTCTCCGCGTTCACGCCCGCAAGATTTCGATGTCGGACAATGTGGATCTCGCCATTATTGCGCGAGGCACGCCGGGTCTTTCCGGTGCTGAATTGGCTAATTTGCTCAATGAATCCGCCCTGCTCGCCGCCCGTCGCAGCAAGAAGAAGGTGGACATGGTCGATATCGATGATGCTCGCGACAAAGTTCTTTGGGGCCGCGAACGCCGTCGGGTGATGGATGACGCGGAGAAGCGTCTGGTTGCCTGGCACGAAGCCGG
>JANYCF010000007.1 GCA_025360455.1 Opitutaceae bacterium | reverse complement strand
TCAACACCCCGTCTATCCGAAGGACTCGCCCAAGGCCGACTTTGGTTCGTCGCACGGCCACGATGTGGGTTACGTTTTCCAGCATCTGAATCCGACGGCCCCCGACCTCACCAAGGCTGACTTCGAAATCTCGGAGGCGATGTCGACCTACTGGACCAATTTCGCGAAGCGCGGCGACCCAAACGGCGAGGGAGTTCCAACGTGGCCTCGTTTCACGGAGAGCGAGCGGATGCTAATGTATTTCAAAAACAAGGCCTTCACGGGTCCCGTGCCGGACGCCGACGGCCTCGAGGTGCTTGATGCGTATTTCGCGTGGCGCCGCACGCCCGAGGGCACCGCGTGGGCGAAATAGGCGAAATCCGTGAGCCTTAGCCAGCATAGCCCCACCAATGTATCTGCACGAGGATCGCAACGTCACCCAATCGCGATTGCCGGAGCGTCCTCAAATGAACGTACTTTGCTAATCCCATGACTACATTCCGAACATTCTTTTCGATTATCACGCTCGGGCTGACGTTCTCGGCCTCCGCAACGGCGAGCCAATCGGTATCTCTCCAAGGAAACGCGGGCGGCAAGGTGTTCGAAGGCATCGGCGCGGTGAGCGGTGGTGGGGCGACGTCGGTGTTGCTGAAGGATTATCCCGAGCCGCAGCGCAGTCAGGTGCTTGATTTTTTGTTCAAACCGAAATTCGGCGCCTCGATGAGTGTGCTGCTGGTCGAGGTCCCCGGCGATGGCAACTCCACCCAGGGTTCGGAGCCGAGCCACATGCACACGCGCGACGATCTCAATCTCTACCGCGGGTACGAGTGGTGGATAATGAGCGAGGCGAAGAAACGAAATCCGCACCTCACGCTCGACGCGGTGGCGTGGGGCGCTCCGGGTTGGGTCGGAAATGGAAACTTCTGGTCGCAGGACATGGCGGACTATTATGTGAAATGGATCCAAGGCTTGAAGTCCGCGCACGGCCTCCAACTTGACGCGATCGGGTGTCGGAACGAGAAGGGCGTCGATCTGCCTTTCGCGAAACTTTTCCGAGCCACCCTCAACTCCGCCGGGCTGCAGCGCGTGCGGCTTCACGGTTTCGATAATTGGGGCGACAAGAAATTCGACTGGGTCGGCGCGTTGTCGACCGATGCGGAGCTGCGCGAGTCGATCGACATCATCAGCAATCACACGATGACCGAGGTGCCGGCATCCGCGGAGGTGCAGCGGCTCGCGGAGTCGCTCGGCAAACCACTCTGGAATACCGAGGAACACATTTACCTCAAAGGCTTCGATTGCGAAATCAAACTGGTGAAGGCCTTCAACGAAAACTACGTCGGCAACGGTGTGACGAAGATCGTCAACTGGTACCTGGTCGCATCGTTGTATCCGCTGGAGCCGTACGGCGTGGATCCCGCGGCCATGATCGCCAATTCACCCTGGAGTGGCTCCTACCGCACGCGCGAAGTGTTGTGGGGCTACGCGCACTACGGACAGTTCTCTGAAGTGGGATGGAAGTATCTCAACGGCGGCTGCGGCAAACTGGACGGCGGTGGTTCGTTTGTGACTCTGAAATCGCCCGGCGCTGATTATAGTGTCATCGTGGAAACCAACGACGCGAGCGCCCCGCAAACCGTCACGTTCAACGTCGGCGGCGGGCTGTCGAGCCAGCCGCTCTGTGTCTGGCGCAGCAATGAACGGGAGCAATTTATCCAACAGGCCTCGATCACGCCGCAGCACGGGACGTTCACGCTCACCCTTGATCCGAAATCCATCTACTCCGTCTCCACCACCACCGGTCAAACGAAAGGCACTTTCGGTGAACCGCCCCACGAGCAGAACTTTCCTTTCCCTTACAGTGAAAACTTTGAAGGCTATGACACGCCGCGCGCGTATGGCTATTTGGCTCGTTACACTGCGGATATTTCCGGCGTGTTCGAGTTGAGTGATCGCCCCGACGGCAAAGGCCTTTGCCTGCGTCAAACCGTGCCAGTCAAGCCGATGAGTTGGGCACCGGAGTGGATGCCGTACACGATTATCGGAGACAGCGCCTGGACTGACTACGCGGTGAGTGTCGACGTCCTGCTCACGAATGATGGGGGTGCGGGAGTGATGGGGCGCATCAACGACGTCGGCGGCGGTTATGGCTGCACGCCGAAAGGATATTATCTGCGGGTTTCGCCCGCCGGTGCTTATGCGTTGATCGCGATCGACGGCAAAGCGGGACCGCAGGACATCGGCGACAAAGAAAATCAGGAACGCCTGAAGGCCGAAGCCGTAACCGGCAAACCCCGCCCCCAGGGTGAGCAAGGCGTGGCGACCGGCGTGCTCGCAGGTTTCGACCGCACGAAATGGCACACGATGAAACTGGAATTTTCCGGCGACAGCATCACCGGTTATATCGATGGTCAAAAAGTCGTCGCGACAAAGGACACGCGTTTTTCTCACGGCATGGCCGGACTCGTCGCCTGCGATCACGGCCAGGAGCTCAGCACGGCGTACTATGACAACTTGAAAATCTCTCCGCTGGGTGAGACGAAGCCGATTGCCAACGCAGTTTCGACAAACCCGACGCCCATTTACGCGAACTGAGGTGGCGATGCAGTGGACCCCGATGAAAGCGAATGGCACCTTCTTATTTCCGCAAAACATCCCACCATGAAATTCGCCTCGAAGCTCCATTCTTCCTCTGTTCGACGTGCTGCTGCCCT
>JANYCF010000355.1 GCA_025360455.1 Opitutaceae bacterium | reverse complement strand
CGGCATGCTGCCATTGGCTGGAGTCCTTGGCGCCAGTGTATACCACCTCTACCGCCGCCGATTTTGGCGTAACGGCGTCTCCCTGTCCCTTGTCCTCGGATGCGCGTTGCTCGTGGTGCACGCCTGGGTGGATTTCGTGTTTCAAAATCCGGCCATTCTGCTGACTTGGGGCGTTCTGCTCACTGCTGCTGTGCGTTGGACAGAACTAGATCAACCCGGTGGCAGCAAAAAGCGAATCGCCCTGTTTTAGTCCACGAACGGCGTATATTCGGGCACCAGCCGTTTCATCGCTTGCTTCACTGCTGACGGGTTCCCGGCCGTGGCGGCGGCGCGCAACTCATTCAACCAAATTTCTACATCCTCGTGTCCGTTTCCGTTCTTGAGTTGAAAAATTCGCGGATGTTCGGTGGGAGCATGCGTTTCCTCGGTATGGCAAAGTTCCTCAAAAAGTTTTTCTCCCGGGCGCAATCCGGTGAGCTTGATCTTGATATCGATTTCAGGTTTGAAGCCGCTCAATTCAATCATCTGCCGCGCCATATCTATGATTTTTACCGGTTGGCCCATATCGAGAATGAAGATTTCTCCGCCCTGCCCGATGGTGGCCGTCTGCAAGACCAGCCCCACCGCCTCGGGAATCGTCATGAAATAACGAGTCATGTCCTGGTGCGTCACCGTCACCGGGCCCCCTTGGGCGATCTGCCGCTTGAATGTCGGAATCACGCTCCCACTGGAGCCCAGCACATTGCCAAAGCGCACCGCCATGAACGCCGTGCGATTGCCGACCACTCGCTGGCGCGCCTGCAGACTTTTTTCCGCGAGACGTTTGCTGCACCCCATCACGCTGGTGGGATTGATCGCCTTGTCGGTGGAGATAAAAACAAAACGCTCGACCTCGAACTCGCTCGCCAGCCTGGCGAGACTCGCCGTCGCCAGGGTATTGTTTTTTAACGCTTCACAAGGCTGACGCTCCATCAACGGCACGTGCTTGTGTGCTGCCGCATGAAAGACAATCGCCGGGCGACAACGCTCAAACGCGGCCCGCATCGCCGGCTCATCCACCACATCGGCGATCAAGGGTAACATCGTTTGGCCGTATTGGGTCCCCACTAGCTCCTGCTCGATTTCGAAAAGGGCAAATTCCGTCTGATCCACCATTACCAGTTGGCGCGGCTGGCAGGCCAGAATCTGCCGGCACAATTCGCTGCCGATACTTCCGCCCGCGCCCGTGACCATCACCACCCGGTCCCGCACGAGATGGGCGATGCCCTCACTGTCGAGATTCACCGGTTCACGTCCCAGTAAATCCTCGATCGTCACTGGCCGCGTCCGATCAATCTTCACTTCACCCGAGGCCAGTTGCTTGAACATCGGGATGATCTGGGTCGTCGCCCCGATCTGCCGGCCCAGTGCAACAATTTCTCGCAACCGCTTCGGCGTCACGCCCGATTGGGTTACCACCAGTTCATTGACGCGAATTCTTGCCGCCACCTTCACCAGTTTTTCCAACGGCCCGTAAATCGGCAGACCGTGAATGCTGCGGCCGAAGTTTTTGGGATTATCATCAATGAAAAAAACCGGCAACAGACCGCAACCCCTCCGCTGGAGCAGATCCTTCGCAAACTCCTGGCCCACGTCGCCCGCACCAATGATCGCCACTTGTCGCTCCACCAGCCCTGGCCGCATCTGGCCAGAGACACTCCACATGCGCATGATTCGAAGGGATAAACGAAAGGCCGAAATCAACGCCACACTCAGGACGAAATCCATGAGGATCACTCCACGCGGGGGCGCCGCGGAAACTTCCGAGACATACCACAAGCCCATCATCATCCCCGATACCCCACTCATCGCGAGCACCACTCCGCCAAAATCCGCCAGCCCATAATAACTCAGCACACTCCGGAACTGCCCAAATGATCGCAACAGAACCAATTTGCAGAGTACAATGGGAATAATCAGCGTCAGCCATTGCTGCTGATAAACATCCGGGATGGCAAAGTCCCAGCGCATCGCGTACGAAAGATAAAAG
>JANYCF010000337.1 GCA_025360455.1 Opitutaceae bacterium | reverse complement strand
CCCGCCCATCACTTCGAGATCGGCCCAACGGATTTTGCACTCGACGGCCAGCGACTGCAGATCCGTTGCGGCGAGATGCATTTCGCGAGGGTGCCGCGCGAATATTGGGCGCACCGGCTCCGGGCGATCAAGGCGATGGGGCTTAACACCGTTTGCGCCTATCTGTTCTGGAACTATCATGAATGGGAACAGGGCAAATTCGACTGGAAGGACCAGCGCGATGCCGCCGAATTTTGCCGGCTGGCCCAGCAGGAAGGGCTGTGGGTGATACTGCGTCCCGGCCCTTACGCCTGTGCCGAGTGGGAAATGGGCGGGTTGCCTTGGTGGCTGCTCAAACAGCCCGGCGATGAATTCCTCCGCACCCGTGATCCACGCTTCATGGAACCGGCCCGCCGCTGGCTCGACGAAGTCGGCCGAGTTCTAGGCCCGTTGCAAATCACGCGCGGCGGCCCGATCATCATGGTGCAGGTGGAAAACGAATACGGTTACTTTGGCCGGGACGCCGACTACATGCGCACGATGCGCCAGGCAGTGCTCGACGCGGGCTTCACCGTGCCGCTCTTCGCCTGCAATCCTACCAGTGAGATCGTCCGCTCGCATCTGCCGGAAATGTTTTCCGTGGCAAACTTTGGCTCGAACCCGGAGGCCGGTTTCAAAGCCCTGGCCGAGGTGCAGCACGGACCGTTCATGTGCGGCGAATTTTATCCCGGCTGGTTCGACACCTGGGGCACGCCGCATCGGCGCGGCGACACACCGGCCGTTCTGCGCGATCTGGACTACATGCTCAAGGTCAACGGCTCGTTCAGCCTCTACATGGCACATGGCGGCACCACGTTTGGCCTGTGGGGCGGATGCGACCGCCCGTTCCGTCCGGATACGAGCAGCTACGATTACGATGCACCCATCAGCGAGGCTGGTTGGGTGGGCGAAAAATTCGCGCAATTTCGCGCGGTCATCAAACCCTACCTGCGGCCCGGAGAAACGCTCCCCGAGCCACCTGCTCCGATGCCCGTGATTGCCATTCCCGCGTTCACGCTGACCCAATCCGCTCCCGTCCTCGCCAACCTGCCCGCTACAACAATCGAAGACGTGTCACCGCACCCGATTGAGACCTATGGCATCAGCCGCGGCCTCATCGCCTACCGCACCACTGTGCCCGCCGGTCCGGCGGGCACACTCCAAGTCAACCGTGTGCGCGATCTCGCGTGGGCTTTTCTCGACGGTCAACCGGTGGGCGCGATGGACATACGCGTACGGGGCACCACCGTGACTCTCCCGGCCCGCGCCAAACCGGCGACACTCGAAGTGCTGGTCTACACCATCGCGCGCGTGAACTTTGGCGTCGAAGTCCATGATCGCAAAGGTCTCCTCGGGCCGGTGCGCTTCCGGCCGGAAGGAGGAACCCCGTTCGCTCTGGAGAACTGGCAGATCCGGGCGATCGACTTTGGCGCCGACGCGGCGTTGCCGAAGCTCGCGTGGCACGACGGCCCGGCGACGGGGCCGGCCTTCTGGCGCGGCACATTCGAAGTGGCAGCGCCCGGCGATACTTTTCTTGATGTGGCAAAATGGGGCACGGGAATTGTCTGGGTAAACGGCCATTGCCTCGGGCGCTTCTGGAATATCGGACCTGCGCAAACGATGTATTTGCCCGCACCCTGGCTGAAACGCGGAGCCAACGAGATCGTTGTGCTCGATCTGTACGGACCCGAGCAACCCAGCATCGCGGGCGTGAAAATCCCCGTGCTCGACCATCTCCGACCAGAGATGAATCCCGAGCCACTGCCCCGGCACAACCGCGGAAAGCTGCAGCTCTCCGGCCTCACCCCCGCGTATGAGGGGACGTTTGCGCCAGGGACGGCTCCTCAGGAAATTCGTTTCGCGAAATCTGAAACCACACGCCAATTCTGTCTGGAATCGATCGATGCCTTTGACGGGAAGGAGTACGCTGCGGTCGCCGAAGTGTCCCTGTTCGATGCCGACGGGAAAACCATGAACCAGTCGACCTGGACCATCGCTTATGCCGACAGCGAGGAAATGGCCGATGGCGAATGTTCGGCGGACAACGCGATCAACGGTCAGGCGGCCGACTTCTGGCACACCGAATGGAGCGCAGTAAAGCCCGCCCATCCCCACCGCCTGATCATCGATCTGGGCGCGAACGTGCACGTGTCCGGATTCCGCTACACGCCGCGTCAAGGCGCAGCCGATGCCGGCGGCCGCATCAAAAACTTCCGGGTGTATTTCGGCGAACAGCTCGTCGCTCCGTCGAAATAAAACCTTTTCTCAGGTCGCTTCCGTTTCACCTCTCGCGCCCGGAGGCGTGATCCATTCGACCAGTACCTTTCTTTTTCAAAAGCCATTGTCATGATCAACCCGCCCCCATTCACCACTACATTACGCGCGCTCGCCATCGCCGCGTTGCTTGGCCTCGCGTCCGCCATCTTGCCCGCCGCCGAGCCGACGCGGGCCGCTCCCGCACCGCGCGAGATCATTCCGTTCGACTCCGGCTGGCGTTTCCAGCTCGGCGATGACGCCGCCGCGAAAGCCTCCGCGTTCCACGACTCCAGCTGGCGCACTCTTGATCTGCCGCACGACTGGAGCATCGAAAGCGCATTCAATGCGCCGCCCGACGGCGATAAAGATACGGGCTACTTTCTGCACGGCATCGGCTGGTATCGGAAAACGTTCACGCTCCCAGTCTCCGCCGCCGCCAAGAAAATCGTCGTCGAGTTCGACGGCGTCTACATGAACAGCGATGTCTGGATCAACGGCCAGTTTCTCGGTCGCCGGCCCTACGGTTTCATCGGCTTCCGCTACGATCTCACGGAGTTCCTCAAAACCGACGGCACGCCGAATGTTCTGGCCGTCCGCGTCGATGATTCCGCCGAGCCTGCGCTCCGCTGGTACGCCGGCTCCGGCATCTACCGGCACGTTCGGCTGATCGCCACCGGCTACACTCACTTCCAACTCGATGGCGGCATTCGCGTCGCCACCCCGCAGGTCTCGACCGAACAGGCGATCATCGAAACCCACGCGATCATTGACGCGAATTTCTTCACGGAGGAAGAGCGTCAGGCTTGGCTCGCGGATGCGTGGAAAGTGAAACCGGTGAAACGCGAACTCGTGCTGCGCAGCAGCGTCCTCGCCCTCGACGGCCAGGAAATCGCGAGCACTCAATCAAAAATTACTTTGGAAAGCATGCGACCCGGCCAGCGCGCCACCCAATGGCTCACGGTGCCGAAGCCCCGTCTCTGGTCCGACCGCACACCCGAGCTCTACCAACTGCGCTGCACGCTCTCGCTCGACGGCCGCACCCTCGACGAGACCACCACCCCGTTCGGCATCCGCCAGCTCACGTTTGATTCTGACCGCGGCCTGCTGGTCAACGGCCAGCCCACCAAACTCAAAGGCGTTTGCCTCCACCAAGACGCCGGTTCCTTCGGCAACGCGGTCCCGCTTGCCGTCTGGGCCTGGCGTCTTTCCCTGTTGAAGGAAATGGGCTGCAACGCAATTCGCCCGAGCCATCACCCGTTCGCGCCGGAATTCTACGACCTCTGCGACCAACTTGGCTTCTACGTTTTCGACGAAGCCTTTGACGAGTGGACGCGTGACTGGACGCTCAACTACACCGAGAACACCCGCGGCAAAGCGAAATACGGCTACCACCTCTATTTCAACCAGTGGCATGAGACCGATCTGCGCGCCATGCTCCGCCGCGACCGCAACCATCCCAGCGTTGTCTTCTACAGCATCGGCAACGAAATCCCGGACCAGTTCAACGACGACGGTTGGAAACTGGCCAAGGAGCTTGTCGCAATTTGCCACGAAGAAGATCCCACCCGCCTCGCCACCTCGGCGTGCGACCAATCCTTCGTCTCTTCCCGCAATGGTTTCATGGACCAGCTTGATCTCATGGGCTACAATTACATCGACCGCATCTACAAGGAGCTCACCTACGCGCCCGAGCACGAACGTTTTCCCCACCGACTCATGTTTGGCACTGAAACCAGCAATCAGGTTCACAACTGGCTTGGCGTACGCGACCACGACTACGTGATTGGCGAGTTCATCTGGACCGGCATCGACTATCTCGGAGAATCGCATGAATTCCCCCGCCGCGGAGCCACCTCCGGATTCATCGACATCGCCGGCGGCAAGAAACCCGAGTTCTTTCGCCGTGCCTCCTACTGGCGCGACGACCCGGTGCTGCAACTCTCCGTGCTCACCGGCGAAAAACCCGATCGCGAGTGGCGGGCCACGCCCGCCGCGCTCAAATGGAACTGGCCGGCCGACGCGCAGCTCACCGTCCGCGCCGTCACCAACGGCGACGAAGTCGAACTCTTCCTCAACCACAACTCTCTCGGGCGCCACCCCGTTTCGCACGATAGCTACGCGAGCGAGTGGACCGTGCCCTACACCCCCGGCGTGCTTTCCGCAGTCGCCTATCGCGCCGGAAAAAAAGTCGCCACCAACGAACTCCGCACGGCCGGTGCCGCCGCTCGTCTCGTTATTACGCCGCTCGCGGTCCCCGTCACCAGTGATCTCACGCTCTATGAAATCACCATTGTCGACGCCACCGGCCTCACGGTCCCCGAGGCAAAGTCCACGGTCACGGTGCAAGTCGAAGGCTCGGGCCGCCTCATTGGTTTGGACACAGGCAATCTCGATCATGGCGGACTGTTCAAAGTCGCCGCCCGCGACGCCTACCAAGGCCGGCTCCTCGCCACCGTACAACGCACCGCAGCGACCGGTGAAATCCGACTCACCCTCTCCGCACCGGGTCTACCGCCCGTCTCCCTCACAAAAACAGAGAATATCATGGGGAAGCAAAAGTAGCCGGGTGAAAAATGGCACTTGATCCGGCGGTCGACCGAATCCGTTTTCATTCATTGCCAACCATGAGAAAGTCAAATGGCCCTGTTCTGTAAGAGGGCGTCTAAAAAGGGTCCATTGGTAGGGTGGGACCGCGATTAGTCGGGGCCGCCCCAAGCAGACCTACTTGAGCCAACCGTTGGAGCGATACCAATTAAACTCGTCGCGCAACGTTTCCTCGACGGGGCGGAAGGTCAGACCCAGCTCGCGTTCGCGTTTGGTGTGGTCGAATTTCGTCTGTTCGGCTTCTCGTGCCATCAGCCGCACCGTGGCCAGACTCAACAGCACCGGCTTTTTGGTGAGGCGCGACCAGAGTTCCCCCACCCCGCTGATCACATACAAAAGCGCCAGGGGAAGCGTTAGCCTCGGGGCTTTGACGCCCGTGACCCGCTCGAGGAGCGGAGCGAGATCGGCAAACGTCAGCCGTCGCACAGCCGAAAGATAACGCTCTCCGCGCTGACCCCGCTCCAGCACAGTCCAGGAGGTTTGCGCGACGTCGCGGGCATCCACCAACGAAACCGAGCCGGGAATGAGGCCGGGGATTTTTCCGCGCACGAAATCGAGCATCATCTGCCCGGCTGAGGTTGGTCCGATATCGCCCGGACCATGCATCCATCCGGGCAAAACAAATACCGCCCAGAAATCCGGATGGGCCGCGAGGAATTGCACGACTTCGCGATCGGAAAGAATCTTGCTGCGGTAGTAATCATCGGCGTTCTGCTCCGGCCGCAACATGGTCTCGTTGATCGAACCGCCTTCCGGTCCCTGGAGGACCGCAATCGAACTGGTGTGCACAAAGCGGCGAACCCCGGCGGCGTACGCCGCTTTCAGCAGATCTGCCGTGCCCACGACATTGATGCGGTGAAGTTCGGCCCAATGCGTACCGCCGGAATAGTTGTCCCGAAAAAAAGCGGCGGTGTGGAAAATCACCTCAACGTCCGCGAGTGCCGACGCGAAGCCGCCCACGTTCTCCATATCGCCGATCACGATCTCCACCGGCAGATCGCCGAATTGTCGGCGGGCTTTCTCGGCGGAGCGCACCAGAGCGCGGACGCGGACACCCTGCGCCAGAAGCAAGCGAACCACGTTATTGCCCAACAGGCCGGTCGCGCCGGTCACCAAGGCCGTGCGCACTTTCAGGCGCGGATCGGAAGAAATCATAGAACACCTTTCCGTGATGTGGAATTTTCGCAAATTAATCAGCGTGTTTCTATGCCCAGAGTCGCACGGAGTCATGAACGAGCCACCCGATTCAACCGGAGCGTTCTCCCCCTGCCCAGAGCCTGGTTGCGGTGAGTTCGTCGAACCCGCCGCACGGACCTGAGTTTATCGAAAGGGCTCACGAATCAGTTTCAGTCCGGCAGCGTTTTGTTTGCGCTCGCCCGTCAGCGACTGAGCGGTAACGTGCCGCAATGGAAAAACCGCAGGTAGAAGAATATGAAGATCGACTGCGACAGGCGCAGCTGACGGGCGACGTTGCAGTTTTGGAGCAGCTGTTGGACGATGACTTGGTATTTACTACGGTCGCTGGTTCCGTGGTCGGCAAAAAGGATGATTTGGAACTTCATCGTTCAGGGCGACTGCGCATCACCAAAATGGAGCCGAGCGAATCCCGGGTTCTCACTCTCGGTACGGTTGCGGTCGTGAGCGTACAGATGGAGGCGGAAGCAGTCCTCGATGGAATATGCACAAGCGGAAGGTTGCGCTACACCCGAGTGTGGACTCAGCGCCCCGATGGTTGGCGTATTGTTGCCGGTCATATGAGCGTTGTTTCCGCCCAACCCTGAAGACCGGCTGAAGGACCTCGCGCCGCGCTTGCTGACTGGCACCTCAGCCAGCAGACTGAGCGTGACGCAGTTTTATTAAGGGAAGAAAGTTGAAGCCGTTTCGGAAAAATCTCCGTGCGAGAGTACTATAGTCCCGCGTTGTTCTCTTTAGCTTGTCGCATCGAACGCGCATCCCTGCCCTGCCTCTCCCCCGACACGAATGGGCAAAAGCGGCCGGGGTTATTTTGCAGGATCGGCCGACCAATTGCGGATGAGTTCGCGGGCGAAGCGGCCGGAGGGAGAAAGGTCGGCATCAGTCCAGTTACCAATTGATGCGGCAGTGGGCGCGAGGATGCTGGCGGTCTCGTGCTTGTCGTAGACAGCCCAGTTGCAATGGCTCAGCTGGTGCTCACGCAGGAAGGTCATCCACTCCTGCACGGAGGGCGCATCGACTCCACCGGCGCCGTCGGCCAGGCAGGTGCCCCACTCGGTGACGAAGAGAGCGAAGCCGCGATTCAGGGCCACGAGAGCCTTGTCACGCAGACTCTGTTTGTGCGTGCCGGCGTAGAAATGGAGCGAGTAAGCGAGGTTAGGATCTTTGATTGGATCAGCTGTGGCGAGGTCGACATCCTGCGAGTAGGTCGGGGTGCCGACGACGATGAGGTTGTCGGGGTCGCTGGCGCGTATGGCCGCGATCACGCGCTCGGCGTAGGGTTTGATGTCCTGCGCCCAAGTGATATCGCCCATCGGCTCGTTGTATATTTCGTAAATTATATTGGGCTTGTGGCCGTAGCGCCGCGCCATCTCCTGAAAAAATGCGACCGCAAGTTCGGGGTGCTGGTGCGCATGGTGGTCGTGCCAGTCGATGAGGACATAGAGGTCGGCCGCGATGGCGGCATCGATGACCGCAGTGACGCGGGCTTTGTTTTCCGCAGGTTGACCAAGATAACCAGCGGGATCGATCCCGAGCGCGGCGCGGACGATGCTGGCGTGCCAATCCTGCTTCAGCCAGTTGACAACACCGGCATTGTAGAAGCGGGCGGCCTCCCACTGGCTCCAGCCGAAGCTGACACCGGCGAGACTGACCGGCTTACCATCCTCGCCGACGATATGGGAGTGATCGGCGCGAAGTCTACCGTGAGCGCTGACGATGCCGGAGGTGGGGGGAGCTGCAATCGCGCTGCTGGAGAAGAGTAACAAAGCCGCGAAGGCAGCGAGCACTGAGGGAAGTTTGATCGGATGCATGAGAGGATAGACAAAGAAAAATCAACGAGAGCAATGTGCCAACCCAGAAATTTTCCTCCCCACCAGTACGACCGGTCTGCCGGGCAACCACCACGATTGTTTCACTTCGCTCCGGCTGAGCTCCCCTGCATAAAGCATCCGATTGCGTACCTGCGCATTCTCCCCCTCTGCCAGAACCGGCTTACAGTACGCTCATCGAACCCCCGAAGGTCTCACGACACTGAGTTACGCCCTATCTCCCGGCGCTTGGCGGCGATCGCCCGCAGCTCCTTGGCCGTCAGCAAATCTTTCTCCCGTCCCATCGCTGCCTTGGCCTGGATGCGATCTCCCATGGAAATCACCCGGCACCGCCGCCCACACCAGAAAATCTCGATGGCATGCCGCATCCACCCATCCTATTTACCGATGCCCAGCACGCTGACCAATACGTCCACCATTCCCGTCTCAGTTTCCAAATAAACATTGGCCAATGTTTGGCCGGCCGGGGGTGCTCCAGGAAAGACAGCTTCTGGTGCGTCCTCCGCTACACCGATTTTAAATCAGCCAAGGCCGACCGGAGTTTGGCCATGTTCTCCGGTGACATCACCGCACTGATTTCGAGAGCCTCAGTGATGGAGGA
Organism: Opitutaceae bacterium; assembly: GCA_025360455.1. Classification (GTDB taxonomy): domain Bacteria; phylum Verrucomicrobiota; class Verrucomicrobiia; order Opitutales; family Opitutaceae; genus Didemnitutus. The sequence continues at coordinate 27,512 of JANYCF010000337.1, read as the reverse complement.
GGAGCCATGCAGCACCCCGCAAAACCGTCCACCACGACAAACTCCCAGCCGGCGTTAGCGAATCGTTGCAGAAGATGGTGCAGACTTTCCATAAGCAGCTCCGGCTTTGGTCAGAGCCCACATCAGTTCCTGCGCCAACTCGTGCCGCAGCACCCGTTCCTCATAGCTAAGCGCCAAGTTCGAATCCAACCGATCAAGGTCGATGCCCGCGCGGCGCGCGACTTCAAGGGCTTGATCGGAGTGATTCATGAGTGGGACTACTGGCGCTTTCCCACCGCCTGCTCACTCACCCGCAGCATTTTTCACCTGCCTGAGCCTGCCGAAGTGGATCACTTTCAGTTTCGCTCCGACAAAGTTTCTTTGCACTCGCAGGTCGGTGAGTGCGCGTCGGGCTTTGCTCCCCACCTCGATGAACTTCGTCGTCATTCCCCACCGTGCGGCCTACCGGAAGCCCGATCAGACCGGTCAGAAGTGACTCGATCAGTTATCGACCGAACCGTGGCGTTGTACGCGCTTTCGGGTTGGGCATTACCGTGGGTCGGCTATTTCGCTTATGAAGTTGGCGCAGAAAGTTTCCATCACACCCAATTTGACATCGGACTATCGATAAACTTTATCCCAGCGATGGACTGGGAAGAAAAATATCGGAAGGGCGAGGTGTTTTGGAACAAGGGCGCGCCATCACCACCGATGAAACACTATCTGGAACACCATCCGGTGCGGGGGCGCACGCTGGTGCCGGGCAGCGGTCACGGGCATGAAGTAGCGCTGGCGATGGAGTTCGGGTTAGATGCGACGGGCTTGGATATTGCACCCACGGGCGTGGCCGAGGCCCGCGCACTGTATCCGCAGCTGGCCGAGCGTTTCGTCGTCGGTGATTTGTTTAATCCCCCGGAAGTAATGCGCGAAGCCTTTGACGTGGTGCTCGAGCACACGTGCATGAGCGGGCTACCCCCGACCCTGCGCGCCGATTACCGGCGTGGCATTGATCTGACACTGCGGCGCGGCGGTTTGTTGATCGGCGTGTGGTTCATCAATCCCGACCTCGATCCCGGTGATGAAGGTCCGCCCTTCCCTTTCAGTGTACCCGATCTCACTGCGCTCTTTGCGGACGGTTACGAAATCGTGGACGATTACGTGCCCGAGGTGGCCTTTGCTGCACGCGTGGGTCGGGAGAGAGTGCGCGTGCTGCGACGCATCGGGTGATGATGCTGTCGACCGGGGCGGCGACGGACAATCCAGCCGGTTTAATTAAAATTTTCAGGAGAGGGTGAAAAAAGACGTTGGCGTATAAGGGCGATCAGCAATGCAATTTGCATCTTGGACCATCCTGACTATCCATTCCTGCTTTCCGCTCGATTACTCCAAACCTCAATCCCTCCACGCTTATGAAACGCCTTGTCGTTCTCTTGTGTCTTCTCGTATTTGCCCAGCCGTTGTTACGCGCGCAGACAGTCAGTCCCGAAGAAATCACCCGCGCGGTCGACTATTTGAAGAAGACGCAAGCCGGGGTACTGGCCTCCACCAAGGGCTTGTCGGAGGCGCAGTTTAATTTCAAGCCGGCCCCGAATCGCTGGTCGGTCGCCGAAGTGACCGAGCATATCGCTGCGGCGGAGGATTTCCTCATGACGATGATTCAAGATAAAGTGATGAAAGCGCCAGCCCGCACGGAGGTCACGGACGTCAAAGCCATCGATGAATTTGTGCTGCAAGCCATCCCTGATCGCAGTCACAAGGTACAGGCACCGGAACCGTTGGCTCCGACAAACCGGTTCAACAATCCCAAAGGCAGCTTGAAGCACTTCAAGGCAAGCCGCGCGAAAACGATCCAATTCCTGAAAGAGACGAAAGATCTGCGCGCCCATGCGGTCGATAGTCCGCTCGAGAAAAAACTCGATGCCTATGAGTGGGTGCTCTTCATCGCGGCGCATAGCGAGCGCCATACCAAGCAGATCAACGAGGTGAAAGCCGACCCGAATTTCCCCAAGAAGTAAGCTCAGTATCCCGCCCTCATCGCGGTCGCCTGAACTGGCAGGTTCATCAACCGGGGCGCATCGCAATTCGCTGGGCACTTTTCAAATATTCATAGTGCACCGCCCCCACAACCCTGCTGCGCTTTTGAGCCGCTCCATGAACCGGGCGTGAATTTGGTGGGCCGTATCGTAGAGGTGTGGTCGGTCCTGCGTCTCTGAAACCTTAGCAGATATTGGGGCTCTATGATTCCATCTAGCGTGGGTTTTCACCTGCAGAAGTATTACCTGCTGGCCATGGCGGGCACGCCGCTCGCCGGGGTATTCGCTGTCTTCGAATTCGAGTTTGGGATATTCAAGCCTACGGTTACTGGCTCCTGCTGAAGGTTGCCGCACAGACACCCACGCGCGGCAAAATCGTGAACGCTCTCGACCAGACAACCTGATTCCCCTTCGATAAAATTCGCATGGGGCCGGTTGCGCGCTCGTTCAACTACCAGAGCCGAAAGATTCCTCAACTCGTCGCATGTTGCTGGAGTACGGCCAACGGGACGAGTTCGAGGGTGCGCTCGTGCGTCGAGGCGAGGATAACGGGTGAGGGCTCGCCGGCCTCAACCGCTTCAAGCCAGCGACTCGCGCAGAGGCACCAACGGTCGCCTGGCTGGAGTCCGGGAAAATTAAATTCGGGACGAGGCGTGATCAGGTCGTTGCCCGCCGCAAAATTGGACGCGAGGAAGGCGTCCGTGACTTCTACGCACACCGTGTGACAACCATGATCCTCGGCGCAGGTGTCGCAGTGCCCGTTCCGGAAGAAGCCTGTGAGCGGTTTCAGGGAGCAGGGTTTCAACGGTCCACCGAGAACATTACGGGAAGGAAGCGGGATCATGGTGTGAGGATGGACGAGAATGAGTGGATTCGGTAGTTTTATTTCCCGTGCCTGCGTGAAATCAGGCAATCGGTTGGTCACGAAAAACACAAGGATCGCAAAAACAAAGGGTTGCGATTTGTTCAACGTAAGCCCGATTGATCGGTCGTGAAATTTGTGAATTAATTACGCATAAATTTCGCCCATTTGCTTTGCTCTCGTCGGGGGAAGCGTGCCGTGTATTTTGCAGTCAATCTAAGGCAACGCCCCCATCATTCCAACCCGAGAGGCCAGCCGCGCTCTCGTCCATTATCAGCACTCTGCCAATCCTCTGACATGAAAACTCTCCTTATCGCCACCGTCCTTCTCACCAGTTCGCTTCGCCTCGTTGCCGTGCATCTGGGCGATTCCCTGGAAATGGTCATCGCTGAAAAAGGCCAGCCGAGCAACAAGCTCCAAGCCGGTGCAAATACGATTCTCACCTATAGCGACGGCTCGGTCAAACTGCGGGAGGGCAAAGTCGTGGCCTGCAAGAGCACCAAAGAATTGACGGACGCCAACGTTAAAGGAGCACCGCCCTCTGCACCCCACCCCGCGCGGAACTCCCCCCCAGCCACCCCCGCATCAGGCGACATCTGGAGCACCGACTATGAAGCCGCATTGGCTCAGGCACGGAACGAAGGAAAACAAGTCTGTCTCTTCTTTACCGGATCAGACTGGTGCGGCTGGTGCCAACGACTCGACGGTGAAATTCTTTCCACTCCCGAGTTCAAGGATTATGCGGCGGGAAAGTTGATCCTGGTGAAGCTCGATTTCCCGAAGAACATTTTGCAATCCGAAGCGTTGAAGACACAAAATAAGCAGCTCGCGATGCAGCACCGCATTCAAGGTTATCCGACCATCGTGATCCTCGACAGCTCAGGGAAACGCCTGGGCGCGCTCGGCTACATGCAAGGCGGACCCGCCGGTTTCATCAGCAAGCTGCAGTCGCTCTGATCTTGGCTGGATTGGAGCTGAGGCGAACCACGGCAGTCCAGAGCCAAATCCAAAGCGGAAGAAGCGGTTGCTCGACACACTCATCCGAGCGCTGCCGAAACGTCGTGCACCGGATGTTCTCTGCCACCGACCTCTCTCGCCCCTGCCCTCACCCTCAGTTGTGGATCGGCAGAAAACCGTAGTCGCGGGCGTAGTCGAGCATCTGGCCGATAAAATCCGTGGGATATTCGACCTTCACGTCGATGATCTCCCCGTCCTTCTCGACCGGCACCAACCGGGGCTGAATAAAGCCCATGAACGGCGCGATGTTCAGCGGGGCATAACGTCGATGCGTTTCAGCCAGCAACGCTTGGTCCACCTTCACTCCGTAATTTTCCACGAGATTTTTGGCGGCCGCGAAATCGCCTTCCGATTTGATGCGTTGGATTTCACGGAGCAATTGCCCAAACAGAATGCGCAGCTTGGCGTAGTCGTTGATGCGATAATACGTCTTGGCGTCACGCGTGAGACGCTCGAGTACTTTGTCAGACTGACCTTTGTCCATGACCCAAGCGGCGATCAATTGACGATTCCGCATGTGCGCTTCTTCGATTTGCTGACCGGGTTTGATCCGGTAGAGTTGCATCATCAGGCCGCGCATGATGTAGCCGTCATATTCTGCTTTACCCACCTCCAGCGTCGGCATCACGCCGATTTCCACGAGCTTAGGATCAAGAATATAATAGAGAGCGACCAGATCGGCCCGGGCTTCTTCGAGCGTGCCCGCGTAACCTTTCAGGGTCTGATCAGGTGACCCCACCCCGGGATTGATTTGTCCGGAGGCGTGACCGATGACCTCGTGCATGTCGACGTGCAGATCAGCAGCCAAGGCGCCCCATTGCATCTGGCGCTGCTTCACTTCCTGATCATAGCAAAACTCGTCATTGGCGGGACTCTTCGCCGCCACATCGTTGTAGGCCGCAGAAATATTGCCCAGCGAAACCGATTTGGATCCGTGCTGTTCGCGAATCCATTCCGCATTGGGCAGGTTGATCCCCACCGGAGTGACGGGGGCCGCATCGCCTACTTCGCCAATCACCGTGATGACCTTGGCCGAAATGCCGGTGACGTTGCGTTTCTTATGACTAGCAATGATGGGCGAGTGATCTTCGAACCATTGCGCTTCCTTCGAGATGGCCGCGATCCGTTTGGTGGCTTCAACATCGCGCATTGAAACCACCGATTCAAATCCCCCGCGTTTTTGCGCGGCGTCGGCGTAGACTTCAATGAAGCCGTTCACCACGTCGATCGTCGATTTCGTGTCCGCCACCCAGGCGATGCAGTGCTGGTCAAAATCGGCGATGTCGCCGCTGCGATAAAATCTAATCAGGTGCTCAATACTTTTCTTCTGTTGGTCGTTCTCCGCCACAGTCACCGCTTTCTCCAGCCAGCCCACAATTTTTTCGATGGCCGGACCGTACATGCCTCCGATCATCCAGGTGCGCTCCACGAGCTTGCCGTCCACTTTGGTGAGCTGGGAATTCAAACCAAACGAGAAACGCGGGTTCGCCGCCGTCTTGGCTTTGCCCGCGTAGAACGACTCCACTTCCGCGGCCGTGACACCACGATAGTAATTATTCGCCGAGCCCGTGACATTATCGATGCCGGCATCGAGGTTCACCGTCTTCGCGTCGAGTGTCGGATCGAAGAGGATGGGCGTGAGAAACCGAGTGAAATCAGCCACCGATTTTCCCTCGAGCGGGAGGCGGGCGGCATCGGCATTCGCGAGCAAAGTGCCGAGATAGCTTGCCGGGAACGTCGGCAGCATTTTCTCACTGGCATAATGATGGTGGATGCCATTGGCGAAGAACACCTGTTTGGCGTAGACGACAAAGGCGTCCCAGTTGGGACCGGCGCGCTCGCCGTGATAGCCCAGCAAAACCGCTTCAAGCGTTTTGCGCACGGCGAGATTGTGTCGGTATTTCTGGTCCCAAAAAATATCGCGACCGGAAAGTCCGGCTTGGTAAAGATAGTAAGCAAGTTTTTTTTGCGGCAGAGACAACTGTTCGAAGCCCGGCACTTGATACCGCAATACTTGGATATCGGCGAAGCGATCCGCCTTGTACACGAAGTCAGAATCGGCGCCGGTGTCACTGGCGCGAGCCAACGAAAAGCCCCAACCGCTACCGAGCACTACGCAAAAAACAAATAGATTACGCATAGAAACGAGAGGCTACGAAACTTCCCGCTGAAATCAAAAGAGAAACGCTCTCGGCGGTACAAAGATTGTCGCGGTTCATTATTCCATGGACCACAACGAGGCCGCACCCACTCAACCTGCTTTATCGCCGCTCATCAAATCCATCTCGGCTCGCGCAATACTTGTCCCACGTTTCGGCACGTGATATCCACCCACTGCAGAGACGCGTTCCCTCCACTCAGAGGCATTCATGGCTGAAGCCAAGATTTCGCCGCGTTCGCGCCAGGCCGATTGGTTGATCCCCACGGCACTGATTGCACTAACCGCCGTGCCCTTCGCTGCGGGTGTCGTCCGTTTGATCGGGCTGGCCCGGGGAGCGGACCTCACCCCGGAAAATGCGCGGTTCATCGCCTCACCCTGGCCGGTGGTGATCCATATCATCGCCGTTACCGTGTACTGTATTTTAGGCGCTTTCCAATTCTCCCCGGGATTTCGCCGACGAAAACCAAAATGGCATCGCGTCGCAGGACGGCTCCTGGTGCCTTGCGGCTTGGCCTCCGCGCTGACGGGCATGTGGATGACGGTATTTTACCCGCTACCACCCGCCCTCCAAGGCAATCTGCTGTGGGGTTTTCGAATTTTGATCGGTACGGCCATGATGTTTTGTATTTCCTGGGGCCTGATTAAAATACTGCGTCGAGACTATGCCAACCATGGGGCGTGGATGATTCGGGGTTACGCCCTCGGCCAAGGCGCAGGCACGCAGGTGCTGACTGTGCTGCCCTGGGCACTGTTTTTTGGCATGCCCAGCGGATTGACACGAGACCTGTTGATGATTGCGGGTTGGATTATCAATCTCGCCGTGGCCGAATGGATTATTCGACGACAACCGGCCCAGCAAAACCGCACGGTACCCAGCGTTCTCTGGAATTCCGTCGATTCATAAAAAAGCCGCGCTTGAAGCGCGGCTAGAAAATGATTCTCGGTGGATAAAGGGAAAGCCCGTTACTTCTTGGCCTCATTTTTGCCGCCGCACTTCTCGCAGTTCTTGCCGCCCTTCGCTGCAGCTTCGCAGCATTCGTGGCTACACTTCTCTCCTGCTTTTTCCGCTTTCTGGCAGCAGGCCGCCTTGCCGCTTTCTTTTTTAGCTTCTTCCGCCCGGACGAAAGCGGTGGTGAAGAAACTGACAAAGGTGAGGACCAACAGAACACGAATAGATTTCATAATGATGAGGGGTTAAACGGGGTTGAATGAATGCGAACAAAAACCGAATGAAATCAATATCAGAGGCAAAGCAAATATTGCCTTTGCGTGGAGCGAGCGAAACCCGCTTTGGCACGTTGTGCTCCACGCAGAATTCTATTTCAGATCGGGCGTGGTGCAAATTGCACCCGTCGGTCATTCGCCGGGTTGCATCGCACTCCCTCGGGCCTACTTCCCCGTCGCTCGGATTTTGGTTTCCACGGAAAATTTTTGAATGCCGGCTTTGCGCAGCTCATCGAGAACCAGCACCGTCGAGCCGAAACGGGCTTGCTCATCGCCACTCACCATGATCCTCGGATTGCGCTCCTGTGCTTTATACGAGCTAAGCCGTACGGGTAACTCGCTCAGGGTAGTTGCCTCCTGATCCCAATAAAGTGCACCATCGTTCGACACTTGGATATTCACGGGAGGCGAGATGGATGGTTCCCCACCCGGATAAGGCAGATTCAGCTCGAGTGTTTGTGTTCGATTCAGGGAAAGAGTGAAGAGCACGAAGGTCGCGAGCAGGAAAAAGATCACGTCAATCAAAGGAATGATCTCCACCCGCGCGGCCCTGGCCGTAGACCGAAGAGTTATTCTGTGAGCTTCCATAATAACTAATAACGGACGAGCCGCCGTTTTATTAGGGCCCGGTCAAAAAATCACTCCGCCGCCACGACATCCACACCGGCCACGCATCCATTGCGCTCGCTTACACCGCCTGCAATCGGATCGCGGCAATCTGGTGGCCGACCTCAAACTGACCGCGCTGCCGTCGGATGCGCCGCACATAAACGTGATCGTCTGTTATGTCCACGAGGTGGCCGCCCAGCGGACTGAAGAAAGAACCGGTATTGATCACGGTGGGCCCCGGAGGCTGCACCCAGACGCCCGGAAAATGCACATGCCCCGTCACGACCACCTGTGCGGTTGGGCGCTGCGCCACGGCGAGTCTCGCCGCAGCGACGGGTAATTCGCGCCACGCCTGAAACATCGCGAGGACTTGCCGGGGCGGATAAAAGGTATCCCAAAAGCGAAGCAGCTGAGCGCGGAAACTTGCGTCCGCCGGATCGATTTTCGGCTCCACCTTTCGCGCGGCCTCCCGCGCCAGACGGAATCGCGTGCTCAACTCAGCACAGTCGGCGGCAGGAACATTCGCGCGCAATGCCTGCAACACCCGACGCAGTTCCAATCGCTGGCGACTCCAGGGCGTGAGGTCGTCGAAGCAAATATCACCATGCATCACCCACACCCGGCCGGCCGCCAGCAACAGTTCATGCGTCTCGCTAATGTCCGGATCGTGATTGCCCGTCACAAAAATCACTTCCGGCACCCGCGCCCGCAGAAATTCCTGCAACCGGTCAACATCGGGTCGAGCGATACCGCGCCGCATTTCGCAACTGTCGCCATTGATAATCAAAGTCCGCACGCCCGCGAGGAGTGGTTCGAGTTGCCGGAGATCGCGAATTTGCGTCTGAGCGTCGAAGACATGAAGGTCGGATAAAATGCGCAGCACACGGACAAGCAATCAAGCCGGCCAGATCGGGCAACCCGGAAGTGGACGCGACGAACAAGCACCCGAGTTAACCCCGCCATTTCACACCCGAGCCATAGAGGGCGTCTAAAAAGGGTCCATTGGTAGGGCGGGACCGCTGGGCCCGCCGCGATTTGCCAGTGAGTGCACCCACAAAACGGCGCGCCCAGCGGTGCCGACCTATCTTTTTAGCCGCCCTCTTAAAATATTCGGCCCTAACGTGGTGGAGTCCAACCGTGGAGCCGGAGCGTGCTGGCCGCATTCACGCGCGTGGGCGTGAGGCGAAGGGCGGTGTTGCGTAACGCCACCGCCCACGGGTGGGCCAGCTGGCCGATTTGCCCGATGCGGCGTGCCTGATTTTGAATCGCGCAGGTTCGCTGATGCCGGGAGCTTTCCCACGCCCGCAACGCGGCGAGACTGAAGCACCCGCGACTCAACAACTGGGCGAGAGTCACGGCATCTTCGAGGGCGGTGCCGCCGCCTTGTCCGAGATTGGGCAACATCGCATGGGCCGCGTCGCCCAGCAAAGTGACGCGCCCCGCCCCCCAAGGCGCTTGCGGCGGGCGATCCTCCAAATCGTGACACATCATGGCGTCGGGCGGTGTCGCCGCAATGACTACGCCAATGGGATCGTGCCATCCGGAGAATTCTCGCTGCACGCGATCACGATCACCTCCGAGGGTGGCCGCCACCCCCGGAGGGTGATTCAGCGTAGCATACCAATAATATTTATCCGGGCCGCACGGCATCAGACCGAAGCGTCGCCCTCGGCCCCATGACTCAGTGAACAAACCCAACGGACGATGCAAAGCAATCGTCACCAGACCCCGCCAACAAAGACAGCCGCCATAACGGGGCGATGAAACCCCATGCAGATTTTCACGCACCGATGAGCGCAACCCATCGGCACCGATCAGGAGCGACGCTTCCACCTTCGTGCCGTCGGATAAGTGAACGAGCACCCGATCTTCCTGGGATTCAAAACCGGTGACCTCGCAACCTGTTTGAACAAATCCGGCCGGGAGTGTGGCCGCGAGCACGTGCTGCAAATGGGTACGCTCCAGACCGAGAGCGGGAGTACCATGGGTGGCAAGCGGGAGATGACTGAGAATGCGCCCCTGTTCGTCGGGGAGTTGAAGGGCGCGCAGCTCGCTGCCGTAAGCTTGGGCGGCAGACAGGAGGCCAAGTTGTTTTAAAGCCGCGGTGGCATTCGCCCAGAGCGAAAGACCGGCCCCAGCGGCACGGAATTCGGCCGCGCGTTCATACACTCGGCACGGGATGCCGGCCCGACTGAGGCCGACCGCGAGGGCGAGCCCTCCGATCCCACCGCCGGCAATCACCACGGGATATTTAAAGGGAAAAGGGGCAGGGACCGACATGACGGTTGTTCAGGGTGGTGCGAGGAAGTTATGAATAGTTCAAGCAACGCCAGCGGACGCCATTGCCCAAAGCTTGACCAGAGCAAATTGCGCTAGGCTCCGCTCGGATCCTATTCCATGTGGGAGCAAACCAGTCCGCGACGGCGCAAATTTTTCATCGCCATCAGGCACCACCACAAAATCAAAAAGGGTGGGCGCTCTTGCTTGGAGTAGCCACAGGCCTACCGGCCTGTGGTCTGGGGAATGAACCCAACACGCTCAGCTGGCAGGGACGCCTGCCGCTACTCCGAACCAAGCCCACGGAGATTCTACCGGAGAGAAACATGACTGGCGGACTTCCCTTACCCATCGCAAACGGCGAGGAACTTCAAAAGACTTAACACAATCATTATGCGCCCCAACCTAAACAGCGCTCAACTCCAGTCAGATGAAAATCGCCTTCAATAAAGCTGCGCTCAACAGAAAAAACGATTTCACTCATCTATAGAATTGCCAAATCGCGGCGAAGGCTTTTTGAATTTCGCGCAAGAGCAGCATCGATAGAAATATTACCCCTTTGTTTCCCATTCGTCAGTTTCCCCCCGCATTAGGCTCATCCCGGAGCCACTAGTCTGGATCTTTCCCCTACAACGACCCCAGCTCGGTACGGCACGGCCAACCTCTGCCACGTGCGCGAAGGATCGTCGGCTAACAGCCCAAGAGCTGATTTTCCCGGAGCGAGGGAATATCTTCGAACTCTCTCACGCGCGCAGTGAGTATATTTTCTCCACTCCTCGTTGGAATCATGAGCATCGCTGCTCTTGCAATTTTCGCTCTGGTCCACGCCATTATTCATGCCGAGGAAGGCTACGAAGACGCCACCGGCTACCATCGCAAAACGGCCGAACACGAGTCCATCCACTCCCCCTCAACCACCCTCGATACCGGCAGTCCGTGGGATCAGCTCAACGGTTCCAGCTGCCCGTGGAGTTTTAATCCCAACAACCGCCAACTCGGGCATTGAACTTGGTTCATCCCAAGCCGAGGTCATCGCGAGCGGAGCGAAGTTGACTTTGCGCGATGTTCTTGGAGGCAAACCGGCAGTTTGGCGCTCGCTTGCTCCACGGCAGCTGACTGACTCAGCGCATGGCTTCACGAACCCTGCTCCTGTTCACGTTCGCCACCATCGTCTTCACTCCCGTGCTTCACGCGAATGAGGACGAGATCACTCTCCAGCACTTCCGCGATGTGGCTGAGACCCGTAACTACACTCTCGGCCGGCCGGTCTCACCCCGCCCCACTCCCGACGGCGCCGCGGTGCTCTTCCTCCGCGGTGGCCCGCGTGACCCCGTGCTCCGACTCTACGAACTCGACGTTGCCACGGGTCGCGAACGCGAGTTGATCACGCCCGCCCAATTGCTCGGGAGCAGCGAGGAAACGCTCACTGCCGAGGAAAAATCCCGCCGGGAACGCACGCGTACCCTCGACAAGGGCTTCACCAAATTTGATCTCTCAAAAGATGGTGCGCGCCTGCTCGTGACCCTCTCGGGCCAACTCTACCTGGTTGATCGCGCTACCTTGAAAGTCACCGCCTTGCCCGGAAAAAACTGGATCGATCCGCGCTTCGCTCCTGACGGCACCGCCGTCGCCGCCGTCACCGCGGGCGAACTGCACGTGATCGAACTCGCCATGCTGGTCGATCACACACTCACGAGTGGCGCGAGCGACACCCTCACGCACGGCACGGCAGAATTTGTGGCGCAAGAAGAAATGGACCGCTTCGAAGGCTACTGGTGGTCGCCCGATTCGCAATCGCTCGCTTATCAGGAAACCGATGAGTCAGGCGTCGAGATCCGCTACATCGCCGATCCGCTCCACCCCGAAACCGCGCCAGCGAAAAACGCCTATCCCCATGCCGGTTCACCCAACGCGCAGGTTCGCCTCGGCGTCATCGCCCGCACTGGCGGCACGACGCGCTGGATCACGTGGGACGCCGTCCAATTTCCCTACCTCGCCCGCGTGGTATGGAAGGAAACCGCCGCACCGCTCACGCTCCTCGTGCAAAATCGCGCCCAACAGGACGAGCGGCTATTGGCCATTGATCTCGCCACCGGCACCACGCGCGAACTGCTCCGCGAGACCGACCCCGCGTGGCTCAATCTCGACAACTCCCCCATCCCCACTTGGCTGAAAGACGGCCACCATTTTCTTTGGTCGACCGAGCGCCGTGGGGCGTGGCAACTCGAATTACGTGATGTCGCAGGCGCCCTCGTGCGGGAACTTACGCCGGTAGATTTCGGCTACCGCAGCTTGATCAAAGTCGATGAGAACAGCGGATTGGCTTACGTGCTCGGCAGCGCGGACCCACGCGATACGCAGGTCTGGAAATTCCCCCTCGCCGGTGGTTCCGGCAGCGCTCTTACCTCCGCACCCGGACGTCACCAGGCACGTCTCGCAGACGACGGCCACACCTTGGTCCACACCTACGACCTGCGCGACGGCTCATGGGGCGCAGAAGTACTCGCGCACGATGGCCACCGCCTCGCCCAGTTAACCTCCCTCGCCGAACAACCGGCGACACTCCCGCGCGTCGAGTTCACGCGCACCACAAACGAACGCGCGTATTACGCCGCGATCGTCCGGCCCCACGATTTTCAAACCGGGCAAAAGTATCCCGTCATCCTCTCCGTCTACGCCGGCCCACATTACAATAGCGTGACATCCAACCTGCGCTCCTTCGTCGACGAGCAATTGCTGGCTGATGCCGGTTTCATCGTCGTCGCCCTCGACGGCCGGGGCACGCCCGGTCGGGGGCGCGACTGGGAACGGACGATTCGCGGCAACTTTATCGATGTGGCCTTGCACGATCAAGTCGAAGGCTTGCAGGCGCTCGGCGCCGTTTATCCCGAACTCGATCTCACCCGCGTAGGCGTGAGCGGCTGGTCTTTCGGCGGCTATTTCAGCGCCATGGCCACGATCCGACGACCCGATATTTTCCGTTGCGGCGTGGTAGGCGCGCCTGTGATCACGTGGGAAAACTACGACACCCATTATACGGAGCGCTACCTCGGCCTCCCGCAAGAGGCGCCCGAGGCTTACCGCATAAGCAATGTAACCACCTACGCGAACCAGCTGGCCCGCCCGCTCCTGCTGATCCACGGATTCAGCGACGACAACGTTTACTTTCAGCACACGGCGCAGCTGGCCAACGCCCTTTTTCTAGCGGGCAAACCGTACGAATTCATGCCGATGCTCGGCACGCACATGGCGTCAGCCGAAACGCCCGTCATCCGACTGCGCGAGCAGCAGCGCCAATTGGATTTTTTCCGCACCCACCTCCGAATTAAGTCGGAATAAAACCTTGGCCAGAAAGCGGTAAATACGACGGTCTGAGGAAGGAGAATCAGATGTTTTTGCGAGTTGCTCCCTCACCGATGCTGACTAGGTTCTGGGTAACCCAAGGAAGCTCATGAAAACTCTACGCTTAACGTTTTTGTTTATTCTGCCCGTGGCACTCCTCGCCGGTGCAGTGAAGCGCGGTGATCGCATTGAAAGCGTTCGCTCAGCCTTGGGGACACCGAAGGGTCAGATGCAGGCTGGAGAACGCGAAGTTTTCATTTTTGATCGCGGCACCGTCGAACTCACCTCCGGGCTGGTGACCCGAGTGGCGTTGCGTTCGGAAAGCGAGCAAGTCGCCTACGAGGCTGCAGCTGCTCACGCTCGCGAGGTACAATCCCAAAGTCGGACCCAGCAGATCGCGGAAGGCGAGGCTCTCAAGGCTCGCATGCTGGCCGATCACTCCTTTCAAACTTCACCGCTCAGTTACCAAATCAACTTTTGGCAGAATTTTTCCACCCGCTATGCTGCCGTGCCCTGCACGTTGGAACTGACTATCGTCCGGGCAAAACTCAACGAGCAAGCGGAGACATCACGGGTCCAGGAAGAACAGGCCCAACGTATAGCCGAGCTTGCAGCCCGGGCCAGAGAGGCCGAAGCCCGCGCCGCCTACGCACAAAATTCGCGCAGCTATTATTCCCCTTATCGCACTCTCTACGGCGACAATTCCTACGGTGACAATTCGTTTTACCGTGATTCTCCGCGCTATCACTCCTTCAGTACCAATCGAGACCGAGCACACAATCAACCGGCTGACTGCGACCGTACCGCTGGCTTTAGGAATAACCCCTCACCAAAAATCACCGCCGCGGATCAGACTCGGCCCAACTCTCCCTGGGAGAATAACGATACGTGGCTGGGCATAGCTCGCTCGCCAACCGATTCCAGTCGGTTTTGATTTTGATGTTTTTCGGACACCGTCAATCTGAACTGCCCCATTCAAGCGTCTGACTCGTGATGGATCAACCCCCACCGGCAAAGCGGCAGCCGGCCACTGCGGCTAACCCAGCCCGGGAAACCCCACGCCCACCCGCTAAGCCTGATTTGCCTCTCACTGTCCCGTTCAATGATACTACCACTGAACTCGGAAAGCCGACTCCTGTTGACCAATTGACTCCCGCCGAGCAAATGGCCCGCTTCGAAAAAGAACTCAAAGAACAGGACTGGGGCCATCAGCCGTGTTGATGTCAACGACTCCCCTCAAAGAATTACCCTCCCAGCTATATCACCGCCACCGATTCCATCTCGACCAACAAATCTTGACGGCAGACATCGGCCAGCACGCACACTTTTGGAAAATCCGGCAATTGCAGTAGCCGCGTCACCCGGTTCCACGCTTCGTAGGACGCTTGGTCTTTGCAGAACAGGGTCGCGGAGGTGATGCTGCGCAGACTGCCGCCTTGTGCTTCCAAAATCGCGGCCGTGCTCATCAACGTTTCCAAGCTTTGACACTCGGCATCGCCGATATGCGTGCTCGCCCCCGCAGTATTGATGCTGGCCGTGCCAGAGAGGTGTACCGTCTTCTTGCCTTCGATCTCAAACGTCATCCCGCGCGAGAAAGCCGAACCGTAATTGAACGACTGATCCTGTCGCGGACTGCAGCGGACCGGCTCCGCCACCACACTGGCCGACGCGTGGCGTTTCAACGCCAACACATCAACCAAACATTCCTCATCGCCCATCCGGCCCTGAATCCCCGTGCTTGCCGGAAAGGCCACTCCGTCTCTCGCCCCCAAACCTGCTGGCGCGTAAATCGCATTTCTCACCCGGTTCAGCTCGCCGTACCATTCCAAGAGCCGGGACATATAAATCCAAGTCCGCGCAACATCTGTGTAAACCATGCCGTGAGCCTTCAGCCCTCGTTCCACATTCATGAACATCTGTTGGGCCTGCGCGGCGTGACCCACGGGCAATTCTCCACCGGGCAACGTGCCGCGCACCCCGGGGAGATGCAGCATCTCAAAACCGCAACCAGTCCACACCCGTCCACGTCCCGTCGCAGGATTTTCCACCGTCTTTACGCATTTCTCTCCATCATGGGCAGCGATGCCCCAAATTTGGAGGCCAACAAAATCGCTGCCACCCAACGGCATTCCTTCAATCCATGTCACCGGCACCTCCGCATCCAGTCCATACCGTCGATAGGCATCGGTCCGGTGCCGGAGCACATCCGCACGCACTTCCCGGCGTCCATAGAATTTTTCCTGGATCGGTTGAATCTTACGCTTGGCCATTTCGGCGGCTACTTGCCCGATCAAATCATCAGCTGCACAGCCACCCCCTTCGACAACGCCGCGGCCCACCACAGTTGCCGTCACATGATATTCGGTGAAAGTTTCGCGCTCCGAGCCTCTCACTTCCAAACGACAGCCCTCCCGGGTCGCGGAGGATTTGTATTTCAACTCAGCATTTTCCACCGTGAGCGTGCGCGTTTCGCCCAGCAACACAGTGCGATTTGGTATTAGTGTGGTCTTCATAAATAATAGTAGAGCTTAAGGAAATTGGGAGAGTTTGGACTCAGTCGACGCCATGCTCCTGGAAGACGGATTTGTGCAACTCTTCCGCTTTGGCTTTTGCTTCTACCGCCTCAATCCGTGTCTGGGCTTTCATCGCCCACGCGGAACTAGGCTGCAGGGCGATCACTTGTTTATATTCAGCAATGATCGCGGAAGCGTTTTCCGCAGCGAGTTGCTGTTCCGTCTTCGTTGCGTGTTCGTAGGCCAGCTGCTGAGCGGAATCACCACACCCGACCTGCAGCAGTGCGACCGCAAGCAACAAAACGATCCCGGCCATCCCCAACTGGATCGATGCAGCCTGGGCCGCAAAACGTGTTTTGCCCATGACGAAAATAAGCCGGAGCATTGTCGCGCAGTGATGTAGAGCCGGCCCTCGTGGACGCGCCTTCTTCAAACACGGCACGGCCACAAGGGCCGGCCCTACAAAATGCTGTTTCCTGGGAGTTGGATATTCACTACTCTCATGAAAGGCGGATTCTGAAAGGTGGAACCCGGCCTCTGGACGGGTTGGCGCGACTCCCGAAAATGAAAACGCGTCCAGAGGCCGCGTTCCACCCGCGTCACCTACAACAAGCCCACATAGACTGGATATCAGCGTTTTCATGGAGCATTTTTCGCGCAGCGAAATCCGGTGTCTTCCGACCAGTAATCGGGGTTGGACCACAGACGTCGCGCGGCGCGGTTGTTGAATTCCGTCTGGCCGATCATGCCGGCGGCCCAACAGCCACCGCGCACAATTTTGCGCGTGTCAGTTTCACGTCCCTGCTTCGCGGCATTCTGCAGATAGTTAACGTTCGGATCTTGCTTCGGTAATTCTCCATTGGGCAGCCCTGCCGGACCTTTCGGATCGATGATGCCATCAGCGCACTCCTTATAATAATACTCGCCAAACCAATCTTCGCACCATTCCCAAACGTTACCCGCCATATCGAGGCAACCATACGGGCTCGCGCCTTGCGGAAAACTTCCGACGCTCGTCGGACCGGCGTCGACATCCAGTCCCGCGCGAGCCTTGGCCTGATCCCACTCGTTGCCCCACGGATACACCCGGCCATCAGTCCCGCGCGCCGCCTTTTCCCATTCGGCTTCAGTCGGCAAACGCTTACCCGCCCAATGCGCGTAAGCGACGGCATCGCGCCAGGTGACAAAAGTGATCGGCAGGCGCGCTTCCGCTTGAAGCAAAGCCTGCACGACGGGTGCAGCAGCGATATCGGCCGCGCATTCATCGGCCAGAGATCGGTCCTTGCCGAGTAACACACGTAAGGCCGCCACTGCCGCTTTCCAGTGGAGCGAATCGAGGGTGAGCCGCTCCGCCGCCACTTTTTCATTTAGTTGCGGGGCTTGAAATTTGGCGTAGGTCGCTCCGTAACGCTTCTCGTAGCGCGCGAGAAGTTCGACGCAGGCTTCCGTGGACACCCGGAACCACGGACCTTCGATCACATCAAAGAGATCCGTCACGCGCACGTAATGATTGAACGCTTCAATCGTGACCTCGTGCCGGTCGATGAAATAGGCGAAGAGCTCGACCTGGTGTGCCGGCCGCTCATCGAAATTTCCCTCGTCAGACCCCATCGTGAACGCACCCGCGGGCACGAGCACCATGCCTTCAGGTGGAGTCATGGTTTCAGTCGCATGAGTGGCGACCGATGCAAGCATGACGAGCATAACCACAAAGGTGGAGCGCAACCTCCGGGCGCGCTTTCCGGCAACGCTCATTCCAAAACCCGCCCAGAGGTCGGGTTCCACTTTGAAGGCACTGGAGAGGGAAGTTATTTGAATAGTCGGATGCATGGCGAGGGCGTCAGAGATCCTTGGCACAGCGGAAACCGAGCGTGAAGGTTTTGAACTCCGGCTCACGGTGGACTCGGATCGCACACCGCACATTGCTCGGTAAATTCTGTGAACTGCCGCCACGGACCACGTGCTCCGTCCCGTTTTTCGGCCCGTGCGGATTGTCGGCGGACCCCGTCGCATACGCATCCGGGGCATACCAGTCGCCCACCCACTCGGCGGCGTTGCCCGCCATATCATCGCAACCGAACGGACTGCGACCCGCCGGGTAGGTGCCAACCGGTGCCGGATAAATATAACCATCCTTTTCCTTGCCCTGTGCGCGAACATCAGCTCCGAGTTTTTCTCCCACGATATTGCAGAGTCCCCACTGCCAGTCGCTACCCCAAGGCCAGCGGCGACTGTCGGTCCCACGCGCCGCGAGCTCCCACTCCGCCTCGGTCGGCAGACGTTTGCCCGCCCACTTCGCGTAGGCATAAGCGTCGAACCAATCCACACCCACCACCGGAGTGGTGTCGCCTGTGAAAGTTGCCGCATTATACTGCGCGAGTTTCGCGTAGTTTGGATCTTTGAGCAGCGGGTTGAAATCCTTCCAGTAGCGTGGCGTGTGATCTTTGCCCGTGGGCTGATCGGGATGGGCCCAGGCAATGTCCCCGCGCTGCTTCACGGCCGAGAGAAATTTCCGGTACTGCACGTTGGTGACTTCGTAGCGATCGATCGCGAAAGATTTCAACCGCACCGGGTGGGCCGGCCGTTCATCTTCCTGGGCCCATCCCTCCCAGCCACGGGCCAATTTGATCTCCGTGGGTTTGATTTTCCCTGGTACCAGTCGATTGGCCGGCAGATCCGCATAAGTTTCAACCGTGCCCATCGTGAACTCCAGCGCAGGGATAACCATCATCACAGAATCATCCGCCGAATGACGAAGTGCCACGGCATGGAGCACGGGAACAGAAGGGCTGACCTCCGCGTTGAAAACCTCGACCGCGACCGCCTTGGCCGGACGATGATTGAGCAGTACTTCGGCACAAACCGCAGCCGCCACGATCACGAAGATAATTATCAGATGAGCTCTCATTCGATGGTCTCCAGGTAATTCACCAGATCGTCGATCTGCTGCGGGGTGAGCTGCGAAGTGCCGCCGTGGGCATCGCTCGCGATGCGTCCACCGGTTTGAAGGTGAACTTTCGCCGCGGGCGTTCCCTTCGGAATCATATACGTTTCATTGAAACCGATTTCACGCCGACCGGGCCGCTCCGGCTCACCACCGAATAGCGGCTCATATTTGAACCAACCCAGTCCGGGTACACCGGGAGCCGCGATGACTTCGCGTAACGAACGGGCCATGGCATTGTGCAAGAAAAGCGGAGGGCGATCCCACGCGCCGCGCAGCTGGAGCGGCGTGATGTGCTGGTTCTGACCCGGAGTTTCGGCGCGGCCGATGTCCCACGGCTCGAGGTCGTGGCGAATCCCGGCCATGTAATCGAGCCGGTACATACTGATCAGCGTGAAGCCGCTATCGCGCACGCTTAAGGGCACCTGCGGCGGCACGACCTGCCGGGGATTGTTGGGGAAATCTTTTTTCGCAAAATGCGGTGCCGGATGACACGACGCACAGCCGAGCTGCGGGTGGTTAAACAACGCTTTGCCGCGACTCACGGAAGCCGAATTCTGATCAAACGGATTCGGCATCAACCGTGGTTCGTGCGCCTGCCACTCACCGACGAAGCGTTGAAAATCCCGCAGCACAAAAGATTTTCCAAAGTATTTGAGCGACGTGCGCCGGAAGAATTCCGCGCGCCGTTCCTCGAGATTCGATTCGTTGCCGGCTGCCGATGTCGTCTTCGATTGAATGTCCTGCACGGCGAGGACCGGTGCATGTGCCTCGATGTCGCGGAAGTCTCCCTGCCCGGTGATGTCCTTGAAATCGTCTGCGGGGCAATGCTCCATCAGCATCGAGCGCGGATCGTAGATCGAGAGCGAGCCTTCGAGAAAGAACGGCTGGATGCCCCACAAACTCTTTTGCTGCGGCGGCAGCATCGTCGTGCCCTCGACGAGATTGCCGACCTTGTCCTGCCCGGTGAGATATTCCTGACCCTGAATCTGGCTGACACCCCAGCCACGCCCGTCGTTGAGTTCGCGGTAGTGGCAACTGACGCACGACTGATCGTTATCACTCGTGAAGGCCGAAGTGTGCACGAGAAACTCGCCGCGTTCCGCACTGGTGATGCCCAAGGGCAATTTATAGAGAGCCGGATCAGTCGGAAACTCATGCATCGCACCCGTCTGGCGATCGATCACTGAGAGCGAGCTGCCGTAGAAATTGGCGACGAAAAGTTTTCCGGCCGATGGCGTGCCCGGCACTCCCGCCGCAATGCCAAAAGGCTGCGCCCCAGTAACGTAATTGCGGATCGGCATGAGGATCTCGCTGGGATCAGCAGCATCGACGTTGACCTGCAGTTCCTGCACTTCGCCGGAACCTTGCATCGCCACAAAGATCCGGTCGCCCACGACCACCGCCTTGTCCGGCAGCGCGCCCACGACGCGCATGAGCTCCGGCGGAATATCGCCCTTCGTGTCCGGGTACATCGACTCCGCGGTATCCGACGTGTAGCGCACCCAATTTCGGTGCGCCTCATAGCGATTCGCTTTCAACAGATAGTTCAGCCCTGACTTCGGCGACTCCTCGGGGATCGACAACTTGCTGACGTTGATGAGCACGTAATCGTTTTGGATATCGCGGAACTTGAAGTTCGCGGTGCCATCGGTTGCCTCGAACGGCCCGAGGACTTCCTGCTTGTCCTTGGCGAAGACCGCCGCGGTGTTGGGATCGCGCCAGACGGTGTACTGCGACGCGGCGTTGGCGCGGTCCCACGTCTCGCCGGCCCATGGATCGCGTTCCTTGGCCGTGCCGAAACCGACGCCCATCGTCGTGACGAATAACCAATCGTCGCCGGTTTTCGGGGAGCGCAGAATTTTCAGCTCGTTGGTAACATTCTGAAGGTAGATCGCCCCCACCTCCTTGTTACTGCGCGTATCGACAATCGAGATATCCTGCGTACCGGTGTTGCCGACGAAGAGATGGCGACCATCCGAACTGAGCGTGACGATACTCGGCTTGCTGCGGGGATTGCCCACATCGATGCCGGGTCCGATCAGGGTGGAATCGATCCACTTCGCGATCGCCTGATAGTTGGCGTCATGCGCCGGATCGCCGAAGACGACGGTCTTGTTCGCATGGCTCTGGAAGAGCGGCATCGTGTCGGCGTACCCTCCATCACGCGTCCTAGTGACCGCGCGCAACAAACGACTCTGCATGGAAGAACCGGGAACAATGTGATCAAGTGCTGAAGTGAAACTCTCGCGAAGATCGGCACCGGCCACAAATCCACCACGCTTCATCTCATGGCATCCCGTCGTACCACAATTTTGCTGCATGATCTTACCGATGCCGTCCGGCGCAAAGTAGGCGTGATCGTTGAGCCCGCCGATCACGCGCATCTTCGCAGAAAACTGATCGCCGTTCGCATCGATATCGATCACGAACACCTCATCGAGATAGCGGTTAGCGACCCAGGCCATTTTTCCGTCAGGCGAAAAAGTCATTCCCTGCGCGTAGAAATCTATTGGAATCTCAAACACGACCGCATCGCGCTTCGTGTCGATGACACTGATGAAATTTGAAAACCGATTGCCGACGAACAAATGCCGGCCGTTCGGATGCAGATGCAGCCGCATCGGCGCGGAACCCGCCGGGCCGGACTCACCCGCGAGTTTAAGCAGAATCCGCTTGGTCATCTTGCCTGAAGTCACGTCGTAAACGGCAACCTCAGAACCTGGCCTCATTTCGGAACCAAGCAGGCTGATGTATGCTTTGGTTCCATCGCCGCAGACGGCGACGTCGAACGGATGATCACGCTGCGGTTGAGGTTCAGGTGCAGGATGCGGATTCGGAACCGGCCGCAAATTCTCCCGGGACCATGTTGCGCCGTAGGCCCATTGCTTGCTCATGAGTTTGCCGAAGCGCGAAGGCGGATTACCGGCATCAACTCGCAGCACTTCCCGCACGAGTTCCGGCGAGAGCACGCCATACGGATAAGCCAGGCCGCCGGGTTGATAAGCGGCATTCGGATCGAAAGCCTCAGGAGCGGCATGCACGAGTAGCGGTAATGCGCAGAAAAACCAGAGCGCGAGGCCAAATGCAGTTAGTATCGGGCGCGGAAGCGCCGGTAGGGACGGACCGCTGGGCCGTCCGCGAAGGTCCTTACGGTGCGCCCAGTGGTCACGCCCTACCCAAGACGCTAATAACGGTTGCTCCAGATTTTCAATGAGGTGCTCAAAATTCATCACAGACTCCTCACGTAGGTTAGCAAATCGTCCAGTTCCTGCGTGGTGAAACCCTTGGTCCGACCATGCACGTCGTTCGGGTTGTGCTCGGTAAACAGCGTGAGCAAATCCGGCGCGCTGCCGTCGTGGAGATAAGGCGCGGTACGATACACGCTATGCAGCGTCGGGGTATCGAAACGGTTTCTAAAATCGTTCGGTGCACCGAAACCGACGTCGTGAAATTTCAAATCGGTGAACAACGGCGCAGGATGGCACAAGACGCAGCCGGCAAGGGTATAAAGTTTCTTACCGCGCTCAAGGGTCTCGGGGTTGATCGTGCGGTACGGATTCGGCGCGCGATCGGGATGCGAGAGGTACTCCACCATCGGCCCCTGAACAGACTCCACCGGCACGAAGCCTTGAAACCGTTGCCCCGCCCGCATCCCATCGGGCAGATCCATGCGGACACCGGCCCACATCAACGGCGGCGTATTGTGCGCATCCTGCAACGATTTATTGTTCTTCGCATTGCCGAGCCCATCATTCGCGAGATCCCAATTTAAGCCGTCACTCGTCGTGTCCTCCTGGTGGCAACTCGTGCAACTGATCCAATTCTGATAAGTGATCCGGCCGTCGTTCGCCATCAGTTCGCCTTTGCGCCACTCGGACATTTCCTGCACGGGTCCGAGTGGAATCGTGGCACGAACCGCTCCAGTCTCGGCATCGAGCACGGTGACGTTATCACTGAAATAATTCGCCACCCACAACTCGCCTGTGGCCTCGCTCAACGCCAACGAGCGCGGCCCGAAACCGCCTGCGGGTAAACGTCGGGCGATTTTCTTCTGTTGCAGAATCTCGACGTTTTCCTCGAGTCGTTGAATTTCCAACGGCGTCTTGGCCTGTTCAGCGAGCGCGAGCGCGGCCGGCAGATCGATGATCGCAATTTCGTGAATGCCCGCGAGGCTCACGTAGAGTCGCTTTGCGTCCGACGACAGCGCGATGCCACAGGGATTCGTCGCACCGGACAGCAGCTGGTCGAGGAGCAACGTGACGCGGCGATTCGACTGCGTCAGATCCAGCACAGAGAACCCATTCGAGTTGATCCAACCGCGCTCCATCTGAACCGTCGGCACTTCATTGTGGGAAACGAGATTCGTGACAAACACCCAATGCCCATCCTTGCTGCAAACGATCTCGCGCAGCATCGAGGCGCGGCCCATGTCATAGCGCCCGATCTCCCGGCCATCATTCGGATCGAGCAGCGAAATCCAAGGCGAGAGCCCATTCGAGACCGCCAGCCGTGAGCCGTCGGGCGTGAGCGTCGCGAACCGCGGCTGACGGCCAACCGGCGTCTCCGATAGCGTGCGGCCCGTTTCTACATCAAGAATCGATACCGTACTGGAAACGACATTCGTCACGAACAACCGCTTGCCATCGACGGAAACACTCAGTCCACAAGGTTCAAATCCCGCCGTCAGCGAGCGGATGACTTTCCCCTGAGCGATATCAATGACATCGATTTTCTCCGCCCATGTGCAGCTGACATAAAGAAACCGGCCATCCGGCGAAAACTTTGCCTGCGTCGGACGGGCACTGACGGGAATTTCGCCGACCACTTTGTGTTCTTTGACATCGAGAACCGAAACCAACGCCGCCGTATAATTCACGACGTAGGTTTTCAACCCGTCCGGCGAAAGACAGATATACTGGGGTGAACGGTAACTCGGAGAAGCTGGCCGGCCCGTCTCCGCAGGAAAGGTTGGCACTGCGGGATCGTGCAACTCGGCCGGCTTGCGCGCGGTTCGGCGCCACTGGATATAACCCATAATCTTCGCCAATTGATCATCACTGATCACGCGACGGTACGCGGGCATTTGTACGATCTGACCGTCAAGGAAATGCCGCGCCGCCGGATTTTCCCACAACCTCATGGGATAACCGCCCATGATCCACTCGCGCAGTTCACCTTCGTCGCGCACGATCTCCGCGTATTCTTCGCCATCCCACGCGGGGATGTGGCCTTTGAAACTCCCGGGATTTATCGCACCACCCACCCCGCCCTGGCCATGACACGCAAAGCAGCCGAGTTTATTTGCCTCGTGCATACCTTCGTAGGCAAGGACCGTGATATTTGTATCGAAAGCCGACACCGTACGGAAATACACCATCAAATCGGCGAGCTCTTGCTGTGAGATTTTGCCGCGATACGCAGGCATGGGCAGAAGCGGTTTGCGACCGGCGTTGATATCCGCGTCCTTTAACCGCACCGGTTTCCCATCGACAATCCACTCGATTACTTCCGCGTCGTTCTGCGCATAGGTCGCAACGGTCGGTCCGTCCCAGCCCGGCACCACTCCACTGCGCGAACCCGGATCGGCCACCCCGCCACGACCATCTACCCCATGACAAGCGAAACATCCCAGATTATGAGCAACTATCTGGCCGCGCAGTGCAGGAGTCGTTTCGGCTTTTCTGAAATAGTGCGCGAAAAGACCCACCCCCACTCCGAGCATCAGCACCAACCCGCCAACGAGATACCACGCGCGGCCGCCACGCGTACGAGGCGCAAGGTTTGATGAGGCGGATGTTTCACTCGGCATCATATTGGGATAAAACCGCCGGTCCTACGTGCGACCGGCGGCGCGGGGTAGACAAAAAATCGCGTCGGTTAGGGCTGTAATTCGATCTTCGACACACCGGCCTTGAACGCATGGTTCGTCTTCTTGCCATCGGGCCAGATGACATCGATGCCCACCGGCTCGTTACCAGTGGCGTAGCCAAAGAAAGCCAACGGCTCCGACTGCGAAAGATAGCCGGATCCGGCATCCAACTCGGTCGCTTGCGCGGTCCCGTTCTTAAAGTGCACCGTGATCTTCGCGCCGATTGCATCGAGATTTCCCGCCGCACCTTTCAATTTAATCGCGAAGGCCTGACCTGCCTTGCTCCGATTAAGATACGCTACGGTTGAATCATTGGTGCGCGTCAGAACAAGATCGGGGCGGCCGTCCTGATTCAGATCACCCACAGCCACCCCACGTCCTTCACCAGGAATCGCGATTCCGCTCTGCGCCGGAGTGGCCGCTGTAAATCCACCCTTCCCATCTCCGAGCAGCAGCAGACTGATGCCACCATCAAAACGTCCGGTCTCCACCTGCGGACCGTGAAAATTCTGGGTGGCGAAAATATCAACGTTACCGTCGCCATTCACATCGAATGCCGCCGTACCAAAGATCGGCGAAGTCTGCGCCAGCCGTGGAAATTCGCGGAACGTGAAATGGCCGTGGCCATCGTTGATAAATACACCCGAGGCGAGTTGGTTCGCCGTGAGATGCAGCGCGCCGGCCAGCTTTTCATCCGTATAGATTTCAGGCAGCAATGCGGCGCCCCAATCATGGAACGTTGGAAATTTTTCCTTCAAGCTCGGCATCGCGCGCGAGGAGCAGCTGCGTCCACGCACCGGGAAGAGTTTATCTCCCTCGTATTCACTCTCGATGATTTCGCATTTTCCGTTCTTCTCGACGTCTACGTAGAAGATGCCGGCCGGATGCTCTTTGTTGGCATGGTACTTAGTATTCAGGCCGACATTGCCGGCGATGTAATCGATGGCGCCATCGTGATTGACGTCGGCTGCGGTCAGCGAATTCCACCAGCCGGTTTGGTCGGCGAAGCCCGCCTCCGCCGTCGTCTCGGTAAACGTACCATTGCCCTTGTTGTGGAAAAGACGGAGCGACATCCATTCGCCAGTGACCAGGAGATCAGCCCACCCATCCCCGTCGGTGTCGGTCCAGAGCGCCGCAGTGATCATGCCGCACTTGCGCAAAGCCGGGCAGGCGACATCGGTCACGTCGACCAGATTACCATCGCGGTTGGCGAGCAGCGTCGAATCAGGCGTAGTGGGATATTCGCCCGGCACGACGCGGCCACCAATGAAAACGCCGAGCGCCCCGGTGTGGTCAAAGTCGGCAGCACATACGACTGACGCGGAAAATGGCGGCAATTTGAACTGGCTGGCCGGCGCCTCCGTGAATTTTCCGCTGCCGTTGTTGAGATACAGATGGCTGCGCAGCAGCTCGCTGGTTTTATCAACCTCGACGCCCCCTGCAGTCACTAAGAGATCCATGGCTCCATCACGATTCACATCGATGAAGAGAGCGGACATGGCCTCGCGTTCGATGGTGTCGTCCCACGGCTGTTGCTGCCGGGAGCGGGCGTAGTGGCCGTGGCCGTCATTGAGATAAAGCGCGCTGCCGTGCCCCGCGCCGCCGGCGAAAAATAAATCGGGATAGCCGTCGCCGTTGGCATCGCCCCAGGCGATCCCGCCACCGAGTGTGTTCATGCGATTCGGCAGCAGCGACTGTCCGGGCCGCGCCATATCATTGAAAACCCGCTCCTGATTGACGAAGTCCAACCCGAGGGCCGGCGCTTGATCCTGAAAATATCCTAGATCGATCGGCTGACTGCGAACCGCAGCGGGCAACTTAGCCGGACCGGCGGGCTCGGTGATGACGTAGCGCGCATTAGCCGCGAGATTTTTTATCTTCTGCACCTGACCACTGGGCCAACGAATCTCAAGTTCAGCGACGCTTGTGTCCGTACCGAGGCCAAAATGCATGATCGGCGCCGAGGAGGAAAGCGCGCCGCGCGCCACCGAAACCCGGCGAGTTTGCAAACCCTGGCTCGTCTGGGCAAAGGCCTGCGCACCGACGCCGAATTTATTACTCCCCTTGCCCTGCAGCTGAATGATAATGCTGTTGCCGGTCGGACAATCATTGCGATAAAGACTGACCGTATCGTCGAAATTAACATAGACGAGATCGAGGTCGCCGTCGTTGTCCAGATCCGCCAAAGCCGAACCGAAACTGACGCCGGTATGATCGAGGCCCCAGTCTTTTTGAACTTTGGTGAAGCGGAGATTGTGGTCGTTATGAAACGCAAGGTGCGTCTCTTTCTGCGGTGGCTTGCTCTTGATTAGTGCGATGATTTCCGACTGGGATTGCAGCTTCTTCATCTTGTTCAGCATGTCCGAATCAATAAAGGGCCGCACCATGCCATTGGTGACGTGCAGGTCGACCCAACCATCATTGTCGAGATCCTCGAAGCGTGGCGACCAGGTCCAGTCCGTGCTGCCGAGGCCGGTCATCTTGGCCACTTCGAGAAACCGGTCCGCGCCGGAGTTCAGGAAAACGGCATTCTTCATGTATTGGGGCGTGACCAACGTATCCATGTAGTTCACGAGCCCGCCCATGTCGCCCATCGCGACTTTTGATTTGTAGTGGGTCGTGCCCGCCATCTCGGCCACGAAGAGATCAAAGCGTCCGTCATTGTTGATGTCGGCGGCA
>JANYCF010000351.1 GCA_025360455.1 Opitutaceae bacterium | reverse complement strand
CTCCTACAGTTTATGATATCCGCTGCGTCCATCCGCTGAATCTTTCTGAACTGTAGGAGGGGCTTTACGCCCCGATAAATACTCCCGCCACCATCCATGCCATTCGAGCCAAAGCATGGTCACGAAGCCTTGCGTCGTGGCAGATGGTCTGAATCCGGCACCGAATTTTTTCTCACCTTTTGCACTGCCAGTCGTAAGCCCGGCTTGACCGAACCTACGCTGCTCAAATCAATTTGGCTCGAAGCCGAACGCCTGACGAAAGAGTCCGTATGGCATCTGCGCACAGCCGTAGTGATGCCAGATCACCTCCATTTGCTGGCCGAGATCGGTTCAAGCTCCGATCTCGCCGCTGCGGTGCCCCTCTTCAAAGGGCGGCTTGTGCCCGCACTCCGCAGCGCTGCACTCCAATGGCAACCCGCCTATTTCGATCATCGCATGCGACCGGATGAGCACCGATTGCCAGTGTTCAGCTACCTGTTTCTCAATCCCTATCGCGCCAGTCTGCTCGCACAAAATGAAAAATGGCCGGGATACTATTGTTGTCCGCAAGACTGGGCATGGTTTGCTCCGCTCACGGACAAAGATTGCCCGTTACCTGAATGGCTGGCGTGAAAATCGGGGCATAAAGCCCCTCCTACAGTTCGCCATATCCGTTGCGTCCATCCGCTGATTTTTCAGAACTGTAGGAGTGGCTTTATGCCCCGATTGGTCGCCACCCCCGGCAACCCTTGCCCGGAATACGGCAAAATCCGCGCAGCCGGCACCCACCCGCTTCGGCTATCCTATCAGCCTTATGGTGTCTCCACGCTACACCGTCCCGGTCCCCGTCGAACCCGCACTCGAGCTGGTCCGCAAATACAACCTGCCCGGGCCCCGCTACACGTC
The DNA here is from genome assembly GCA_025360455.1 of Opitutaceae bacterium. Lineage (GTDB taxonomy): Bacteria > Verrucomicrobiota > Verrucomicrobiia > Opitutales > Opitutaceae > Didemnitutus. The sequence continues at coordinate 17,582 of JANYCF010000351.1, read as the reverse complement.
CTACCCGACGGCCCCGCAGTTCTCCGACGCCATCGACCGGGTCGCACTGCTCCACGAAATCGCTCTGGACAACAAGGACGACCACTCACCGCTTTCGATTTATTTTCACCTGCCGTTCTGCGAGACGCTGTGCTGGTATTGCGGTTGCACGACCGTCATCACGAAACGGCGCGCTTCCGCCGGGGAATACGTCAGCTGGCTGGAAAAGGAACTCGCGCTCACTGCGCCTCTCCTTAACTCCGCCCGCCCCGTCACCCAGCTGCATTTCGGCGGGGGAACCCCCACCTTCCTCCCCCCCGAGGAAATCGATCGCCTCGCGGCCACCATCCACCGGCATTTCAAATTCTCTCCCGATTCGGAAAACTCCGTGGAGATTGACCCGCGCCGCCTCACCAAAGAACACGTCGAAGCCTTCCGCCGCCTCGGTTGCAATCGCGCCTCCCTCGGCGTGCAGGACACCAATCCGCAAGTCCAGCTTGCGGTCCATCGCTGGCAACCGCTGGCACAAACCGCCCAAGCCATCACGTGGCTGCGGGAAGCCGGTTTCCAATCCGTCAGCGTCGATCTCATCTACGGTCTGCCGCTGCAAACGCCCACGACGTTCACCACCACGCTCGACGAAATCATCGCGCTCAATCCCGACCGGCTCGCTGTGTTCAGCTACGCGCACGTCCCATGGATCAAACCGGCGCAGAAAATTTTTGATGATCGGGAGCAACTCCCCTCCACCGAGGACAAACTCGCCATGCTTATGATGGCCGTCGCCAAACTCACCGCCGCCGGTTACGTGCAGATCGGGATGGACCACTTTGCCCGGCCCGACGACGAACTCGCGATCGCCTTTGCCGACGGCACGCTCCACCGCAATTTCCAAGGCTACACCACCCGCGCCGGCGCGACGCTCTACGGCTTCGGGATGTCGTCGATTTCCCAGACCGACGGCTCGTTCTACCAAAACCACAAGGAGCTGGACGATTACGTCGCCGCCCTCGAAGCCGGCCGACTCCCCTTCGAGCGCGGCTACTTATTGACGGATGACGATCGCCATCGGCGCGCTATCATTTCCGACATCATGTGCGGCCGCGGACTCGATTACGCCAGTCTCACGCGCCGGCTCGGATTGGATTTCGCCACCACCTTCGCCATCGAACTCACTTCGCTCGCCGATCTCGAAACCGACGGCCTGCTCAAACGTCACGAGCAAGGTCTCACGATCAGCGCACTCGGCCGGCTCTTTCTCCGCATTATCGCGATGCGCTTCGACGCTCATCTCACCAAACGTCCCGGTGGTTTCTCGAAGACCGTATAGACGGTTATATCATAAATCAGGCAGATGAATGACACAGAAGCCAACGAAGAGAACGAAGGAAGAAGGCGGGCCGCCGTCGCTGATCGCACTTTCACGCTCACCTTTGCAGCGAACCATTTGGACCACACCGTTGAGATCCCATCCGAGTGCCAGCCCAGTCTTTGTTGCCTTGGTTATCTTCTGTGAACTCCTGTTTCTACTTTTATGCCTTATCGCATCAGCAAATCTTTCGAAATCGAAAGCGGCCACATCCTCTCCAAGCATCCGGGCAAATGCCGTTTTCCCCATGGCCACAGCCGGCGCGTGGAAGTCGTGCTCGCCGCCGCTACGCTCGATGCCAACGATATGGTCTGCGACTTTAAGGCGGTGAAGCTCGCCCTTAAACCCTTTCTCGACTCCTGGGATCACGCGCTCGCGATCAACACCGACGATCCCAACTACGCCTTCTATCAGGAGAAACACGGCGCACGGATCATTTCTTTTGCGCACACCGATCCCACGAGTGAAGTGATGGCGAAAACAATTTTCGATGAAATCACCCGTTGCCTCGCGAGGGCCAACCGCCAAGGCGACTTCGCGATTCCTGCCGGAGTAAAAGTCGAACGCGTCCGCGTCACCGAAACCAGTTCCAGCTGGGCCGAGTATTCGGAGTAGTGTGGAAATAGAGTGCAATCTGGAATTCTTGGTAGGGCGGGACCGCTGGGCCCGCCGCGAACGTTGTTACGGCGCGCCCCGCCGCCAAGGCTTCGCACTCAGCGCGGTCGCGCCCTACCCACTTCAACCGTTTGTCCTTCCGCTATTGTAGCCGCCCAGATTTCCCTTCATCGATACCGGCGTGAATCCACCTCCAAACGACGCCCCTATCTTTGCCCTCGAACGTCCGCACCGCGATCTTTGGAAATACTACATCCTCAGCAGCCTCGTCATCCCGCCGCTGATTCCTTTTGTCCTCCCCTACCTTTACTTTCGCTATCGCACGATGCGCTTCAAGTTCACGGATGAGGGCATCTCGATGAGCTGGGGCATTCTCTTCCGCCGCCAGGTCATCATCAACTACGCCCGCATTCAGGATATCCATATCCGTTCCAACCTCGTTGAACGCTGGCTCGGTCTCGCTAAAGTGCTCGTCCAAACCGCCAGCGGCAGCTCGGGCGCGGAGATGACCCTCGAGGGTTTCAAGGAATACGAAGCGGTACGCGATTTCCTGTATTCCAAAATGCGCGGCGTAAAAGACCCCGCGCAAAAATCACCCGTACTCAGTCACGGCCATTTGACAACACACGACGCTGAACTCGCTGCCGCCCTCCGCGAAGTTGCCCACGAGCTGCGCGAAACCCGCCTCGCTCTGCAAACTCGCACCAAGGATTCCGGCCATGTTTAAATGGTTCCGCCAGCAAGTGCTCTTCGTGATGCACGTCCCCCCCGATCCCTCGCCGCCCTACGGCGCCCCGGGCTCCACCCGCGTCTTTCGCGCGGGACGAAACTACTTTAACCTCCGCCTGCTGGGTTGGGGCTTTACCCAACTCACGGTCTTGGTCGGCCTCATCTTTTGGACTGCCGTATTGTTGGAAGTCGAAGAAACCGCGCGGCAACAAAAGCAAACCTGCACCTCATTGCCACCACTCACTCCGGAATCCTTCGCCGCCGGAATCACTGCGGCCACAAAAGCTCCACCGACTCAGGCCCAGTCGAAGAAGCAGTGGAATAAAGTCCGCATCCAAGGCTGGGATGGTTTCAAACAAAGCCTGGTCGAGCTCGCGCTGCGCTTACCGGATTGGGCATTCCCCTTAATCTGGTTTTTCAAATTCAGCGGCTATGCTCTCTTCCTCGCGCAGATTCCCTTCACGTACGCGTTGCGCCGACTCGATTACGAACTGCGCTGGTACATCGTGACTGATCGCAGCCTGCGCATCCGCACCGGTCTCGTGCGCTTGCAGGAATCCACCATGAGCTTCGCCAATCTCCAGCAGGTCGAAGTCAAGCAAGGCCCACTGCAGCGCCTGCTCAAGCTCGCCGATGTCCAAGTGCAATCCGCCGGCGGTGGCAGCGGAGATCAAAGTCACGGCCAAGGCCATGACCACGACTCCTTGCATACGGGGATTTTCCACAGCGTCGATAACGCCAACGAAATCCGCGATCTCATCCTCGAACGGCTGCGGCAATTCCGCCAAGCCGGCCTGGGCGATCCCGACGATCATCATGATCACGCCGTACAGCCCGCACACAACTCAGCGGCAGCAAACACCGATGCGCTCGCCGCCGCCCGCGAAGTTCTCGCGGAAGCCCGTGCGCTGCGCTCCACGCTGGCTTCCTAACAGTAGGAACGGCTTTATGCCGCGATGTTGGACACACGATTACAGCGCAAATTCTGATCGAGGCATAAATCTCTTTTGTAGGAGCCTGTTTACAGGCGGCTCATCGTGTGATCCGCGACGGACTTCGTGTCGCCTGCAAGCAGGCTCCTACAATTTAAACCCCTACCCTACCCGCGTTTTAACTTCAGCAACCGCTCACCCGCAGCATGCAACGTCGTGTCCTTCTTGGCGAAGTTCAGGCGAATGTACCGATGCTCCGGCACCGCGAAAAATACCGAGCCAGGCACTGGTGCCACACCGATCTCCTTCGTCATCCAATGCGCAAACTCGATGTCATTGGCATAACCAAACGGCGACACATCAATCATCACGAAATACGCGCCCTGCGGAGTGGTGTAGGTCAGCCCGGTCTTATCCAGGTAGCCGAGTAAGATCGCACGCCGGTCGGCATACTCACGCGCCAGTTGATCATAATAAGTCGGCGGTAATTTCAATCCGGCTACCACCGCATGCTGCAACGGAGCAGCCGCGCCGACGGTGAGAAAATCGTGGACCTTGCGCCCCTGCGCCACGACTTTGGGCGCAGCGAACACGTAGCCGAGCCGCCAGCCCGTGATGGCAAAAGTTTTCGAAAGCGAACTGCACATGATCGTGCGTTCCGCCATGCCCGGTAACGTCGAGAAATACACATGCTGATGCGGCGCGAAGACGATGTGTTCGTACACCTCGTCGGTGATGATCCAGACATCGAACTCTGCTGCCAGCACAGCGATCTGCTGCAGCTCAGCCCGTGTGAAAACCTTCCCACAAGGATTCGACGGATTACAGAGCACAAACGCCTTGAGCCCATCCGCGAAAATCCGCCGCAACTCTGCCGGATCGAAGTTGTAGAATGGTGGCTGTAAGTTGACATGCACCGGCTGACAGCCCGTGAGAATCGCATCGGCGCTGTAGTTTTCGTAGAACGGCGAGAACATGCCCACCTTATCGCCCGGATCGCACACTGTCATGATGGCCACCATCATCGCTTCCGTCGCCCCGCAGGTGATGATCAAGTTCTGCTCTGGATCGCAGGCCATCCCCGTGAACTTCGTCAACTTCTCCGCCAACGCCTGCCGCAGCGGCGGCGCGCCCCAGGTGATCGCGTATTGATGGTGATCGGTGTCCATCTCCGCCTTGGCCGCATCGAGCAATTCCTTGGGCGGATTGTAGTCGGGAAAGCCCTGCGAAAGATTGATCGCGCCGTGGCGCAGTGAAACGCGCGTCATCTCGCGGATAAGCGATTCAGTAAAACGGCTGGTACGTCGCGATGTCGTCGGCATGTGAGAACCAGCAAAGCCGGTCCAACCCCACCCGGTCAAGCTGAGGGTGCGGATCGTCGAGGGCTTAAAGTTTTACCCAGAAGACACTGGGGCACTACAAAACGCATCCAGGAAGGCCCTGCCTGTCTGTCACTGCGCTGTTGGCCGTGCCCACACTCCGCGTGCGGTAGGTTCCCAGGTGAATGAAATATTTTCCCCTACCGTCCCGATCTCCTCGTTCCAAAAACCGCCATAACATGACCGAGAGCACAGCAAAAGGAGAGGCCTCAAAATCTTCTTTCGATGTCTGATGCACTATGCCCGTGGCCCGCTGGGAGTCGCAGCGGCCAAACTTTTCACCACCCCATTTTATCGCGGACGAAAGCCACCAGCTTCGCGGCGTTGGCCTGATGCTGTTTGACCCGGGGATGTTGGCCATAGCCGGTGAAATCGAAAAATAAAGTATCCATTTTCTCTTTGGGGGTTTCCTGTTTCATTTGGGCCACGGCCGCCGTGATATAGCCGGGCCACTTTGAACCTGGCTCGGTCGCATCCATGCTGCCGAGCGCGCAGACAATATAAGCGCGCGGATATTTGTTCCGGATGCTTTTCACGAAATCAACGTAGGCCTGGATCCGTTGTTCATCCGTCGGCATGGGTTGCAGGCGTTTTTCCCGATCCACCAGCCATTTGTCGTTCTGAAACAAATTGATCAGCACCAACTCCGGCGTCCACTGCGAGAAATCCCAATGCGTGTCATTGTTCCCTACTGCGCTGAGCTGGTCGTAGAATTGCGGCATGATGAAATCAAACCAGCTGACCATGACACCGATGCCGCTCTGGGACGTGGCGTGTAATTCGGCATTCAATTCGCGCGCGGCGATGGCCCCGTACGTCATGAACTGGTTTTTATCCTTGGCCAAATCGTCGGGCCCGTCGTCCGGTGATTCATTGCCCATGCCGCTGGTAATGGAATCGCCGAAAATCTCCATGCGATGCTTGGGCCTCGCCGGCGGGGCGAGCAGCTTCCCCTTTTCAGCGAGCACGACGCCCTTGATCACGGTCGATCCCTCGCCGCCCTCCGTCCGCTTGGTGAGCAGAAATTTGTGCCGGCCAGGCGCCAGTGTGTTCGTCACCGCATAGGTTTTCTCGCCCGGCACGCAGCCGATGATGAACGGATGGGCATAGTCCTCATCAATGAACACATTGAAGAAATTCTTTCCACCATGATCGTCCAAAATAAAGGCGAGGGAAGAACCGGTAAAGTTCGCCGTCACGCTGGTGCCCGCCCACGACACCTCGGGCGCGGCAGGCTTGGCGAAGTCAATCCGGCCGGTGTATTGCAGCCGGGAATTATCCGGCGCGATGGTTGTGCCCGCCCAAGCGGTCAGACAGGTCCATTGGCCAAGCAGCAGCAGCACTGCCGCCAGCCTGATCGATTGCATCCGGAACAATAAATTTTTCATGAAGCTAGTGGAAGATGACAGCTTTCTGACCATTCCATCCAATCGGGTCTCCTGACGCAATGCTATCATGTCTCGGAAAACAAAAGCTCCTGCTTGATTTGGCGCACCACATGTCCGCCATCGCCCGTGATCTGATCGGCACCCAAATTCAGGAAGCCATCCGCACGGTAAAATCATTTCGGTCACCCGCGACGCAGGAGCGGCGAACGTTCTGATCACATCAATCACACACGACAATGACTGTTGCTGATCCTATTTCTTACTGTGGTTCTTTCAGGCGACTGCGGCGTTGGCCGCTACCTCATAGGTGTTGACAATAAACCGGCTCAGCTGGTGCGGGCCGTAACTGGTCGTGAGCGCCACGTCGGCGGCATCCCTGCCATACGCCATCGGCAGATAGCCGATGCGGCGGGCGTTGTGCCGCACATCGAACGAATGCCAGGCATCACTGAGATAGACCTCCAGGCAGGCGCTGAAATCCATCGCCGCAGGATCGAGCGGGACGCCCGATGTCGCCCAAATATCCGCTGACATATCGCGCGGGAATATTGAGACAGCGGCACAACGTGATAGCCAGATGCGTGAAATCGCGACAAACCCCGACCCGTTGTTCGCAGGCTTGCGCCGCAGTGCGGGTAGCGTTGGCGAAACCGTAGTAGAAACGCAGGCGGGCGAAGACCCAGTCAGAAATCGCCTGCACTCGGCCCCAACCAGGCGCGATGCCCCCAAACAAACTCCACGCCATCGGCCCCAGGAGATCGACCTCGCAATAGCGGCTGGGCAAAAGATAGGGCAGCACGTCGGTCGGCAGCTGCGCCGCGCCATTTTCCCAGGCGTGGGCAAGCACCGGCGCCGGCCAGCCGCAGTCTTCGACGACCACTTCGCCGTGTAACTCGAGTAAGCCCGCAGGCGCGGTCAGGCGCACGCAGCGATTGCCAAAAGCATCGAGGAAGGTCTCGTACGGTGCATGAGGAGTGACGGTGAATTTCTCCGCTGATCGGACCCGGCCATCGAGCTCCGGCCGCAAACGCAGGGCCAGCACCAAGACGGTGGGAGCATTTAGAGTATAGGCGATGTCGTAGCTGCAGTAGATAAGCATGGAATTGAACTGGGTCAGCGTTGCCGGCTTGTGGACCTATCCAGCCGGCTACGGAGAGACCATCCGCTGGTTGCTGAGCACCCCATTAAACCTGAAAGGTCGCAGGTCAGCTATAGGGTGTTACCCGACGCTAGAAAACCGAGAACTCCGATCGCGGGTGAATGGAGGCAATGCGCGGAGGTGACCGCAGAGACGACAAGAACAAGTCCGAGGCCAAGCCACAGACCAAAAGCCGCAGACTTTCGTCTGCGGCTTGAAGTGCTTCATCATTCGGAACAGCGATCACGCCGAACTGGCTCGCTGGGCGATGATGCGGCCTTGCCGGCTCCGTAGCTCATCACGATCAAGGCGAGACCGAGGGCGAGGAGATGATATTCGAAACCTTCCCCTTTTTGTTGGCCGGACCAGTTCATGAAGAAGCCTTTTGCCGAATGGGCCGTCACGATGGCGACGGCCATCACCGCAGCGATGCCGAAGGCGGCGACGCGACTGAAGCACCCATCGTTATTTAGATAATAAAACAAAACGGCCGCCGGTTTTGTCGGCGGCCGTCACAGATGATTCCGATCTGACTAAATCTTAGTTATGCTCACCATGCTCGTCATCATCGTCCCGATCACCATGACGACGTGGGGCTTTCTTCAATTTGAGCACCGTGGCCGAATACGGCGCAGGCGTGATCGTGAAGGTGGGGCCGGTCAGCGTTATGGTTGACTGGGCGACATCAGCTGAACCCGTGCCGGTGCGGGCGGCTTCATCCTGTGGAATGCCATAGCTGTAAACCTCCACCGTATCCCCGAACTTGTAACCATTGATCGTCACGGAAGTGTTCAGGGCGGCGATTGGATGTTTATTGATGAGCAGCAGATTCAAAGTCTGCGAATGGGGACTGCGGTCACGCACCGCATAGACCCCGAGTTTTTTATAGTCGCTGCTTGCGCCCACGACCGTTTCGCCGCCACGCGCATAATTCTTCAGGAGTTTGTAGACGTAGAACGTGGGGTAGCGATCAGCCGGCCCGGCGGGAGTGTTGTAGTTCACGATGCCGTAGTCGCCATATTTGCGCCAGCCGTAGAGCAACGAGCTGTTGTTGTTACCGGCACCTTGACCGTTGCGCAGATCCCACCAGAAGAAGGAATTGAATTCCGTCTTCATGATGTTGCCGAGGGAATCGGCCATGAACAGGCCGTTGACGAGGCTAGTCGATTGCTTGCCGGGATTACCGTAGACGGAATTGTTTTCCGTGCAGGTGATCTCGACACGCTTCGCCTTGTGGCCGAGATAATCGTTCAACATCTGGCGAATGCTCGTCGCATCATTTGTCCAAGTCTTGGAGGATTGGAGGAGGAAGGCATCGTCTTCGCCGCCCGGCCCCTGCTCGTAGCGGTGATAGATCACGAAATCAGGCGTGTAGCCGATTTTCTTGAAGGTGGCCAACATCACCGCTGACCAACCATTGTGCGTCAGGGCAGTGCGGGGATTGGTGACCGTTTCATCCGTATAGTTTGCGCTGCCGTCTTCATCGGCCACCAGGACCGCTCCAATCTTGATCGTCTGATCGACGGCTTTCATCTGGCGGGCGTATTCTTTGACGCGGGTCGCGTAGATCACGGGATCATTGGGACGGGTGTTTTTGTCCGCTTCCCAAGTGCCGTAGTTTTCGTTGCCGATTTCCCAATACTTGAAGCCGTAGCCTTTTTCCTTGTTCGAGTAGTGTACCCAGGCCGCAGCTTCCTCGGGTGTGCCGGTGCCGTAGTTGGCCGTGATGAAGACCTGCGCCTGCGTGGTGACGGCGATGTTGGCGAAGGCATCGAAGCTCGTCGCCCACGGAGTCGTCTGGTTCTCGTCCTTGCCGGTTTTCCAATGATAGTTATCGGAAGCCGAACCGCCGGGGAAACGCAGCGCCTGATTATCGAGTTCGTTGAGGAGCTCGGCAGTCGTCACGGTGTTGAACGAGCCGTCCCAGACGGCGGTGTTCAAGCCGAAGGTGCGCGGATCGACGCGGCGGATGCGATTCTTCGCGTCGACCGTCACATTCACCACGGCGGGAGGCGGAGCAAGGTCGAGCCGCATGTCGTCAATAAAGAAGGTAGCGGCGTTACCACCGGCGGCCAGCGATTGAAAAGTGATCCGATTTAAATCAAGGACATTGGCGGCGCCGAGATCAGCGAGGGGAATGCTGATCATTTGCCAGGTATTCGCCACCAAGGGGCTGAGCGCCACAGCCGGATGGACGCCGTCGTCGCGCTCGATATTAATTGCCAACTGCTGGCCACCCGCAGCACCGCCATTGATCCAGAAGGTCAAAGCCGTGAAATTTTCCGTATCGAGATCTGCGTGGTGCAGGGAGAGGCCGCCGCCGGCGAGCGTAACGGCCATCGAGTTCGCGCCGGTGCTGACGACCGTAGTTTCGGCCCCGACGGTGGTGCTCCAGCTCCAGTTCTGCCAGCCGGAGACCAAGCCGTCTTCAAAGATCGCCATACCACCATAGAGCGGCGGCGGTGGGAGCACGACGACGCTGGTCGTGATGATGATGTCGTCGAGATAGAAGGTCGGCGCGGGAGTGCCGCTGGCGTTTTGAACCACCAGGGTAGTCACGTTGGCATTGTTGTCGATGCCGAGCGATGAGAGGGGAATGGTGATTTTTTTCCAGGTATTGGCGACGAGCGGGGCGAGGCCCACGGCAGGTTGCGCGGTGAAATTGACGGACGCGTACACTTGCAACGTCTGTCCGCCGACCGGGCCGCCGTTGACCCAGAAAGTGAGATTACCGTAGCCTGCGGTATTAAAATTAGCGGGAAAGTTGTGCCCGAGTTGGACGGCGGCCCAACCGCCGGCGTCAACCGCGATGGAGTTGCTGCCCGTGTGCGCTGCGGCGGTGCTGGCCAGATCGACCGTGGCCCAGCTCCAGTTTTGCCAGGAATTTTGCAACGCTTCATCGTAGACTATGCTGCCGGTATTGGAGGAGGGCGCGCTGGAATCCAGCGTGACATCGTCGACATAAAAGGGATTGGCCGACTGATCGACCCCCGCGTATTCCTGAAACCAGAAACCGGTGCAGTCCGTTTTATCATCCACCCCAAGGGAAGACAACGGGATGGTGACCTTCAGCCAGGTGTTGGCAGCGAGCGGGCCGACATCGACGCCGATCTGACCGTTCCAACTGAGCGTACCCGATACATGAAGTTTTTGCCCGCCGACCGGACCGCCGTTAACCCAAAAGGTCAGGCTACCATAGCCGGCGGTTGCGAGCGGATTATGACCGAGGCTGAGCGCGCTCCACGCGCCCACTTTCGCCTCAATCGAGCTGGTGCCGGTGCGCACGAAAGTAGTGCTGGCCAAATTGATCGTCGAGCCCCAGCCATTGCTGAACCAGCCCGCACCCGGGGCGTCGTCAAAAATAGTGGTGTCGGCGCGGGCCGAAGCGCCGAGCCCGAGGGTCAACGCGAGGAGAAAGATACTGGGCAGGAATAACAGGGAGCGTGACATAGAGGTAGGATGGAGCCGGATTTTAAAGCGGCTGCTGTTTTTTGACGTAAACCACAGACCATAGCCGAAAAAATCACCCCGCGCATGTCATCCAAAAGGATGACAAGAAACCGAGACATCCGGTGTGGACAAAGTAACGATCTCCTGATTACGGCGGAGTTGAAAAGAAAAGCGCCGCTGCATATCGGCCTCGTGCGGCATCGATTGCTGCCGATGAGTGGTCACACGCCCGACCTCTTCGCCGACGATCAAGAGTTAACCCGCGAGCGACTCCACCGCGCCGTCGCCACACTCGATCAAAACGGGCCGTGTATTTTGGCGGAGCCTTCGGAGCCACGGACCACGTCCCCATGCGCATCGCCTTCACGCGTCTCCCCGCACCCGAAGTCGAGGAGATCGACCCCAGTCGGGAACGACGGTTGCGTCCGAAAATAACCGAGCGGCAGGAGGGACGGCATGCCCCGATTTTAAAATTGTGCGGCATTCGGGCCTGCAACCTCGCGGCATAAAGCCGCTCCGCGCAGCTCTAAAACATTTTCCGTATAAGTGTAGCCGCGTAGGAGCAGAGCGACAACGTGGTCGTGTGCGGACCACGCTTTCGCCTCCAGCTCAAGCGCGGCTACAAAATCCATGAAATGCTCCAGCCGCGAAACAAATTCTAGCGTGCCGCCGGCACGAGTCGCTCGATTACCGGACGAAGGCCGACAGAAAAACGCGGGATCACTTTCGTCGGGAAAATCACGGTTTTATCTGACACGATGGCTTCCTCTCCATTTTGCTGGGCGATACGCGCGAGCAATAATTCGACCGCCTTGCCCCCCATCGCAAAGAGAGGCTGTTGCACCGTAGCGAGCTGCGGCACGGTGGTGCGCGATGCGAGCAAATCGTCAAATCCTGCTACTGAAATATCTTCCGGCACCCGCAGCCCCACCTCGGCCAAAGCCTCCAAGCAGCCGATAGCCATGTGATCATTAAAGCAAAAAATCGCATGAGGGAGCGGCGCACCGGCATTTTTTTTGATCCATTGACGCAGCACATCGCGCCCACTTTCTGCGTTGTATGACCCATGGACGAGCAAGAGGGGATCAAACGGAATTCGCGAACTGGCTAAAGCGCGTTGATAACCTTGGATACGCCGCTGCGGTCCCAGCAACTCAACCGGACCGGTGATATGCATGATGCGCCGATGCCCCTGCGCCACCAGATGACGTACCATTTCCCAAGCGCCGCGCTCTTCGTCGCTCTCCACATTAACAATGTTCGGCAACTGACTGTTGGTATGAATCGACACAAACGGAGTGTGCGCCGGCAACAACGCCTTGTCGGGTTGCAAAATGGGAGCCAATAAAATCAGCCCATCAATGCGACCATCGCAGAATCCACGCAGCCGGACCGTATCCCGAGTCCAATGATGCAGCGCACACACGGTGGTATTTTGCTCATAGCGTGTGGCGGCATCGATGATCCCATTAAACACCTCCATGAAATAATGATTCACTCCGCCCTCCCCGATGACGACCGCGACCCCGATCGTGTTCATGCGCCGATTCGCCAACGCGCGGGCGGCCGCATTGGGGCGGTAATTTAATTTAGCCGCGGCCTTGACGATGCGCTCGCGGGTTGCGTCCGAAATGCGTGAGGAAGTACGGGCACCATTGAGTACGGTGGAAGCCGCCATCGCGGAAACACCCGCAGCTAGCCCAACATCCGCCAGCGTGGCGGCCCGGAGGGATTTTTTCTTCTTGGGGGTAGGCATGAAAATTAAAGCCAAAGCCAAATAGAACCTGACTCACAGCGCAAGCGGGATAGATCACAAAATCGACATCAAGTGCGAGTGCCCCTACTCATAAGCAATGGAACCAAGTGGCTCCACTTTCCCGCAAAGCATAAGCGTCGGAGCACACCAAAACCTCAGGATGATTTCACCCGAAATCCGGGTCGGTTTACTATCGCAGGGCGCAGGTATCTGCTCCGGCCCTCAAACCTTCCTTGACTCCCGATTATAGGGTTCGTCCCATCCGATCATCCCCATGCTTGTTGCTGTTCCATTCAAACCAATCGGTGTGCGAGCAATCGCGAATAAGACCATCCAACGCTTCATTCTCTTAGGGGCACTCCTGGCGCGAGTCGCCACCCACGCCGCTGAACCAGCCAGCAACATCAGCAGCCAACCGCTGGCCCCGCACTCCAGACCAACCGCCGCCAGCATGTTCACGACTCTGGCTCCCGAGCGAACCGGGGTGCACGCCGAGAATCGCTATGCCGATCCGAAGATGTGGGGAGAAAAATTTCGGGAATTCACCTACGGTTCGGTCGGTACCGGGGTTGCCATCGGTGATTTCGATGGCGATGGTCGCCCGGATATTTTTGTCGTCTGCAAGACCGGGCCCAATCATCTCTTCCGCAATCTGGGTGATTTTCATTTCGAAGATGTTACCGACCGGGCCGGAGTGGCCGGGCCAGTCGATGCCTGGAAACAAGGCGTTGCTTTTGCCGACATTAACAACGACGGCCTACTTGATCTGTACATTTGCCGCTTCAATGCGCCCAACCTTCTCTACATTAACCAAGGCGACGGCACTTTCAAGGAACTGGCCCACGCGTATGGACTCGACGTCGTCGACGCCTGCGGAATGGCCGCCTTTTGTGATTATGATCGGGACGGTCTGCTCGATGTTTATATCCAGACCAATTTGCTCGATGGCATCGGCCACCCCAAAGGCCAGCGTGATTACCTCTTTCATAATCGCGGCAATGGCACCTTTGAGAACGTCACCGATCGGGCTGGGATATTCGGCGAGACCCAGGGCCACACCGCCATCTGGTGGGACTATGACAACGACGGCTGGCCCGACCTATATGTCGCCAACGATTTCGCCACCCCTGACCAGCTCTATCACAACAATGGCAACGGGACCTTCACCTACCTCGCCGGTCAGGTATTGCCCCACATCCCCTGGTTTTCCATGGGGGCCGACCTTGGCGATGTGAACAACGATGGCCTGATCGATCTCTTCGTTGCGGAGATGGCCCCCACCACCCACGAAAAGGATCATCAGGGCATGCTCGATATGCGAGTGCTGGCATCTGAAGACATGAAGTTTCCGGACGTGGCGCCGCAATACATGCGAAACGCCCTTCAGTTAAACACCGGCACTGGCCTCTGCCTCGAAGCGGCCTATATCACCGGCTTAGCCACCACCGACTGGTCCTGGTCTTCCCGCTTGGAGGATCTCGACAATGATGGCCGGCTAGACTTGCACCTGACGAACGGGATGGTACGCGATTATTTAAACGCCAACCTGATGGCCAAACAGGAAAACGCCCCTAATCCCCTGGCCCGGGAACGTCTGATTATCCATGCGCCCGAATTACCCCAACAGCACCTGGCCTTTCGCAATCTCGGCGACTTGCGTTTCGAGGATGTCAGTGCCGCTTGGGGTCTCAATCAGGTTGGAATCAGCACCGGTTCAGCTTTCGGCGACCTCGATGGCGACGGCGACCTCGATCTCATTTTTGCCAACTATAACGCTGAGCCCACCGTCTGCCGCAACGACAGCCCGGCTGGTCATCGCCTGATCGTGGCGTTGCGCGGCACCACCTCCAATCGCTTTGGCGTGGGCGCGTCCGTCAAGATAGAATCCACCTCCGGACCGCAAGTGCGCCAATTGGTGCTCTCGCGCGGCTATGACTCCACCAGTGAGCCCATTTTGCATTTTGGCCTGGGTAACGATGAGGTGGTGCGCCGCCTCACGGTAAGCTGGCCGAGCGGCAAAACGCAGGTCTTGGAAAATGTGGTCGTCGACCAACGCCTCACCATCACCGAACCTGACGGACCTGCGGCGCCATTACCTCCCGCCAAACCCGCCGGTGCCGTAACGAGAACCGGTCTATTCGCCGAGGTGGGCCGACCACTTGGACTAACCCTGAATTCGCACGAACAGACCATCGACGAACTAGCCGCCCAACCCTTGCTCCCGATGCGGCACAATCGGTTCGGCCCCGGAGTGGCCCTAGGTGACCTGAATGGTGACGGCATTGATGATGTGTGTCTCGGCGGAGCTGCCGGAGAGTCGGCCCAAATTATGTTGAGTGCCGGACCCGCTGCTTATCGGCCCTCGTCTCACCCGCTCCCGGCCAGCATCTCGACCGTGGCTGATGCCGCCCCTTTGATTTTCGATGCCAACGGCGACGGGATCAACGATCTCTTCATCCCCAAAGGCGGAGTCGCGGCTCCTGCCGGCAGTGCAGCGTATCAACCTCGTTTGTTCCTTGGTCGAGGCGACGGCACGTTCATCGACGCCCCCGCCGATGCGTTGCCCGATCTACCCATCAGCGCCGGACCAACCTGCACGTCCGATTTCAACCATGACGGTCAACTCGATCTTTTCTTGGGTGGACGAGTGGTGCCCGGCGCATATCCGCTACCACCAAGGAGCGCCTTATTGGTCAACCAAGGTGGAAAATTCATCGATGTGACCGACACCATTGCCCCTGGTCTGTCCAAGGTGGGCATGGTCACCGCCGCGCTCTGGACCGATGTGGATGGCGATGGCTGGCCCGATTTATTGCTCGCGCTCGAATGGGGCAGCATCCGTTGCTGGCATAATGATGCAGGAAAGCGTTTGGAAGACTGGACGCACCGACTGGGCTTCGACTCGGGCGGTTCAGGTTGGTGGAATTCACTGGCCGCAGCAGATTTCAATGGCGATGGAAAGTTGGACTATGCGGTTGGCAATCTCGGCCTGAATACCAAATACCACGCGACACCGGATCATCCCGTCCGGCTTTATTCTGGGATCTTCGAACCCGGCGGGACCAATCAGTTGATTGAAGCGCAATACGAAGGCGATCATTTGTACCCGTTCAAAGGACGCAAACAACTCGCCAAAGTCATCCCCTCAATTTCCAGAAAATTCCCCACCAATCCACCCTATGCCGCCGCGACTCTGGATGAAATATTCTCCGCCGAAACCCTGCAAGCAGCCCAAGGTTTCTTCGCGACCGAATTGCAAAGCGGAATTTTTCTCAGCCAGCCCAACGGCAGCTATCGTTTCGAGCCGTTACCTCGCATGGCGCAAATTTCTCCGATTTATGGCATGGCCGCCGGTGACTTTGACGGCGACGGCAAATCTGATCTCTACGTCGTGCAAAATTCCTATGCCCCGATCGCCGAAACGGGTCGCTTTGACGGAGGACTCAGCTTGTTCCTGCGCGGTGACGGCAATGGTCATTTTACTCCTGTACCCAGCTGGGAAAGCGGATTAATCGTCCCCGGAGACGCCAAGGGTCTTGTCGTAAGTGATTTTGACGGCAATGGCTGGCCGGATTTTTTCGTCACCAGAAACAATGACATCACGCTCGCCTATCTCAACCGCGGAGCCGCTGGGCGAAATTGTTTTGGCGTATCCTTACTCGGACCAAAGGGAAATCTCACCGCCATTGGAGCTGTGATCACAGTGATCATGACGGATGGCAGCATACAGACCGCAGAAATTCACGCCGGTGGGGGCTACCTCAGCCAATCGAGCGCGGTATCCTTCTTCGGATATACCCGAACGAATCAGCCGAAAGAAATTCGGGTAAGATGGCCCTTGGGCGGCACCACAACCCAGCCATGGATTGAACAAAAAAAGGTATTGATCCTATCCGCCCCAGCGGGTTGAGGTGCGAGCTGGTTCGGGTGTAGCGCAGGCATCTTGCCTGCTTCTCCCGTCAACAGGCTGGAAGCCTGCGCCACACCCAGCCGATTCTTAGGGTTTGGCGTTCTTCCGCCAGAGCATCAGTCGACTCATCTTACCCCATGGCGGATAAGCATGAAAACCGCCCGTGACCAATACAGGTTGACCCGTGCCGTCCATGTCTGTCGCGACACAAGACAACAAATGAGTCGGGGTGCGGGCCAGCACGTGCGGCGTGAAATTCATCCGCCCATCATTCTTGAAATACATCAGGGAAACCGCCAGCGGATCCGTCCATTCATTGAAGGCGCTCACTGCGACCACATCCATCGCGCCGTCGCCGTCCAGATCCACCCCCACCGGACTGTAAGCTCCCTTGAAATTCCCAATCCGGTGAAACTTGAAAAGCCCGCCACCCTGATTTTCCAGCCACTGCACCCCATGCCAAGGCCGTGAACCGGGCTGCGCATAATCAAAGCCGTCGCCATTGGTATAGAGGACATCCATCCGCCCGTCACGGTTCAGATCGCACAGACTGATCCCACTGCTGCCGTAGTCGGAATTCGTCGACCCGTATATGATCTTCGACGTGAAATTCCCGCGCCCATCATTTTCAAACAGATAAATCTCCTCCCACTCCTGCGACACCACGGCCACAATATCCTGATGATGTTGTCCGGTCAGATCTCCGACGCAGACATTAACTGTGCCGGAACGATTGAGCAGGATATGACTCTTGAATTCCCAATTCCCCATGTTTTCCATCCAACGGATTTCACCCTGATCGTAGCCGAACTGGCCCACCGCCAGATCAAGTTTCCCATCGCCGTTGAAATCCCCAGCTCGAACATCGGTGACGCGCGAGGTGTTTTCCAAGATGACGTGCTTTGTGAAATGTTGTTGCCCGTCATTTTCCAAAACA
>JANYCF010000278.1 GCA_025360455.1 Opitutaceae bacterium | reverse complement strand
TTCAACCGCCGCAACTCGGCCTCGCGGGGCAAGCTCTTCTATCGCCTCGTTCAACAGGCCGTGCAGGTGTCGCCTTCCACGTTCGATTCCATCACCGCACCCAACCCATAGGGGGCGGTTGAGTCACGTAAATACCTAGATAAGCTCAAGACTCCCGAGCTATCAGTCGAACTGCGCGCAAGAACCGATACCCACGGTGAATACCGTGTCATGCGGCCGCCGGTGGACTTCATCGTATTGGAGGATTTGTCGCGCTACTTGTCGGACCAAGGCCGTGCCAAAAGCGAGAATTCGCGCCTGATGAAGTGGTGCCATCGGGCAATCACCATGAAGGTCAAGATGCTGGCGGAGCCGTTTGGGATTCCTGTTCTGGAAACACCTGCGGCCTATACATCGCGTTTCTGCTCGCTCACGGGAGCGGCTGGTTTTCGTGCGGCTGAGATCAGTTGGAATGACCGTCATGAGTTTCGCTGGCGCGTGCTGCTGGAGGAAGCCGGGAAAATGCGCGCAGAAGGCAAGCCGGTTTCAGAAAACGCCATATTCGCGGAGAAACTATACGCCGAACTGGAGAAAATCAGCCGGTCAGACAAACCGCATCTTACGTTGCTCGCGCCTCAGCCAGGCGGGCCGATATTCGTCACCGCGAAAGGGATCACTCACCCCAAGCCCGGGAAGAGTCGATACGTCCTGCCGATACAAGCGGACATCAATGCGGCGGTAAACATTGCCCTCCGCGCCATCGCTCACCCCGACTGCGCCGACATACATCATCGCCTGCGCACAGAGCGAAAGAAGGGAACAGACACCAAGCCGGACACATTCACTTCGCGCGAATCCCGACGGTTTGGAGGCGAAAAAATGGGCATTCTTACTCGTGACAACGATCTCCCGAAGGAAAAAAACACGAACTTGTTCTTCGATCGACAAGGTATCGCTCCATTTGGACGCGCACGATTGGAAAGTGAACCTGCAACGGACTTTCACTACGCATCAGGACCCGCTCTCTGGAAGACTGCCAACGACCGCACTCGGCAATGGAAACGCTGCGAAGAGCTCAACGCCGCTCGGCTGAGCCGGTGGCGCGGGGAGCCGGACCCCGCCAAAGATGAGATCCCAATGTAACCCGCTTTCGCCATGTCCGACTCCGGTCTTCAGACTTCAGGTGAACTCGCGGCTCAGCCGCCGATGCCGGTTCGTCGACTGCACAACTACCTCTACTGTCCACGCCTCTTTTATCTCCAGTGGGTCGAAAATATTTTCGAGGAGAATGCCGATACAGCCACTGGTTCCGCTCTGCACCGGCAGGCGGACCAACCATCCCGGCTCGACGATGCCAAATTCACCGCCCTGCGCGAAGGTCTGCCTGAAGGAGCGAAATTACGCTCACTTCGATTGGAGAGCGCGACCCTCGGCCTCATCGGCGTGATGGACATAGTCGAGGGTGGTCCGGATGGTGCCTGCGTTGTAGATTACAAGAAAGGCTCCGCACGCCGGCTCGATGATGATACACGTGTGGCCAAGGAGCCCGATGCCGTGCAGATTGCGGCGTACGCCCTACTGTTGCGCGAACACGGCACACCGGTCGAGTCAGCCGCCATCTACTACGCCGAGGATAAACGCCGCGTACCTGTCGCACTTACCGAGGAGCTTTTCGCCAAAACCAAGACTGCTCTCGCCGAAGCCCGCGCTGTCGCCGCAGCGGGCAAAATGCCACCACCGTTGGTGGACGACCAGCGGTGCAACTATTGCTCGGCTTATCCCATCTGTCTCCCTCGTGAATCTCATTGGTGGGCGCAGGCTCGCGAACGGGCTGTCGCGGAGGATACGCAACTCCGGCTGGGTTTTCCTCCGGGCGATCTCCCCGCCGAATTCACAGGAGAGCCGCCGGCTGACCACGATCCCCTGCCACCGCCCCGCCCGCCGCGTGACGACGGCGAACTGCTCGTGGTACAAAAACCTGGCTCGCAAGTTGGCCAGCGGGGCGGTGAGTTTATCGTCAGCATCAAGAAGGAGGTCGTGCGCAAACTTCCGCTGCATCAGGTGCGCGCCATTTACCTCTACGGTGCGATACAGCTGACGGCGCAGGCGGCGGAGTCGTGCCTCGAACACTGCATCGACGTGGCCTATTTCGCGGCATCGGGCCGCTTCCTCGGTTTGCTGCGCGGGCTGCCGGCCAGTGGCGTGGATGCACGGCTCGGGCAGGCCCGGATGTTTGCCGAACCTTTCTTCCGATTGAAACAATCGCGCGAGTGCATCCGGGCGAAAATCCATAACCAGCGCACCATGCTCATGCGCAATGGTGAGGTGCCCGACCGTGTACTCCGTCAACTCGCCGCCGCCCGTGACGCGACTAAGGACACCCGTGATCTCGGCGAACTCCTCGGCTGCGAGGGCGCGGCGGCCAATCTGTATTTCGAGCAGTTTGCCTCGATGCTGAAGGGAGCCGAGTGGCGTTTTGATTTTCACGGCCGCAATCGCCGTCCACCACGCGATCCGGTGAATGCGTTGCTCTCACTGGGCTATTCGATTCTCGCTAAGGAACTGGCCGGCGTCTGCCACGCCGTCGGGCTCGATCCGTTTCTCGGCTTCATGCACCAGCCACGCTATGGCCGGCCGGCGCTGGCGCTCGATCTGATGGAGGAATTTCGTCCGCTGATCGCCGACTCGGTGGCCATCTCGCTCATCAATCGCGGCGAGATTAACCCGGAGGATTTCATCAGCTCGGCCTCCGGCACATTTTTGAATGAACAGGGCCGTCGGCGTTTTTGGGAGGCGTGGTTCCGGCGGATGGATACGGAGGTCAGCCATCCGCAGTTCGGCTACAAGATGAGCTACCGGCGCATGCTGGAGGTGCAGGCCCGGCAACTCTGGCGGGTCGTGCGCGGCGATGCGACGGTCTATCACGGTTTCACCACCCGCTGAATCCATGGCCTCCTCCCGCCTCCGCTACATCGTCTCCTACGACATCGCCAACGCGAAACGGCTGCGGCGCGTGGCCAAGACACTGGAAAGCTACGGCACGCGGTTGCAGTATTCCGTCTTTGAATGTCCGCTGGATGATACCCGCCTGGCTCAGGCCAAAGCCGC
Organism: Opitutaceae bacterium; assembly: GCA_025360455.1. Lineage (GTDB taxonomy): Bacteria > Verrucomicrobiota > Verrucomicrobiia > Opitutales > Opitutaceae > Didemnitutus. The sequence goes on along the minus strand of JANYCF010000278.1, from coordinate 1,335 downwards.
ACTGGCTGAGATCATCAATACCGACCATGATCAGGTGCTTTTCGTGTCGCTCGGGCCGGAGGCCGCAGACGCCACGCTCGTCATCGAAGCGATGGGCCTCTCCTACACGGTGCGCTCGCGGGTGACGATTGTGTAGCCCAATTGAGAGTGTGGGATTGACGGGCGGACAGACCGTGGCTTGTTTCTTCCGCGGCCATCGGCCACCGACCAGTTTACCTCCGCCATTGGTAAACCACGCTATTTGAAATCGCGAGGGATGCGGCGAGCACCGCCAGTGCGAGAGTGCTCCCTCAGGAGCGCTCGCAAATCTAATTTCAGAGGGAAAACCATGAGCTGCGCCTGCTATGTAGGGTGGGTGCTGTCCGATTGCTTCGGGCACTCGATACTAACAAATCCTCCCGAGGGGAAAGAGCCGGTTATTCACAGGTGCGGTTCCCCCCGTAGCGATTTCAGGAAGCGTGAGGCGGAATAAGGTCTGGACCACGTATGCATTCCTTCAGCCGGCCGCGGTGTATGGCATTCATTCTGCTTTATCAAAGGGGTACATACATTGCCTGCTCCCTCCTTGCCGAAAGATGCTTACCGGCTGACGAAAATTGTCTTCACACTTGGTCCGGCGACGGAATCTGAACGGGTATTGGCTTCCTTGATCGAGGCGGGGGTGGATGTCTGTCGTTTTAATATGGCGCATGCCGACCATACGTGGACTCGTACCATGATTCGCCGGGTGCGCGACGTATGCCGTCTGACCGGTCGGCATATTGCGATTTTGATGGACGTGAAAGGTCCGGAAATTCGCACTGGTGATTTACCGGCGCCTGTGGAACTAGTGATTGGCCAGTTGATCGACTTGTTGCCGCAAAAAGGGCCGGCGGATGGGGATGTTCTCGCGGTGACCGTGAACTATCCTGATTTTGGCGAAGATGTACCCGTGGGCAGCATTGTTTTGGTGGATAGCGGACTCATCCGGTTGGTGGTGGTGAGTGCAACACGGGAGCGGGTGCGCTGCCGCGTGGTGGTGCCGGCCAAGCTGGGCAGTCGGCGGCATATTAATTTACCGGGCGTGAAGATTCGTCTGCCGGCACTCTCAGTCAAAGATCATGCGGACATCGCGCTCGGGGTGGAAGAGAAGGTTGATTTCTTTGCTCTGTCTTTTGTGCGGGAGGCGAATGACGTCGAAATCTTGCGCAGCCTGCTGAAGGAGAAAAACAGCACGGCGCGGATCATCGCGAAGATTGAAGATCAGTCCGGCCTCGCCAATCTCGACGGGATTATCGAGGCGTCCGACGCGATCATGGTGGCGCGGGGTGATTTGGGCATTGAGGTGCCAATGGA
>JANYCF010000131.1 GCA_025360455.1 Opitutaceae bacterium | reverse complement strand
CGACGGTGCTTAGCTACGCGAAGCTGCTGGAGGTTTTCTTCCAGGCGCACAATCCCACCACAATGAACAGTCAGGGGAATGACCACGGCACGCAGTATCGCTCAGCCGTTTTTTATCTGAATGAAGGGCAGAAGAAAATTGCCGAGCAGGCGAAGATTGACGCGAAAGCGCATTGGGGTGAACCAATCGTGACGGAGATCACGGCGCTGCCGGAGTTTTATGCGGCAGAAGATTACCACCAGAATTATTTCAACGAGAATCCCGGCCAAGGTTATTGCTCCTTCGTGATCAAGCCCAAGGTGCAGAAGCTGCAGGACAAGGGCGTGATTTCGAAAGATAAGTGAGGGGCGGAGGGCGTCATACTCGTTGCGAATCGCATTGTGACTGTAAGGCCGGTGCTTGTCGCCGGCCGCGCCGTAAGGACATTCGCGGACGGCCCAGCGGTCCGTCCCTACCTTAAGTCCAGACCCTTCGAGCAACTGGTGTTACACTGAGGTTTTATTCAAACGGGCGAGCAACGCAGCGGCGATGTCCGGTGCGGCGTTTGGTTTGGCAATTGCGCGCGCGGCGGCGGACATGCGTTGCATGCGGCCTTCGTCGGCAAGCCATTTTTCCAGATAGTGCGCGGAGTCGCTGACATCGTACAAGCGGACTGCCGCCCCTTCTTCGAGCAAGTATTCGCAGTTGCGTTGTTCCTGTCCGGGAATCGGGGCGACCAGCGCCATGGGTTTTCCCTTGGCCAGAATTTCCGTGGTCGTGAGACCGCCGGGCTTCGTCACGATCAGGTCGGCTGCGTCCATCAGCTCGTGCATGTTGTTCACGAAACCGTGCACTTTCACCGGCACGGGCAATTTCGCCGCGAGTGCCCGGCATTCTTTTTCCAACTCGGCATTTTTCCCTGCCACGACGACGAGCGAAAGATTCGCCCGGCTGCCTTGGAAGGATGTCAGCATTTGCTTCATCGGGCCGATGCCGAAACCGCCGGAGAGCAGCAGTACGGTTGGTTTTTCCGGCAGACCCAGTTTTGCCCGTGCAGACGGGGCCGGCGTGCGATGGGAGAAAATCGGATCGACCGGAATACCGGTCACGCTGATGCGCTCGGCCGGAAAACCTTTGCGGGCCAATTCACGGGCGGCCGACGGCGTGGCCACATGATAATGCTCGATGTGCGGATAAACCCAGAAGGCGTGCGGGCTCACGTCCGTGATCACGGCGTGTACGGGGATGTCCAGTTTGCCGCGGGCCTTCAGGTCGGAGAGTAATTCGAGCGGCAGAAAGTGGGTGCAGATGATGACGGCCGGTTTTGTTTCCGCCAACAGTTGACGGAAGGGACGCGCGTTGAATTTGTCGAAGGCGAGCCGAGCCCGGGCGCGCTTGCTGTCGGGTGCTGCCATCACATCGGATTTTTCATAGAAATAGCCCCAAAGTTCCGGGGCGGTTTGCACGAGCTTGATGTAGGCTTTCACGTACATGCGCCGGAACAGCGCCGTGGTGCATTCCAGCGTGTCGACCACGCGATGACTGCGTCCGGTGGGGAGGAGGGCCGCCGCGATGGCCTGCGCCGCCCGCGTGTGGCCCGCGCCCGCCGTCGCGTGCAAAATGAGAATCGAGGTTTCGCTGGCGGCATTGGGTTTCATGAATGGACTTCTATTGTCGGGAAAGAGAGATCGAGGCAAGTTTGTGGGCTGGCTATTGCGCAATGCCGATTAACCCGAAAGCAGAAATCATCCCCGGCGTTGCTTCAGCTGGTCGAGCATCACGGCGCTGAGCAAGATCGCGCCACGGACGATGTACTGATAAAAGGAATCGATGTTGAGGAGGTTCATCGCGTTTTCCACGATACCCATGATGAAGACGCCGGCGATGACGTAGCTCATGCGACCGATGCCGCCGCTCAGCGACACGCCGCCGAGCACGCACGCGGAGATGATGGAGAGTTCGCTGCCTTGCGCGGTCTTGGGGTCGCCGATGCCGAGTCGCGCGGCGAGCAACACGCCGGCGAGCGACGCGACGATGCCTTGCAGAACGAAGATGGTGATCTTGACGCGGGTGACGTTGATGCCGGCGAGACGCGCAGCTTCCTCGTTGCCGCCGATGGCGAGCGTATTGCGGCCAAAGGTGGTGCGTTGGAGAATAAATCCAAACACGCCGAATAGCCCGAGGCAGATCCACACGGGCAGCGTGATTTGAAAGAGGATGTTGCCGGTGCTGCTGCGAATGACGGGGAAGGCAAAGTTCGCGAGGTTGAGCATGGTCTCATTGGCAATGCCGATGGATTTTCCATCGGCGAAGACGAAAGCTGCGCCGCGCACCATCATCATGGTGGAGAGCGTGGTGATGAGCGGATTGATTTTGAAACGGGCGACGACCACGCCGTTGACGAGTCCGACGAACGCGCCGAACGCGAGGGCCGTGACGGTGGCGAGCGCGAGGCCGCCGCCGTGGCGCAGCACGAGCGCGCAGAGCACGCCACCGGCCGGAATCAAGGTGCCGACCGAGAGATCGAAATTTCCGGAGGCGAGGCAGAATAGCATCGTGGTAGCGACGATGCCGACCGTGGAAACCTGCAGCAGCAGGTTCATGATGTTTTCCGGCGAGCCGAAATTGCGGACCGTGAGGCAGCACACGACGATGAGCACCCCGAGAATGAGCTGCATGCCGGCACGGTCGAGCAGGGCGAGGAAGGACGAGGTGGGTTTGGCGGTAGACGAACTCATTGAGTTAGGCGGCGGAGATTTTTTCCAGCGGGAGCGCGGCGGCGAGCACTTGTTCGGGTGTGGCTACGGCGCGGTTGAAGATGGCGGAGATCGCGCCTTCGCGCATGACGGCGACGCGGTCGGCGAGGCCGAGCACTTCGGGCAGATCGCTGGAGACGACGACGATGCCGGCGCCTTCGCGGGCGAGACGGAAGATGATCTGGTAGATTTCACTCTTGGCGCCGATGTCGATGCCGCGCGTGGGTTCGTCGAGCAGGAGTACGCGAATCTTGGTGGAGAGCCAGCGACCGAGAATAATTTTCTGCTGATTGCCGCCGGAGAGCTGCTTGATCAGCTGGTGGAGCGAAGGCGTCTTGACGTTGAGTGAGTCGACTTGGTGGCGGGCGTTGGCCAGCTCCCAAGTATCGTTGATCAGTCCGCCGAAGCGTGTATGCGCGGAACGGGCGCTGAGGTTGCAATTTTCCTGCACCGATAAAATGGGGACGATCCCCTCTTTCTTGCGATCTTCCGTGCAATAAACGAGTCCGGCCCCGATGGCATCACGAGGTGAACGCAGAGAGACGGGTTGGCCGTGGACCTTGACCGTGCCTTCGGTCAGAGGCACCGCACCGAAAAGTAGTTTGAGCAATTCGGTGCGGCCGGCGCCGATCAGCCCGAAGAGACCAAGGATTTCCCCCTGGGCTACGGTGAGAGTCGCGGGAGCGCTCACGCCGGGACCTTGTACGCTCGAAACTTCGAGCGCGGGGGCACCGTGGGGCCGGGCGGTGTAGCCGAAGACATCGGCGATGTCGCGTCCCACCATGTCCTGCACGAGTTGGGTGGTGGTAACATCGGTGAGCGTGGCGTAGGTGCGGACATGTTGGCCATCGCGCAGCACGGTGCAGGCGTCGCAGAGTTGGAAGATTTCCTCCATGCGATGGCTTACGTAGAGAATGACGCAGCCTTGATCGCGCAAATCACGGATGACGGCGAAAAGTTTTTTGATCTCGCGGGCGGAGAGGCTGCTCGTGGGTTCGTCAAAGGCGATGACAGTGGCGCCGCGGCTGAGCGCCTTGGCAATCTCGACCATCTGGCGCTGGCCGATGGGCAGGTGGGCAAGTTTGGTGTCGGGATCGATGTCTTCGCCGAGCCGGCGCAATTGGGTCGCGGCCTGTGCGTGCAGTTGCGTCCGATTCACCAAGCCGCGGCGCGCGGGCAGGTGGCCGAGGTAAATATTTTCCGCGACCGTCATCTCCGGGATCAGATGCAGCTCCTGATAAATAACGGCGACGCCGGCGGCGAGGGCATCGGCGGTGGAATGGAAAACTTTCGTTTGGCCGCCGAGCCGGAGTTGCCCGGAGGTCGGTGGGTGAAATCCGCTGAGGGTTTTGAGCAGAGTCGATTTGCCTGCGCCATTTTCACCCATGAGCGCATGCACGGAACCGCGACTAACGCCAAAGCTGACATTCTGCAGCGCGTTGACGCCCGGGTAAGTCTTGGTAACGGCCTCGAATTGCAGGTGTGGGGTGGCGGGAGACACGGGATACTAGGGGCCAGCCAACCAAGACACAGGATTTTTGCCACAAAGAGCGCAAAATTGATATGTCCTGCTCAGGAAATCTTCCGCGCGCCTATAGGCGCATGGAGAGTTTCGTCTGCGGTTGGGCATTGTGCTTTTTGTGGCCATAAAATCAGCCGGCAGAGACGCGTTTAGCTAAGCGAGGTTTTATTCTATGATGCCTTCTTTTTTCAGGACGGCTTCAAAGTTTTCGCGGGTGATCAAGATGCCTTCGGTCCGGGTGTCGAGCGGTGGCGGGGTGCCGTCCTTGATCCATTTGTAGAGGATCTCGGAGGACATGAACCCTTCACGGGGGGCGGAGACGAGCATGGAGCCGAAGAAGGGCGTGGGCTTGGCCTTGCGCAATTCGTCGATGCAATCCGTGCCGTTGATGCCGATGCCGATGGCGGTATCGGCGGTGAAGCCGCGTTGCTCGATGGCGCGTACGGCGCCAATCACCGCGTTATCGTTCATGCCCAGGATGAGCCAGTGTTTCACCTCGGGGTGTTGGGTGAGCAAGACGTTGGCGGCGTCGAAGCTCCCGGGGATGTCGGTGGTTTTTTGCGGAGCCTTGAAGATGCGGTCGGCGGGAAGACCGGCGGCCTTGAGGGCGGCGATGGAGTTGTCGGTGCGCTCGCGCGCGGTGTCGAGTTCCTCGAAAGTGATGGCGCACACGGCCGTTTCTGCGACGGGCCAGCCGCGTTTCTTCATTTCCGCCGCGAGGGTCTGGCCCTGCTGGGTGCCGATGCGCGAGGCGGACATGCCGATGTAGGGCACCTCGGTCATGAATTTCCCGTCGGAGACAAACTGGTCATCGACGAGCACGACCTTCAGGTTTCGTTGTTTGGCGCGCGCCATGATGGCGGGTCCGAGACGCACGTCGGGGGTGCAGATGACGAAGCCCTGCGCGCCGGCCACGGCGAGATTATCGATCATCGCCATGACTTTTTCGCCGTCTTGCACGCCCTGCTTGATCAGCTCGAAGCCATATTGAGCGGCGGCTTTGTCGGCGCCTTTGCCTTCAAATTGGAACCAGGGTTCCTCCGGCTGTTTTACGAGGAAACCCAGTTTGATTTTGGCCGGGGTGGCGGCGGAGTTCGCGGGCGCTTCCGATTTGGAGCAGCTGGCGAGTAGGAGAACCGCGCCGGCGAGAAGCAGGCGCACGAACCGAGGAGGGGTAGTCATGATGATGAGGGGGAAAGGGGGCCATTAATACAGTTGAGAGTCCAGAGATGAGAGCTGAGAGCCAGATCCTCAGACGAGACCGTTTTTGAAATCACACCGTGCCACGGCGGGTTTCGAGTTGCTGGCGGATCTCGGCCATTTTCTGCTGGGTGAGTGGGAAGCGGAGGAGGAAAAGCAGCGCTACGACGAGACCGATGACAGGAATGGAGGCGAGCAGAATGCGAATCATGAAGATCGCGTGCTCGGTCTGGTTACCGCCGAGGGCGGAGTCGAATCCCGTCTTGGCGAGAATTTCACCGGAGGCCCAGCTGCCCAAGGCGACGCCGAGTTTCAAGATCCAGGAACCGCAGGCCGCAAACGCGCCTTCGCGCCGCTGGCCGCAGGCGAGTTCATCATAATCGATCACATCCGCCGTCATCGAGTAGTAGAGAATCCAAAAACCTGAACCGGTGAAGGCGGTCAAACCGCAGGAGATGACCTGCAGCCATTGCATATTGGGATTATAGAGCCACCAGGTGGCGATGAATCCGCCGATGGCGCACAATTGCACGGCGATCATGCCGGGTTTTTTGCCGAGCTTACGCGCGATAAAGGAATAAACCGGGATGCCCGACAAACCGAGAACCATGCCGGTGAGGCCCATCCAGAAATTCCACGTGCCGCCCGCGGCGACATCTCCGTGACAGACGTAATAAACGGTGGCGTAGTAGCCAAGGGTGCCGACCATGCTGGTGCCGATCCCGTAGCCGAGGGCCATGAATAGATTCACGCGGAAAGGCCGGCAGGAGAGCGCTTGTCCGAGAGTAGCCTTGATGGAAATCTTGGTCTGCTTCCGTTCGACCACGAGTTTGTCGTAGTAGCGTTCGCGGGTGAGAAAAAACACTCCGATGCCGGCGACGATCATGATGGCCCCGAGTATCATGGTGTAGACTTGAGCTCCGAGCAAAATATTGGGCTTCGCCCCGACGACGCCTGGGGCCCAGCCGAAGAGGGTTTTGATCAGCACGCCCAGTTGGGGAAGATCCAGGGTGAAGATGGCTCCACCCATATTTCCAAACCAGTGGAAGGTTTGACTAAAAAGAGTGGTCAGTCGCTCCGGCACATTGCCCCACGTAGCACCAACCCAGACCCCAGCGGTCGTGAAGGCGGCGGCAGCAAACATGGGGACTTCGGGCATCTTCTGCATGGCGCTGCGCCATGCTTGGACCGAGGTGCGTTCGTTGTAGTCCGGAGTCATTTCGTAGCCGAGGCTTTGGAATGGCATGTAGAAACAACTCATGATCGGGACGAGGAGCGCCATCGAGCCCACCATGAACCAGAAATATTGAATCTCTCTCCAGTCGTGTTGCGCCATGAACATGACGGGCAACATCACGCCGGCGAGCACCGAGCCGACGAGAATGAAGGGACGACGTCGGCCGAAGCGGGTGCGGGTATTGTCCGACCACCAGCCGAACACGGAATCCCACACGGCTTCGAACACGAGTTTGCAAAGCAGGGCGCGGGCGATCCAGGCGGGCGAAACGCCGAGGTAGATGTTGAAGACTTGATAAGCCAGGCCGGCATAGAGCCAGTGCCCCCACATGTCGTGGACGCTGCCGAGGCCGTAGCCGAATTTTTGCAGGCGCGGAACGCGATCAGCGATGGGCTGGCTGGGTTGGGCCGTTGATGTGAGGGGTGATGCTTCCATGGGGTAGGTGTGGGATCTGGGGAAAGGAGGTGGCCACGACTCAGCGGAGCGGCACGGCGATTGCGTCGCCCAGATAATGTATCGTCGCATTCAGGTTCGGAGTTAATGAATAACCGCTGGGCCGATCCTTGGTGACGAAGATGATTTGGAAGGTGCGATCGGTCTGCATGCCGGGAAAGGAGCCCTTGCGTGTGCCGATGATGAGCATGTGTGAGGCTTCGTTCCAGCGCAGGGGAATGCTGGCGCTGGCACCCTTCTCGTAGCCGTAGGTCAAGCCGTCGTCTTCGTAGAGCGTGAAGGCGCCATCGGCTCCGGCGTAAACATAGAGAGTGATCGGATCAGCGGGTTTTTCCTGCGTGTATTGGAGCTCGGGGCCGAAGGGAATAATCGAGCCGGCGCGCACGTAGAGCGGAATCGAATCGAAGGGCGCGGCGGCTTCGATGGTTTGGCCGCCTTTCAGCGCCGTGCCCGTCCAGAAATCAAACCAACCGTCGGTGCCGGGCAGATAAACATTGCGGCTGCGCGCTTGAAAAGTGGTCACGGGATTGATCAGCAGCGCGGGGCCGAAAAGAAATTGGTCGTTGATGTCGCGCGCTTTCACGTCGTTGGCGAAATCCATCACGAGAGCGCGCATGATGGTGCCGTTCTCGTGCGTCACGGCGCCGGCGAGCGAGTAGATGTACGGCAGCAGGCGATAGCGAAGCCGGTCGAACTTGAGGTGCGCCGCGTAAGCCGGAGAAGTTTCCCCACCGAATTCCCACATCTCGCGATACGGATATTCGCCGTGAGTGCGAAGGAAGGGGACGAAGGTGCCGAATTCAAACCAGCGCGTGTTGAGCTCGCGCCATTCCTCGACCGCCTCGGGTTGGGCGGGCTTGGGTACGGGATCGATGCTGCCGTAGCGGCCGGGAACGGAAAATCCGCCGATGTCCATCGTCCAGTACGGCAGGCCGGAAAGGGAGTAGCCGAGGCCGGCGGTGATTTGTTTTTTCATCGCGGTCCAAGTGGAGGATGAATCGCCGGACCAGACGGCGGCGGAGTAACGTTGCAGGCCGGCGAACCCGGAGCGCGTGAGATTGAAGACGCGCTGGTTCGGTGCGACGGCGCGCTGGCCTTCGTAGATGCCGGCGCTGTTCATCAGCGGATAGGCGTTCAACACGCGGGAGCCGGAACCAAGCGCGGTGGGATGCGCGTAGTCGCGCTGCCCATCGAGGGTGGGCGAGGGACGGAGATCGGCCTCGGTGGCATCCATCCACCACGCGTCGATACCGTGGCGGAAAATTTGCTTTTCCATTTGCGACCAAAGAAGGCGACGCGCGTCGGGATTAAAGGCGTCGTAGAAGGTGTAGACTTCGCCGAGCCAATCCTTGGTGCCCTCGGTGAGATTGCGTTCATAAAGAAAACCGCCGTCATGCATGGCTTGGAAGTTTGGCGTGCCGGGATAGAATTTCCCCCAGACGGAAATCATCAGGCGAGCGTGTTGATCATGGACCGCTTTGACCCAGCCGGCGGGATCGGGAAAACGTTTTGGGTCAAACTCGTGTGAGCCCCACTTGCCTTCGGGCCAGTAGCGCCAGTCTTGCACGATGTTGTCGAAGGGAATGCCGCGCTTCCGGAAACCGGCGACAACATCGAGGCTTTCTTGCGCGGTGTTGTAGCGTTGACGCGACTGCCAAAGACCGAAAGACCACACGGGCATCATCGGCGCGGTGCCGGTCAGATAACGGTAGCCGGCGATGACGTGGTCGGGTTGCGGGCCGTAGACAAAATAGTAATCGATGCCATCGCCCACTTGCGACCAGAGCGAAGTCGCGGTTTCGGCACTCGGGGTTTTCCAGCGCAAGCGCATCGTCGGCGAATCCTGATCGCGGGACCATTCGAGTTTGAGGCGGTGACGGTGGCCGGCTTCGAGGGGAACTTGGGCGACTTCGAGCCAGGGCAACCAGCCTTGGCGCCAGTGGTCCATCACGAGCTTGTCGTCGATCCACATTTTTATGCCGGCATTGGAATACGTCTCGAAGGTGTGCAGGCCGCTCGTCTCCGGTGAGACAAATCCTTCCCAGCGCACACTGCATTCGCCTTCGGCCGGCAGGTCGGCGTGGATGGCGCGGTTGAACGAAGGCACGCCGTTGGGAATCGCGATGTCGATTTTGGATTCGGCGCGCTGCGTGGTGAGCTTTTCGAAATGAGCGCCGGCAAAATAGGAAGCGGTCAGTGCGCCGGGTTTGCCGTCGGCATCGAAGAGGCGGTCGGCGGGAATTGCCGTAGTCTCGCGCAGATCGCCAAAGCGCGTGTAGGAATTATTATCCCACAGCAGGCCGTAGCCGCGGGATGACAGCAGAAAAGGAACGGCGACCGTGCCGTTGTGTTGCCAGAGATCGAGGTCGTGGCCCTTGAGATTGAGCAGGCCGAGTTGGTTTTCGCCGAGACCGTAGAGTGATTCGTCGGCGTTGGCCGCCCAGGCTTGGCGGACATGAAACGTGGTTTCTCCCTGTACGTTGACTTGCTGCAGCAACCGCGTGGAGGGTTGTTCGGCCAAAATAGTATTTCCCTGCGGATCGAGAAAGGTGACGCCGGCGGTATCGAGATCGACGCGCACTTGGAGTTTGGCGGTGTGCACGGTGGCGGTATGGCCTTCGGCACTGAGCGTCCAAACGGGTGGCGTGAGCGAGAGATGCGGCACGGTCATCAGACTGGGATGCCGGAAGAAATCCCGATTGGTGCCGGTCACGACGCGAATGATATCGTCAGCGCGGACTTCGATTTTCAGCAGTGTGCCATTTTGGGCGACGATGATGCCGTCAGCTAATTTTTCCGGAGCGGCAGGCGCGGCGAGAGCGAGCGAGGTGAACCAGAGGGAGCAAAGGAAGGCGAAAAAATGTTTATTCATGAAAATGGGGGCGTTGAAAGATCGGCAGGCAGGGACGCCTGCCGCTACGGAAAGCAGCTTGGCGTAGCCACAGGCCTCCGTGCCTGTGGGATTGGAATCGGGAATGAACCTGCGTCGACTCATGGCACAGAAGGTCGCAGCACGGCCGGTGCGGTGGTGAGAGTAACGGAAGCCGACGGCAAATTTTTGGCATGCGCGGTGAGGCGAAGAGTGCCGGCGGTTTTGTCGGCCTGTACGATGACCTGCGCGTAGCCGTTGAACACGCTGCGTTGCCACGCGGGGGCGGGCGTTTGAATCTGGAGTACGCCGAGCCGCATAAGTTCAGGCAGGTGCTTCGGATTTTCGGTGAAAGGAGTAACGAGCAGCTGAATGCGATTCAGCCCATGGTTGAGTTGACTGGCGTCGAGGGGAATGATCAGTCCGGCGGTCGAGGTGTCCCGGGCGCGGACGATTTCGTGGCCATTCAACCAGACGGTCGTTTTCAAACCGAGCGAAGGGAGATGCAAGTGGAGCTGGGCATCAGCGGGCAGAGTGTCGCTGGAGAACACGGCGGACAAATCATAGAGCTCGCCGGCTTTGGGCAGGGGCGCGAGCCAGTTGCCGAGCTGGGGCAAGGTGAGCGGTGATTCTGCGGCAGACGGCGTGGTGGTGTCGCTCGGGGCGATGCGACCGTGCCAATTTTCGACCGGGAGCATGTGCAGCGTCGCGATGACGCGATCCGGCTCATGCGATACGGGATCGCCGTTGCCGACGCCGAGGAGATGGCCGGGCCCTTCGAGTTCGAAGGTCACGAGATTATCTGCGGTCGGCACGGTGTGTCCGGCAGCATCGACGACCTGAACGGTAACGACAGAAACATCTTCGCCGTTGGCGCTGATTTTTGGGTGGTCGGGCGTGAGCACGAGTTTGGCGGCGGCGCCGGTGGTTTCCACGCGAGTGGTCTCGGCTGGTTTTCCACCGCGAAAGCCGTGGGCTTCGAGCACGCCGGGTTGATAAACGACATCCCACTCGAGGTGGCCGTTGCGCGGCATGGTTTTCTTGCCGAGAGACTGGCCGTTGAGCGAGAGCTCGATTTCGTCGCAGTTACTGTAGCACCACACATTGATTGGGTGGCCTTCCTTGCCAGGCCAGTTCCAGTGGGGAAACAGGTGCAGCACGGGTTGGTCGCTCCACCAGGCTTGGAGATAATAATAGCTGTCCTTCGGGAATCCGCAGGTGTCCATCAGGCCGAATTGCGAACTGACGGCGGGGAAAGTGAAGGGATTGGATTCGCCCCGATAATCAAAGCCGGTCCAGAAAAACAAGCCGGCCAGAAAGGGACGGGAGGAATAATACTGCCAACCCTTTTCGCAGTTGCCGCCGGAGTCGCCTTTCTTCTGGGCGGAGAGATGGGCTTGGGCGCGATCATCGAAATAAATACCGCGGGTGCCTTGCGTGGTGGTTTCCTCCGTGCCGACGCCCGGTTGCAGGGGGAATTTTGCGTGTTGTTCGTCGGGGTTGGACTGGCTGATGTAATTATAACCCACGACATCGACGGTGGTGGAAGAGCCGCCCCAGCCACCGCTGATGGCGACGGTGGTGCGACGGGTGGGATCGAGGCGGTGAGCAAACGCCTGCATCGAGGCGGTGATGCGGGCGCCCTTGATGTTGCCCTCGATGGCCCACTCTTCGTTGCCCACCGACCAGAGAATGACACTCGGATGATTGCGATCACGCTGAATCATGCTCTCGAGCTGGTTCAATTGCTCCGGACTCGGGCCCATGAGACGAGTCTCGGCGATCACGAGCAGACCGAGGCGATCACAGGCCTCGAGCAGTTCAGGGGTCGGTGGATTATGGGAGCAGCGATAGGCGTTGCAGCCCATTTCTTTCAGGCGGGCGACGCGGAAAGCCTGCAGGGCATCGGGGAGGGCGACGCCGACACCGGCGTGATCCTGATGATTATTGGTGCCTTTGAGGAGGACGTGCTGGCCGTTGAGGAAGAATCCGGCATTCGGATCGAAGCGAATCGTGCGGATGCCGAACGTAGTCACATCATGATCCACCACGCTCTGAGCCGTGCGAATCGTCGTCACCAAACGGTGCAGTGCCGGATTTTCGAGAGACCAGAGTTGTGGTTGTGGTACGGTGAGAGCGCAGGGGAATTCGCCTTTTTCGCCCGCAGGAAGTGTAAGGTTGGTCAGGGTGCCGTTGGTGACGACGCGGCCATCGGGAGCGATGATGCTTTGCTCCAGATCGAAGGTGGCGGGTGTGGTCCCGGCGTTAATCACAGTCGTGCGCGCGGTCACTGTGGCGGATTGTTCATGCACGTCGGTCGTGACAAATGTGCCCCACGGGCCCACGTGCAAAGGGGCCGTTTTGTTCAACCAAACATGACGGTAGATGCCGGCGCCTTCGTAATACCAACCTTCCTCCAGCGTCACATCCGCGCGGACACTGATGACATTTTCGCCGCCGTAATTTAAATAATCAGTGAGGTCGTAGCGGAAGCTGGTGTAGCCGCTCGGCTGGCGGCCGAGATAGAAACCATTGATCCAAACCACCGAGTCGCGGGCGACGGCGTCGAATTCTACGCTGATGCGCCGGCCAAGATCAGTTGCAGGGACCGAGAAAGTTTTTCGATACCAACCCACGCTACGCTCGGGAAAATTTCGGCCGATGGCTTTGTAGCCATGACTGTGACTGCCGCGGCCATCAAAGGGCGCTTCCACGGCCCAGTCGTGCGGCAGATCGAGTTGGCGCCACGCCGTGTCGTCGAATTTTTCGGCGGCGGGACCGTCGCCGTAACCGGCTTTGGTCAGATACGAAAAATAGGCCGTGCCGTGATCAAAGTCTTTTTGCGGATCGAACGGATGGCCGAACGCAAAGCGCCAGCCGGTATCCATCAGCAGGTGTTCACGCGGCGTAGCAATAATGGACGCTGAGGTAGCGGTGGGACTGAGATTCGATTCAGCGGGTGCGGTGACCGACCCTACAGTCAAGGCGGCCAGAAGGAAAATCAGAGGAAGCAATGGGGAGTAGCGCGACATAAGCATGACGTTAGGTTTAACAAAGCATCCGGTGAAGATGTGGCAACGATAGTTTTCCGTTAAATCATGGTTTTTTCCACGCTTGTCTTTGTTGAAGCGGTCATTGGTTTGTTCCGGTGAATCACTTTCTTAATTCAGGCGTTGCGCTCAATCCGGCCGGAACATTTCCGCAAAATTTTGTCTGGGGCGTAGCTGCGGCGGCGGCCCAGATTGAAGGCGCCGCTTTCACCGAGGGCAAAGGCGAGTCGATCTGGGACCGGTTTTCCCGGATGCCGGGCAAGGTTCATAACGGCGACACCTTGGACGTGGCCTGCGACCACTACCACCGTTTCAAGGAGGACTTTGCGCTGATGCGTCAGCTCGGCGTGAAAAACTACCGGCTTTCCATCTCGTGGCCCCGGCTGTATCCGACCGGTGATGGGGCACTAAACCAAGCAGGTGTAGATTACTATCACCGGTTGCTCGACGCGATGGTGGCGGAAGGGATTACGCCTTGGGTGACATTTTTTCACTGGGATCTGCCGCAGGCGCTTGAGGATCGCGGCGGTTGGACGAGTGCAGTGACCGTGAAGGCTTTCGCGAATTATGCTGAAACGGTGGTCAAGGCCTTTGGCGGCAAGGTAAAAAACTGGATCACGCTAAATGAAATCCGCTGCTTCACCTGGTTGTCCTACGATGTCTGTGTGCAGGCGCCGGGCCGCAAGGTTTCACCCGCCGAACTCAATCAAACGTACCATCACGCTCTGCTGTGTCATGGTCATGCGGTGCGCGCGGTGCGCCAGTTGGGCGGTCCGGGTGCGCGGGTGGGACTGACGGACAATAGCACGATCTGCATGCCAGTAACCGAGACGCCGGCGGATATCGCAGCGGCGCGCACGTGGTACGCGGAGAAGAATATTCATTTGCTCGGGGCGATCTATGCCGGCGGTTATTCGCCGAAATATCTGGCGCGGTGCGGGGCGGATGCGCCGCGCGTGGAGGAAGGGGATTTTGCGTTGATCAGCCAGCCGACGGATTTTCTCGGCTTGAATTTATATACCGGCACCTTTGTCCGGGCCGGGGCGGATGGCCGTCCGCAGGAAATTCCTTTGCCGGTGCATTACCCGGTGGCCGACAGTCCCTGGCTGCACCTCGCGCCACAGGTGATGTATTGGGGTACGCGCTTGGCCCACGAAACCTACGGGGCGACTTCGCTCTACGTCACAGAAAATGGTTGCGGGTACAACGATGAGCCCGTGGTCAATGGCGAGGTGTTCGATCTGCATCGCCGCGATTATCTGCGCGGGCACCTGCGCGAGTTGCAGCGGGCGATCAACGACGGTGTGCCGGTCGACGGTTATTTTCTCTGGTCATTCATGGATAACTTCGAATGGCAGGATGGTTATGAGCGACGCTTCGGCATCGTGCACGTGGACTACGCCACGCAAAAGCGAACGCCGAAACTTTCCGCTCATTACTATTCCGCAATCATGCGGGAGAATCGGATCGTGTGAGGAGCGTGGGGCTTTCGCTGCTTTTGAGATTGAGGTAGGGCGAGGCGTCCCTGCCGAGCCGAGGTGAATTATCTGCGGTCGATGCGCGGCTCACCCGGAGGGTTCGCCCTACCAAAGATGGGAATAAGAATATCCCTGCCGGACTTAGCGTTCTCACCTGTCCCACGTAGCGACGAGCGCCAGCGAGTCGTGGCACGTCGGCTTGCTGGCGCTCGCCGCTACGCTCCCACCCTGCGTCGGGGTGTCAGACCAAGAAAATATTCCACCTCAATAACTATCCGTACGGAACGGGGCGGCGGGCAAGCCGGCGGCGTTTTCCAAATTCACTTCAGGCCAGTCGACCCAGGCGTAACGCAGGGTTTGCGGCGTGGGTACTGCGGCCGAGGTCACGACAACGGTATCCCCTTCGATGCGCGCCTCGGCGGGATGGGAGTGGCCATCGGCTCCGGCGAGGGTGAAGCCTTTCACCGCTTTTGCGCCGTCATGCGTGCGCAGGCCTGTGGCGGTATTCCAGTGGAGGTGGACGGTGTTGCCGGTGATTTCGCAGCGGGCGAAGGTTGGGCCGGAGGCAACCAGTTTTTTCTCACCGTACACTTGGGCGCGGGCGAGGAGGGCGAGGCGGTGGCCGACGTCCTGTTTGTTGCGCGGATGAATGTCGTGGATTTCACCAATGTCGATGGCTGAGGCCATGCCGGTTTCGGGCTCGGAGAGGGTCGCGGTCTGGGCTTCGCGGAGATAGGGCCAGGAGGAATTTTCGGTGAAGCTCGCCAGTTGGACGAAATAGAACGGCAAGGTGCCTTCACCCCAGCGCGCGCGCCAGTCGCGGATCATGGCGGTGAAGCGAGCCTGATAACTGGCGTGGGCGAGGACATTGGCTTCGCCCTGATACCAGATGAAACCGCGCAGGCCGTAAGGAATGAGCGGGGCGATCATGCCATTGAAGAGCGCGGTCGGGGTGTTTTGGCCATCGAGTTCAGGTGGCGGCGCGGGGTGCGTGCGAAAAATATCACTCGAGACGAGCGGGATTTCTCGTTCCACCTGCCATTGCCACGGTCCGGCGAGTGATACGCGGGTGCTCCCGATTTCCGCAAACATCCCGTTGGCGGGCCCGAGTAAACCGCCTTCGCCGAAATTATCGAAAACACGCACGGCAATAACATTAGCGCCGGCGTGCACGAGACGTCCGGGGACGGTGTAACGGCGGGGGATTTGATAGGAGGCGAGTGTCTCTGCGCCGATGGCGCCGACTTTTTCACCGTTGAAGTAGGTCGTGTCGAAATCGTCCGCTTTACCGAGATTCAGAACAAGATCATGGCCGGCGGCAGTGAGTGGTACATCGATCATCCGGCGGTACCACGCGGCGCCATTGGCGACAAACCCTTGGGCCTGCCAGGCGTTGGGCACGGCCATCGTGCGCCACGCATGAGTGTCACATTCTAGTTTCGCCCATCCCTTGGCTTCGCCGAGATTGCCGGTGTCTTGCGGAAAGTTCGTCAGCGCCCAAGCAGAAACTTTGGCCTGATAATCGGCGGTGATGCGTGGCAGATCGGGATCGGCGGCGGCGATCCGCGCGAGCGTGTCATCCAATTCGGGCATGGCGGCGCGGAGCCCTTCGTGACTGGCCCAGGCTTCGACGCGAGTGCCGCCCCAAGTGGAGTCAATAATGCCGATGGGGATGCCTGTGTGTTGATGGAGTTCGCGGGCAAAGAAATATCCGACGGCGGTGAAGGAGCCTGCGTGCGCAGGAGTTGTGATCTGCCATTCGGTGGTGGGGTTGGCTTGCGGGGTGCGTGCAGTGGTTTGGGGAATTTTGGCGACGCGGATCGAGGGGAATTGGGCCGTAGCGATTTCCTGGTCGGATTGATTCGCGCGCGCGAGAGGGAATTCCATATTGGACTGGCCGGAGGCGAGCCATACATCCCCGACGAGGACATCGTCGATCACGCGTTCGGAGCTGCCTTTGATATGCAGTCGATACGGACCGCCGGTGGGTAGTTCGGGACAGGCGAGTTGCCACGTGCCGTCTGCGCTGACGGTGATTTGAACAGGAGCGGGAGTTTTCTTCGCGCCTTCAACCGTAAGAGTGATGATTTGCTGCGGCTGGTCGGAGCCCCAGACCGCGTTGGCGCGACCGCGTTGCAGGACCATGTGGTCGGTGAAAAGTCCACCAAGGGTGAGGGCGGCGAGGAGCATGAGGGGAGGGGGTTAACGGAGAAATTCGGCGTTCACGGTTTCGCCGGCGGGCAAGTCGATTTCGCGCGTGGTGAGACCTAAATGGAGTTTAATTTTCTGGGTAAGGGCAGAGCGTAAAGCAACGTGGACGGATTTCCCGTCCCAGGTGAGTTCGCGCACTTCGATTTGCCCGCGGCCGAGCGCGCCGGACAGCGAGCCGTGCGGCCATTGGTTGGGTAGGGCGGGGAGCAAGGTGATTTCGCCTGGTTCGATGTCGATGAGCATGCGGATGAAGAGTTGTGGAATGCCACCCGCGATGTCGGTGTTGAACAGTGATTGCGGATTGTGCGACGTCATCATCGACTCGGGAAACCAAAACCAGTTGGCCAGCATTTCGACGTTTTCATAGGCGAGATCAGCCCGTCGCAAACTCGCGGCGACCGCGCCCATCTGGGCCTGACCGAAAGCCATTTCGCCGCCGCCGATCTGGCGGCGCCAATCCGTGCGTTTTTGCAGGGCGACGCCGAACGCGCTCATCAGTTTTGGGTCGGCTGCGATGGCAGGAGGCAGACCGTCGTAGAGTGCGTACAGATGGGAGATGTGGCGGTGGGCGTAGTTATCCTGTAATAATGGAGTCGTCCATTCGGCAATCGCTCCGTCCGCGTTGATGCGGTAATCGGGCAGCTTGGCAAGGAGGGCGCGCCAGCGGATCACGCCATCGGCGTCGAGGTGCTCTTGCTCGCAGGCGGCGATGAGATTCGTGAGGAGTTCGCGGGCGACGGCGATATCCATCGTGGCGTTGATCGCGGCTTGGGAAGAGGTATTGGTCGGCTCGTTTTCTGGCGAGTAGGAGGGGGAGAAGTTAACTTTGCCATCGGGACCCTCCGAGCCGGCCAGGAAATCTTCGTAGAAGAGCGCGGTCTCGCGCATGAACGGAATGGCGTGGTCGCGCAGGAAAGTGCGGTCGCCGGTATAGAGAAAATAATCGTAGAAAGTATGCGCGGCCCAGCCCGCGCTGGCGCTCCAGAAGTTGAGACACCATTTCGGACCAAAGTGATTCGCGAGGCCGAAGCTGCTGGAGTGAGCCGGGGCGACGATGCCGCGGGTGTGGAAAAGCCGGCGGGCATTTTCCCGGTAGGCGGCGAGATGGGATTCGTGATAGGCGAAAAATCCGTGGAGCGCCTCCGGCATATTGCCGGGCAAATCGCCAATCACAGCCACGGGCAAATTGCCGTCGTGCGTGAATCCGCTGGACCATGGCGGGCTCCAAGTGCCGCCCCAAATGCCTTGCAAGACCGGAGGGAATTCGTCGCCGCTGCTTGAAAGAATCAGGTAGCGGCTGGCGTAGAATTGCTTTTCGAGCAGAGCGGGCAAGGTGTGCCCGATGCTGGATTTGGCGAAGAGTTTGGCGGATGGGAGCCGGTGATCCGCTTCGCTACCGCCGAGATCAAAGCGCATGCGATCATAGATCGCCCCATGGATTTTGACGTGGCGGGCGAGCAGCACATCGTAGTCAGGCGTGATTGCTTCGAGGGCGTGGAGTGGGACGAGCGTGTCGCGGTGCGCCTCATCAGCGATCACGGTTACCCGGGTTAGAACCAGAATGGATTGGGCGCCGCGCACTGATACGAGGTTGCCGTGGGACTCTGTGGTGCCGCCGAGCGTGATGATGCGAGCGTCGGCGGCGCAGCCTTGCGGGCTGCCGGGCCAAGCTTTGGCGAATGACGAGTGAAAGGCCAGGTTCGGGCCGTTGGCTGTAGCGGATACTTCACTGAACGCGTCGGCGGGCGGAGTCTCGGTTTTGGCGGAAACAGCGGGGTTGTGCTGCGTGAAAGAAAAATCGGCATCGATCGGACCGCTGGTGGAATCGATTTTCAGCACGACAATGTCGTCGGCGCGTGAGACGAAGAGACGTTGGCGGACGCTGCCGTGGTCGTCAGTCCAGCGGGTGCCGACCACGCCCGTGGGATAATCGGTGCTGCGCAGATAGTCGCGCGGCGTGGCGCGGCCGGGCAGGTGGACGAGGAGTGAACACGCTGGGACGAAAGGATCGATCCAATGGGTGCCGTGGTAACCTTCGTCTTGGGCGAGGGCGATAACGCGGTCGGCCGCTTGTTGATATTTTCCTGCGGCGAAGAGTGGGCGCAACTCCGGCAAAATGGCGCCTTGGTCGGGTGGCGGGCGCGGAGGTGTGAACGGCAGAAATAATCCGGCGTGATTCAGGATGATGGATTCGTCGATTGGTTGACCCAGGACCATCGCTCCCGTGTGGCCATTGCCGCTCAAGAAAGCGTGTTCCCAGCGCGTGGCCGGTTGATCGCTGACGACGGCGCGCCGTGGGTCATGGATATCGAGGGAGGCAAAGGTGTCAGCGGCAGCCGGGCCAGCGGACGCCGGCTCTGCGGCGAGAGCGAAGGGCGAGGCGAAGAGCAAAAGACAGAGGAGGATACGCATGAGAGCAACGAGCGTGGGGCAGTGGGGTGACATTACTTGGAGTCCAAGTCAATGCCCGCGGAATTTCCGGGCGACTCGATTGACTCGCCCGGATAAATTATACTGAGCGTAACGAAGCATTCGCAAGTGGAGCGCATTGCCCTCACTGCGCTGGTTTGAGAACTGCGGCAGCCCGGCGCGGTGGGGCAACGCCCTTCCTCTTTGTGGTGATGGCACGGCGGGAGGAGAATGGACGTTCGATTATCTGGACGCGTAGCCGATGAAATTAAGCGCATGCTCCTCCCGCAGCGGGCTACATGAATACAGTTTGATGAGCTTGCCGCCGGGTGTGATTTACGCGGGCGGGGCGAAGCGGAGTCCAATGATAGAACAAAATCGATTGAAGAACACTTGCGTGGGACGACAGGGAGAATGTTTATTTTCCGTGCAATAAAGTATTGCCAAGCTGGATTTATCGCTAAACCTACGCATTTTATACCCCGATGAAATTTTCCGATGGCGCATGGATGCTGCAACCCGGAGTGCAAGGGCACTATCCGGCTGAAGCCTATGATGTCACCCGTGAGGGTGAGACGCTGGTGGTGCATGCACCCACGCGGCCGATCCGGCACCGGGGCGACACGTTGCAGGGGCCATTGCTGACGATCCGGCTGAGCTCGCCGATGGCGGATGTGATCAAGGTGCGGATCGAGCATTACGTCGGTGCCGTTGATCATGGTCCGCACATTCCGCTGGAGCCGATGGTGGCACCGAAAGTTGCGATCAAGATAGAACCGGAGGAAGCGGTGTTGGAATCCGGTGGGCTGGCCGTACGGGTGAAGCGGCAGGAAGGTTGGCAGGTTTCCTTCACGGCTAATGACCGCGTGCTCACCAGCAGTGGGCATCGTGGCATGGGCTACGTGCAGTGGCCGGGTCAGGGTAATTTCATGCATGAGCAGCTTTCCCTCGGCGTGGGGGAGTGTGTCTATGGCTTGGGTGAGCGTTTTACGGCCTTCGTGAAAAACGGTCAGGTCGTGGAAAACACCAACAAGGACGGAGGCACGGGCAGTGAACAGGTGTACAAAGCCGTACCGTTTTATTTGACGAATCGCGGCTATGGCGTGCTGGTGAATGAGACCGGACCGGTCGCATTTGAGGTCGCCTCGGAAAAAGTGTCGCGCGTACAGTTCAGTTTGGCGGGCGAACATCTGGAATATTTTATTATTAATGGGCCGACGCCCAAGGATGTGCTGCGCCGGCTGACCGCGCTCACGGGACGCCCGGCGTTGCCTCCGGCGTGGTCTTTCGGGCTTTGGCTGTCGACTTCGTTCACGACGAATTACGATGAGGCCACCGTGATGAGTTTCCTGGATGGGATGAAGGAGCGTGATCTGCCCTTACAGGTATTCCACTTCGATTGTTTTTGGATGAGAGAATTTGATTGGTGCAGCTTCGAGTGGGATGCCCGCACGTTCCCTGATCCTATTGGGATGCTGCGAAGACTGCATGACCGCGGCCTGAAAGTGTGTGTGTGGATCAATCCCTACATTGCTCAGCGTTCGCCATTGTTTGAACAAGGTCGCAAAGGGGGATATTTCCTAAAGAAACCGAATGGTGACGTTTGGCAGACGGATCAGTGGCAACCCGGTATGGCGATTGTGGATTTCACCAATCCGGCGGCGTGCGCCTGGTATGCGGGTCTTCTGCGAGGGTTGTTGGAGATGGGCGTGGATTGCTTAAAAACGGATTTTGGCGAGCGCATTCCGACCGATGTGGTTTATCATGACGGATCTGATCCGGTAGGAATGCATAATCTTTATCCGATCCTTTATAACGAAACCGTTTTTCATCTCCTCGAAGCAGTGCGGGGCAAGGGCGACGCGGTGTTGTTTGCCCGAGCAACCTATGCCTCGGGTCAGCGCTTGCCGGTGCATTGGGGTGGTGACTGCCACTCGACGTTTGAGTCGATGGCGGAAAGTTTGCGCGGCGGACTCTCGCTCAGTTTGTGCGGCTTTGGTTTCTGGAGTCACGATATTGGCGGCTTTGAAGGTCTGCCCGATCCGTCGGTCTATAAGCGATGGGTGGCGTTTGGGTTGCTCTCATCGCATAGCCGACTGCATGGGAGTACTTCCTATCGGGTGCCTTGGCATTACAATGGTGAAGCCTGTGATGTGCTGCGCTTTTTCACGAAACTGAAGTGCCGGCTGATGCCTTATCTGTTCGGTGCCGCCGTGGAAGCGCACCAGGAAGGAATCCCCATGATGCGGGCTATGGCGTTGGAATTTCCTGACGATCCAGCCTGCGCGACCCTTGATCGCCAGTATCTCCTCGGTGGGGCTTTGTTGGTCGCGCCGGTGCTGAGTGCGGACGGCATGGTGGAATATTATCTCCCCGCTGGCCGATGGACGCATCTCATTTCCGGGGTAGTCAAGAGTGGCGGACAATGGTATCGGGAAGCCCATAACTATCTTAGTCTGCCCCTGTATGTTCGTCCCGGTACCATTCTCGCACTGGGGGGACGAGAGGATTGTCCGGACTATGAGTTCATGGAAGGAGTCACTTTCCGCGTGTATGAATTGGCGGATGGCGTCAGTGCGACGTGTGATGTTCCTACCCGGCAAGGAGGTGCCGGCGGACGCTGCATCGTGAAGCGGACCGGGCAAAGTTATGATGTTGGCCTCGCAGGGCCGGGCGTGGGCTCATGGCGTTTGCAACTGGCAGGACTTGCCTCGGTTGTAGCGCCGACAGGTTTCGTCGCCACGCCAGATCAGCTGGGAATCGTGCTTACCCCGCCCTCGGGCAGTCGATCAATGCAGGTGCTGGCTGCCGCCTCCGCATCATAGAATCCATGCTGTCTATGCGTAACCCGGTTTAAATTCATCTATTTGTTTAGGAGAAATCATAAGTTATGGCGGGCCATGATTAGGAGTCATGGCCCGCCTTTTTTTTGCGCTTAGATCCTATCCGAATCACCCCTGTTTTCGTAGGTCAGCGTGCGGGCACGCGCCGCAGCCTGCTTGGGCGCGACCAAGGTCGCTGGCCGGGGCCCCATCAGGGTTATTCGGATAGGCTCTTAGAGGGCGTCTAAAAAGCCTGCCCGGGGTAGGTCGGGACCGCTGGGACCGCCGCGTTTTACCCGTACGGAACGCACCGACAGAAGCGTGCCCAGCTTTTGCCCTACCTTTTTAGACGCCCTTTTAGATGAGACCTGCGGTGGTGCTTGGTGTGGGTCGTCCGGAGGACGTTCGGACTAGGAAATGCGAGCGTCCGGCACGCCGCCAAGTGAGGGGGCGACTTCGGCGAAGTCCGTGGGAGATAAAAATGAGCACTCTAGAAAGATTTTTTCTTGCCTTCGCTGATTTAGCGTTACAGCAATTTAACGCTACATCGTTCCTACCCCCGGCAGGAGCACAAACCTAAGGCGGTCAATGGTGACCGTCGTGAACCCTACTAACCCTACCATGCATATCGTGAAAAGAACCCCCGTGCGGACCTGCGCCTTATATGCCGCATCCGCATTCTGCCTTATGGGCAGCGTTAATCTTTGGGCGCAGACCGCGCCCAAATCGGATACCAAAGCTACTGATTCGGACGAAGCGCTTGTTTTGTCCCCGTTCGTCGTCGAAGCCACCGAAGATCAAGGCTACCAAGCTAAAGATACTTTGGCCGGTACCCGCGTCCGTACAGAGTTGAGAGACGTGGGCTCGGCGATTCAGGCCATCACCTCAAAGTTCTTGCAGGATACCGGTGCCAAAAACTCTCAGGATCTTTTGGTTTACACGACCAATACTGAAGTCGGCGGTTCCTCCGGTAATTTTACCGGTGTAGGTAATGGCGCGCAAATTGACACGCGCAGCGCCCGGACCAGCCCGCAGACCAATACCCGTGTTCGTGGTCTCGCTTCGGCCGATAATACCCGTGATTTCTTTCTCACGGATATTCCGTGGGACAGTTACAATGTGGGTCGTGTCGATCTCCAACGCGGACCCAATGCGATTCTTTTCGGTATCGGCAGTCCTGCCGGTATTGTGAATAGCGCCATCACCGGTGCTAGCTTCAAAGATTCGAATAAGGTTGAGTATCGCGTTGATAACAACGGCAGCAATCGTGTATCGGCTGACTTTAATAAGGTTATCCTGAAGGGTGAACTCGCCGTTCGCGTTTCCTTGCTGGATGATTTGACAAAATATCAGCAGAAACCTGCGTACAATCATGACAAACGTATCTATGGTGCGGCGGTATATCGTCCGGACTTCTTGAAGAAGAATGGTCGCGAGACGACTTTCCGTATGAATTATGAGTCTGGTCATGTGAATGCGAATCGCGTGCGGGTCATTCCCCCGGTCGATGCGGTCACTCCTTGGTTCAATAATTTGGGTAAGAATACTTATAACGATACGCACATTGCAGACACTTCAGCTGCAACTCAGGCGATTGATCCAACGGCTGGTGCGTTGAATAAGTATTATTCAGATAACGTGACACTGAACCCAACTTATTCCGCCTATCTCGGCGCGTACGGCGGTCAGATTTTCGATCAGCCCACGGTTATTTTTGCCGATCCAAACTCGGGTGTCGTGCAAGGATATTTTGCTCCCTCCTTAAACAATACCGGTCGCTTTCCCAAACCGTCTAATTTCAACGGCGGACCTTGGAGTGTTTATAAGGGCATTTCGAGTTTTTCCGATTATGCTCAAAATG
Source organism: Opitutaceae bacterium (assembly GCA_025360455.1). Lineage (GTDB taxonomy): Bacteria > Verrucomicrobiota > Verrucomicrobiia > Opitutales > Opitutaceae > Didemnitutus. The sequence goes on along the minus strand of JANYCF010000131.1, from coordinate 12,431 downwards.
CTCAATTGCCGAATTATTTGCTCGGTGCGTACAAATCAAAGACAGTAGCTGACACCGGTATTTTCGATTATAATAAACAGCTGATCGATGGACCGAACAAATATGAGAAGCAAAAGTTTCATGCCGCTAATTTCACGGCTGAACAAACCTTCTTCAATAACGCACTGGGTTTTGAAGCAGCTTATGATCGTCAAGATTATGCGGATGAAGATGGGAGCAATATCGGCACCCCGTATTTGACGATTGAAGTCGCGAACACCCTGCCCGATGGCCGGGCCAATCCGAATGTCGGTCGGGCGATGTCCATTAGTTCGCCCTACTCCAATGGTGGTCAAAATAAAATCCGTGAATCATTTCGTTACACGGGATTTGCCGAGGTAGATTTCAAAAAATTCCTCGATAATAAAAATCTAGCTTCCATTCTTGGTGTTCATAAGTTCACCGGTTTATATTCTACTCAACAAACTGACACTCAGGGACGCGGCTGGTACAGTTACGCCACTGAAGTGAATTCGTATCGTCCTTGGCAGGACGTTTCACTTGATTCCCGTCGTATTCCCGGTGTGACTTACTTGAGTGGTAATCTGAGTGGTCTCACTGCGGCTAATCAGGCCCATATCGGCAACGTCAAGGCTGAGCAAACTCCTTACTCCGGTAACCTGATTTATAAGTACAATCCTGAGTACAAGCCGTCTGTTTTAGCTACGGCCACTTCTATTAACCCAACTACTGGGGTGCCAACTTTTCCTGGCGCTACGTCGACTGCTGATTTAATTGGCTGGCAGCCAGGTCAGTTTTTCCGGGTGCTGGACGGTTATCACGGCCAAGATCGCAATGCCCTCACGACGGCTTCAAGTGTGCGTCACGTTAGGGAGAGGATTAAATCCGAGGCGTTTATCTGGCAGGGTTTCTTCTGGGATGGTACCATTGTTCCAACGGTGGGATGGCGTAAGGATACCGATGTGAATCGCAATGCAGGTAATGCTTCGGAAAATAAGGGTCCAGGTTATCCCAATGGCGATGGCTCTTGGAACTCTAATGACAAGACGTGGGTACTGCCCACTTCACTTACCGATCCTCGGGTGGGTAACAATAATGTATCTTATGGTGTAGAAACGGGCGAATCATTGAGTTGGAGCGTGGTGGTTCATACGCCCAAAGAATTGCGCAAAAAAATGCCATTGGAAACAGACATCAGTTTGTTCTACAATAAATCGGAAAATTTCCAGCCAGCGGGCGGACGCCGGGGTGTTTTCGGTGACGAGCTAACATCGCCAACCGGTAAGACCAAAGATTATGGTATTACGATCACCACCTTCCACGACAAGCTGACATTGAAGATTAACCGGTTTGAGACTTCGATTAAAAATTCAAGTCTCGATGGTGGCGGCACCGGTGCGCTCTCTTCCGTGTATCGGGTGAGCAGTAATGAAGCTTGGGGCTACATGTTTGCGAAGTGGAATCAGCTTAATATCCCCGGCGTCGCTGGTAACGAAAATAATTATGCCCGGGTAATTCCAACCGATCCTTCGTCGGCCTTGATCGATCCGAATGTGACTCTGCTGAAGTATCAGCCGGCTCCTGGTCAATCAGTCGCTGATGCCTTGGCTGGTCAAAATCTGGCCATCAATACGTTCATTGATCCGGCAAATAAACCACCACAGAAATTCCTCACCTACTGGGGAATCAATCGTGATACGTGGGATCCAACCGGCGGTTGGAATTCAGGTGGTGTGAACTTTACTGTTCCTGGCTCTTTGGCGGTTACCGGTGACACGGTTTCCAAGGGTACAGAAATTGAACTGACGGCCCAGCCGGTTCCCGGTTGGAATATCACGCTGAATTATTCGAAGACTCATGCCCAACGCGTCAATCTGGCCGGCTCATTTGCCGGTTGGGTTGATAATCGCAATACCTTCTATCAAGGGCCGGCGGGTGATGTTCGCCTCTGGAACGGTGGCTATGGTGGTCAGACCGTCAAGAGTGTGTGGAACTCCGAGTTCTATGCGAGTTACCTCCTCTATCGTCTGCAAGAAAATGCAGATGTTCCAGAACTTCGCCCTACGCGCATCAATCTGATTACGAACTATGACTTCCAAAATGGTTCGCTGAAGGGTTTGAATGTCGGCGGTGGCTATCGCTGGCAGGATGGCATCGTGGTGGGCTATCCCATCACCGCTGGTGCGCAACCTTTCTTTGACCTGACCAAACCATGGATGGGGCCGAAGGAACAGACCTTCGATTTCTGGACTGGTTATGAGAAAAAGCTTAGTAATCGTATCAATTGGCGCATCCAGTTGAACGTGCGTAATGTGTTCGCGAGTAAAAAGCTGATCCCAGTCACGGTTCAGCCGGACGGTTCTCCAGGTACTTCACGCATCGCGGAACCGCGAGTTGTCTCACTGACGAATACGTTTACGTTCTAATGAAACAGACAAATTCTGTTCTTCATCTCAGGGGTGAGTGAAGTACAGGAAGCGTCTGATTTTTGTCAGGTTGTATAATCGGCCGGTCATCTTAATCGATGACCGGCCTTTTTTTGGAATTTTAAAAACGAATGCAGCTGGAGCTTACGGGTGTGTTTGAAAATCTGGTTTCGTTTGCCATACCGCAGCGCTCTCTGATCGAACTTTCATGGGGTCGGTTCGGAGTAGCGGCAGGCGTCCCTGCCTGCCGAGTTGGGTCAGGCGTTCCAGAACAACAGGCACGGAGACCTATGGCTACGCCTAGCCCGAACATTTCATGCTCAAACCAAGAGAAATTCTTGGGACACAGAGACGGCAAGAGGAGCACAGAGGTCACTGAGCGAAATACCAAAACCCAAGCTCCGGATTTGACGTTCACTCCAGCTCATAAGCGAAGACCTACCACACCTTGTACACTCCTTCTCCCTCTGTGTCAGCCTCTGTGCCCTCTGTGAAAGAAATTGGGAGGTTTTAGGTAGGAAATATTCAGGCTAGCGATATCCGCGGACAACTGGAAATAGGTATGCGGTTTTGCACCATGTGGGTGTGTTTCGTCGGCGCTCAATCAAGCGAGACGAAGAGTAACTCCAGTGTTTCCATCGGGCGTTTCCAGTAGCCACTTGCGGGTTCCACAAGAGTTCACCCATGAGTTGGTTTCCATGCCGTCAGACGCCGTGTTGCTTAACAAGTATTGTTTCACTGATTGCACGCATACCATCAGCGAGGAACCAGCTTTATGGTTTGGTTTGTTCGAGCATTTGGCGGGCCTGACTCCATTCGGGCCGGAGGCGAACAGCGGATTCGAATTCTTGGTGCGCGGCGGCCAGTTGCTGGGTCCGCCATAACGCCACTCCGAGTGAAAAATGGGCTTCGGCCGAGCCGGGATCAAGCCGCACGGCAGACGAAAATTCCGAGATGGCCTCAGCGAGCCGCGCAGGATTTTCCGCATAGCCCACGCCCAGATTGAGGTGGGCGCTGGCATTCTCGGGCTCCAAGCGCACGGCGGTTTCGAAGTGGGCGAGGGCCTCACTTTTCCGGTCGGGGTAGCCTGCCAGTGCGATGCCGAGATTGAGATGGGCTGGCGCATAATCCGGCTTCGAGCGCAGGGCGGTTTCGAAATGCGCGATAGCTTCGGTTTGACGGGTGGGGAAATGGAGCAGGATGTTGCCGAGGTTGTAGTGCGCCTCGGCGAAAGTGGGGGCGATTTTTGTCGCGATCTCCAGATGGGCGATGGCTTCGGGTATTCGTTCCGGAAAATTCCCCAGTAAAGTACCGAGATTATTATGGGCGGAGGCCAAATCAGGCTGGAGCTCGAGGGCGGCCTGATAATGGGCCAGGGCCCCGGCGATCCGATTCGGCTGAGTAGCCAAAAGTTTGCCGAGATTATTATGGGCGTCGGCAAAATCCGGATTGAGCTGCAACGCGTGTTCGTAGTGCTGAATCGCTTCGGCGAGGCGCGCCGGATTTGCGGCTAAAATATTGGCGATGTTATACCAAATCTTCGGATTGTTTGGCTCAGTTTTTCCCGCAGCTTCGAAGTGCGTGAGTGCCGCAGCTGCTCCACCTGGCTGTGATGCCAACGCGATACCGAGATTGATATGCGCACCGGCATAGCCGGGGTAGAGTCGGAGGGTTTCATTAAAATGTACGATCGCTTCGGGCACACCCGCGGGTGATTTCGCGAGCATGCTGCCCAAATCATAGTGCGCCATCCAGCAGTCGGGGTTGCGGGCCAGCGTGGTGCGAAAAAGCGTTTCATCGTCGTGGAATATTTTGGTGTGCCGCGCAGTAAGCATACCAAGCAACAAGACCACCAGCGCGATGCCCAAGGAGGCTGGCGCTCGCCAGCGGAGCGCAAGAGATTCCCACCCGCCGGATATCCCGGCGGCAAGCAGCGCGAGCGGCCCGAGGTCGGGCAGGTATTGCCAGTGATCCCAGACCCACGAATAGAGCGAGCCGTAGAGATTCACGAAACCCAGCACGGGGAACAAGGAACCGGCGAAAAACAGGTAGGCGGCGAGGAGCGCCCGAGTGCGTTGACGCAACATCCAGCACCCAATCCCCATGGCGAAAGCGCCGAGAGGGAACAGCCATTGCCAGATAACCAAGGCATTGGGCGTCCAGCGAAAATAGACGAAATTCAGCCGTGCCGGCCAGATGATTTGACCAAGATAAAACCAGAGTGCGCGACCGGCCACCAGGATGCGCTCGGCAAATGACAGATCGAAATTTTCACCCTTGGCGCCGACGTAGTGCCGTTCAACCCAACTGGTGAACCAGCCGAGCAGAGCTGCGAGCAGGAACCAGGGCAGGAGAGGCCGGACATCGCGGCGCAGGTCGATCCGGTTTCGCTTCCACCAGAAGAGTACTAGAAGAGCGGCCGGGAGAGTAGCGGTGACAGTTTTGCAGAGCAGAGAAAGAAAAAATAAGGCAAGGGCCCCGGCATAGGCGCGACGACTGCGGGTTTCGTCAAAACTCAGATGGAGCAGGGCCGCGGCGAGGTAAAAGACCAGGGAGAGCGTATTCTTTTGTTCGGTGATCCAAGCCACGGATTCGACATGCACCGGATGAAGGGCGAAGAGGAACGCCGCCAACCATGCGCCCGGAATGGCGAGACGGCGCAGCACCAAGGCAAATAGCACGGCGGCTCCAATGTGCAGCGCCAGCGTCACCAGATGGTAGCCCAGGGGATTTTCTCCCCACAGTCGGAACTGCACCCAAAATGCGCTGTGCAGGAGAGGATAGTATTGTTCGGTGCTGCCGGGCTGCATCCAGATCTCTGACAACCCGGCGAAGGAACGGAGTGCCGGTTTAGTAACGTAATCATGATCGTTCCAAATCAGCTCACCAGCGAGCGAGGGGAAATAGGCGATGAAGGTCGAGACGGCTAAGAGAGCAACCCACGCCGCAGTGATTTTCCCTCTGGAAGCAGTGGATGAAACGGAAATTGGAGGGAATGCTGCCATCAGAATCATCCAATAAAAAGTGCCCACAGATACAATGGTTTTTGGCCTGCGGTTTGGAAAACAAAAATCCCCCGGGGCGTTTGACAAGGCCACATGCAACGCCCTGTGCCCCTAACCTGAATATTTCATAATCAAACCAAGGATAATTTGATAATTCTTGAGACACAGAGACGGAAAGAGGAGCACAGAGGGCACAGAGCGAAACACCAAGGCCCAAGCTTCGGATTTGATGTTCACGCCAGCTCATTGGCGTGAGAACCTCACTCACTCTGTATGCTCCTTCTGCCTCTGTGTCGGCCCTCTGGATACTCTGTGAAAACTGCCTTGTTGTATTTCAGTATGAAATGTCCGGGCTAAGTCGTATCCATGCAGTGGAAATGCATTTCTCCTCTGGAACTGTCTGCACCGAAAGGTGGAACCCGGCCTCTGGACGGGTTGGCGCGATGTGCGCAGAAGAAAACGCGCCGGAGGCCGCGTTCCACCCAAGTCAACTGCATGGATACGTATCAGAGGCAAGCTTCCGGTCAACGGTACCGTAGAGAATGCAACGAGTACGAGCCGGAGCGTAGGTGTGTGATTCATGGCGCGAGTCTGCTTCTCGCCCTTGGAATTATCATTCGCCCAATAGCTGGTGAAATTGGGCGATATGGGCGTGGTCTTGTACTTCAGTTGCGACTGCCAAACCGGCTCGCCAAATCCGCCGCGCCTCCTCGGGTTGGTTGGCCGCTTTTAACGCCGAGCCGAGCAAAATATATCCGAGCGAATTACGTGGCTCCAATCGCAGGAATTTCTCAAATTCCGCCGTGGCCTCGGTATAGCGATGCAGCTTTCCGTAGAGCATGCCCAGGCCTCCGTGGAGTTGGCCATAGTTCTCGTTTGCGGCGATGCCGTCCCGATAAAGTTGCTCGGCTGCGGTGTGCTCGCTGCGTTCCGCCGCGAGATTGCCGGCGCGAAAAAACGCGGCGCAAACCACCGGCTGATATTCTGCGGCGCGCCCACCGCGCTGGGAAAGTTCCCGCGCTCTGGCCACGGCGCTCTCGATATCGTTCATTTGCAGCGCGGCTTCGGTCAGAAGGGCGAGTCCCTCCAGCGACTCCGGGCGGAGTTTCAGCGCTCCTTCCGCCCACGAACGGGCGAGCGTCGGATTGCCGGTGAGCAGGTAGCAACGGGCCAGACTGAATTGCGTATCCGCGAAAAGTGGATCGAGTTGGGCGGCTGCGGCCAAGGCTTCCAGCGCTTCGGTGTTTCGCGCAAGGGCGAGATAGGTGATTCCTAATGCGTGTTTGAGGGATGCGGTGTGGGGATGGTTGCTATCCCCTTTCAGTAATAACGCGACGGCCTCATTCCCCTTGTTTTCGGCGAGCAACACTTCGGCGAGGCGAGTATAAAACAAGTCGTTTGGTCCCACGTGCTGGAGTGCTTGCTCCAGTGTCTGTTGGGCGTCGGACCATCGGTGCAATCCCATGTACGCGCGGGCGAGTCCATCCTGAGTTTCCGCATCCAGGGGATCGACTAGCGTCGCCCGCAATAAAAATGGCAGGGCGGATTCATAGTCCTGCGTCTGATTAAATTGCTCGCCCTGGATCTGCAGCCGATGAGTGCTATAACAAAACGGGACAGTTTCATCGACGTAAGGATCTTTATCCGGCGGTGAGCCTTGACCGTTGGCTAAAAAAGCCCGTTGTTGCGCAGCTTGCGCTGCTTCGCCAGTTTTCACCAAAAGTTCAGCCAGCATCAAATGAGCTTCTTGAAATTCAGGATGCTGCGGGACAAGCAAACGCAGGCGGGCGATGGCTGCTGCTTCGTCGCCGCGGGCAAAATCCAATTTCGCCAGACCGTAGTGTGGTCGTGGATCCTGGGGCGCGAGTGTAAGGCAACGGCTGAAAATCTCGCGCGCCAGATCTGATTGTCCGGCCAACGCCAGCAGGTTGGCCCGATGTATGTACGCGGAGGCGTAGCTGGGAGCGAGGTGCGCCGCGCTCGCAAATAAAACTTCCGCCGCTTCGCGATGCTCCGCGCGTTCTTCGAGAATGCCGAGCAAGTAGGGCCAACGACTGTTGGCAGGATCGGCCTGGAGGAGCGACTGCAAGACCTGCGTCGCCTCAGGGCTGAAGCCATTGGCAAAATACAACTGTGCCAGTTCCGCCAGCGAGAGCGGTGTGTCTCGGGAGGTGGCGGCTGCTTGGGTCGCGGCGGTCACTCGCTTGGGCAGTTCCGCTGGCCATCGGCTTAAATCCGGAATTGCCGGCAGCTCGGCCAGTGCCGCTCGCGTGGTGATGAATTGCAACCGGTACTGCCACGCGGCGATGAGGACGAGGAGAATCAACGTCGCGAGCACCGACCTGGGTGTGAGAAAACGGAATTTCATCGCCGGGTCCACAGGATGATTCGGCTCATCTCCGTGTAGGGCGGATAGACATTGAAGCCGCCCGTCACGAGTTCTGGTTTGCCATCTCCATCCAGATCACCTGCGGCGATCGTGATGAGATGGGTGGGCGTGTGCGCCAGGACCGCCGGCCGGAAATTCTGTGCGCCGTCATTGATCCAGGCCATGATCGAAACGGCGGCGGGATTGAGCCAGTCATTGAAGGTCGAGACCGTCACAATATCGGTGAAGCCGTCGCCGTTCAAATCCACTCCGATCGGACTGTAGCAACCGGGAAAATTGCCGATGCGGTGATATTTGAAAAAACCATCACCGTGGTTCTCCAGCCATTGTAGACCGTGCCAGGGCGGCAGGTTCACTTCACCGGTGAAGGCGTCGCCGTTGGAATAAATCAGATCGGGCCGGCCGTCGCGATTCAGGTCGCAAACGCTTAAGCCGCTGCTGGCCCAAGCAGGATTGTTGGCGCTCCAGAGTACAGTGTCGTGAAACTCGCCCTGGCCGTTGTTACGGAAGAGATGAACCGTTTCGGAATCCTGCGAGACGAGGGCGGCGATGGAGAGGTGCCCGTTGCCGTCAAAGTCAGCCACGGGTGTGTTGATGGTGCCGGGTTCACTCAGAAGTAGGTGGCTGCGAAACTGCCAGTCGCCCAAGTTTTCCAGCCAACGGATTTCTCCTTCTATATAGCCGAACTGCCCCACGATGAGGTCGAGCTTACCATCGCCGTTGAGATCGGCACCGCGCACGTCGGTGACGCGGGCGACATTTTCCAGCACAACATGATTGCGGAATCTTCCGCCACCGAGGTTTTCCAGAATCACCACACTGCCGATCTTGTCGTTGTTGGGAAACACGATTCCCATGCTCGCGATCAGCAGGTCAGGAAGTCCGTCGCCATTGATATCGCACACCGTGGTATGCACCGGGCCTTGGATGGGATCGCCGAGTGCTGATTCGGTAAAGGTGCCGCGGGGAAATTGTCGCAACCAGCGCACCGAGTTGGCTTCTGCGTCGCAGGCGATGATGTCGGGCAAACCATCCTGATCCAGATCGGTGATCATCACATGGGTGATGATAGGCCGGCCGTGCGCCGGATCGCCGATCGGTTTGGGCAGATAGCGCAACGTGGCATCAAGATCCTGCGTCGGTGAGAAAGCGGGCTTGGGTTTGCGCGTTGGTCCTGATGGGTGGTACTTGAGCAATGCGACTGCTCCGGCTGCTAGACCGACGCCGAGGATTATCAGAGACAAAAGCGAAAAGGAGTTGGTTTTCAAAATGAGCAGGGCGGCAAATGAGCGGGAGAAAGTCGCGGCACTTTACAAGTTGGGCCGTAGGTCCGGTCGGAGCAGTGAGCGACTGAGCGTGCGCAGGGCGGGATCAGTGATTTCTGTGCCGTAGCGCTTGCAGATGAGATTAAAGCGGTAAAGGGAAACTGTGGTCAGCGAGCGCAGTTTGTCTGCGTCGATTTCTGCCAGGCATTTTTCAATCTGAATCTTGGCCAGATCCGGCCGCTTTTGCTGGGCGAGGACGATCGCGAGGCTGACGCGCCGGTCCCACACGAGTTTGCGACGTTCCGGTTTTTCCACGGCGGAAATTAATTTTCCACGCGCAACATCCAAGCCGGCCGAATCGTTGAGGGACGCGCTCACCATGCACAGAGCAGCCAACGCGCCCCAGTCATTCGGATATTTCGCCAGTTCCTGGGTTTGGCTCCGGGCTTGTTCCGACAGGTCCATCTCAAGGAAATAGTCGGCCATGCGGGCGGCGGCGACGGCTGGCGGTTGTTCCTCGACGACTTCAAAAATCACCACTTGTCCATCGACGCCCGGTCCGGGTGGCAACCGATAGGGAAGCGGGCGAAGCCAACCTGGCACCTGCCATTGTTGTAGCGTGGCCAAAAAAGTACGGGCGCGGCGGTCGCTGTCGGCGTCCGCACCCAAGCCGAGACGGAGATAGTCGTTGAGATAATTATCCCAAAACGGAATGACGATATGGGTCAGCTTGCGCGCCTCGATGAGCGTGTAGGCTTCCTCGTTGGATGAAGCGCAGACAATGCGAATGGCGGCTGCGGTTCCAGCCTGGTTATCGCGATCGAAGGTGCCCAGTCCGGTGAAACCGCCATGATAACAAAGGGCGCTCGTCACTCGGGGAGGGGCGAGCACAGCGGGGGTCACCGAAGAATGTTGGCGTAACCAGTGGGCGAGATCGCGTTCGATGTAGCTTTCGAATTCCGGGGATGACAACGACTCGCTCGTCGGTTGAGTTTTGAATTCCAAATAAAGGCCCGGGACTAAACAGAGAAAAAAAGTTCCAGTTATCACGAGAGCGGCACTCCAATTAGCCTGCGGGTGGGGCAAGGTCGCGAGGGCGACAGTCAAGGCGAGCAACGCGACGTCAAGGTGACTTCCGTACGAGAGCTGGCTGGCTCCGATCCACAAACACGGCAGCACGGGGCCGAGCATCAGTACGAGTGTAATGCGTCGGGCGACATCCGCGCGATACAGAAAAAACAGCGCGAGAGGAATTAACAGGATCGGGAGCAACGTGGCCCACGCACTGGGAGAAAATCCATCCTGCGCCAACCACGCGGAGAGACTGGGTGCGGCGATGGATGAGGCGGGGGAAAGTTTAAAAGCATCAGGACCGTCGACGACATAGAGAGACGTGTGAGTCGAAAATAGAAAGAGCGGCAATTGCAGCAAGGCGATGGCCGCGACGCTGACGGTTATCAGCTGGCGGCGATTCCATTGAGCACGTTGACGCCCCGTGGCACTGGTTAATTGGAGGATTTCTCCCGCACCGAGCCAGGCAAGCGCGTACAGCGGATGGAGGTAGCGGAAGACTTCCTCGCCGCGGCAGGGAAAGAAATCGATGAAGTAGCCGAGTAGTACGGTGCCGGCTCCAGCCAATCCCCAAATTCTCCAAGGTAAATTTGCCACCAAGGGGGAACGCGGTCCGAGAGTAATCACCAATCCCGCCGCGAGCAGTCCACCCAAGAAAGGCAAGGCGGCCGGCACATCCAGCCATAATGCCAGAGCGCCAAAAATTCCACTCGCGGCAAAATAGAAGCGGCCCGCAGTTGACAATCGGCGCGCGGCATCGGCGCCGGCGAGCAAGGTGAGCAGACCGAACAGCAGGCAGAGCGCGTGGAGGCTCAGCGGATGCGGTGCGCCCGGTACAAAAACGGCGGCGAAAGGAAACATCGCCGCCATACCGAACGCGAGCAGCGCAGCGGGTAAGCGGCCCAGCGTGCAAGCCGTCAGAATCGTGGCGGTGACCAGGGCGAGGAGCAGCAAGTGGGGATTGAATCGGAGTGCGGCGGTTTCCACCGTGGAACCGTTGGACCGGCCGCTGAGCAGTTGTTGGACTTTCGTCGCCACGGCCAGAGTCCATGGCGTGAGCGAGGCGAGGTGTCCAGGATGCCCCAATGGAGTGTTGGCTGAATTGATCCGGTCGACACGGAATTTATTCTCAGCGAGCATTTGCTGCGTGTTCGCAATCACTTCAAAACTGCGCTTATCATGACCCGGAACGATCGCGACGCGCTGACCTGATTCGTAGCCGGTGATCGAGGCGGCATCGGCGATCGGCGTGTCGGACGACCACTCGGGCAACTGGTTCAAGTACTCCGCTCGCAGCGTCTCATGATTGGTCCGCTTGAGCACCAGGCCCACACTGCTGACCAACCCCACAAGCAGGAGGAGAGAAGTGAAAAATAGCGGGTATTTTTGCTGGTTTGAAATTGCGCTGGGATTTGAGGGGAGCACGATGGTTTTTAAGCAAAAAAAGCAAACTGAAAGGAAGGCTGAAAACATCGTGAAGACCATGCCAAAAGATAAATTTTATGACCTTTTTTCCGTCACACAACGCCGCCTCCGGTGGCGTGGCCCGGAAGTGATTTTTCGCGGAGTCCAGCCGGTTTTTAACCTGCCATGATCTGGCTTCTCCGTTGTGTATCTCTGGGTTTTTTCTGCAGCGCTTTCGTTCTGTCGGGTCGCGCCATGCCCGGGGTGGAAGAGCAGCCTTTGGCGGCGAAATCGGGACCGCGAGGCCAGACGCTTTTTACTGAAATGCCCGCTGCACAGACCGGACTGGTGACGGAAAATAAGTTCGATGATCCCAAAATGTGGAACGAGCTTTATCTTGAGTACACGGTTGGTGAAGTCGGGACCGGGGTGGCGATTGGCGATTTTGATCATGATGGGCGGCCGGATATCTTTGTGGTCAATAAAACCGGCCCCAACCGCCTCTTCCGGAATTTAGGCAACTGGAAATTCGAGGATGTAACGGAGCGCGCCGGAGTGGCGGGCCCGGTCGGAAATTGGAAACAGGGCGTCACCTTCGTCGATATCAATAATGACGGCTGGCTTGATCTGTACGTCTGCCGGTTTGGCGCGGCCAATTTGCTCTATATAAATCAAAAGGACGGGACCTTTCTCGAGCGGGCGCACGCGTATGGGCTTGATGTTATCGATGCATCCGGGATGGCGGCCTTTTGCGATTATGATCGGGATGGGATGCTCGACGTTTTAGTCCATACCAACCTGTACAATGTCGTCCAACACCCGAACGGACAACGCGACTATCTGTTTCATAACAATGGAAACAATACGTTCA
>JANYCF010000125.1 GCA_025360455.1 Opitutaceae bacterium | reverse complement strand
TGGATCCATAGCGGCGTCGTCCATGTCTCGCCGACTTGGGCTTGGGGCTGGTCCATTATTTTCACCACCCTGCTACTGAAGATTGTGTTCGTCCCGTTCACCCTCGCCGCGTCCCGTTCGTCCAAGCGCATGCAGAAAATCATGCCACTCGTCACCGCTTCCCGCGAAAAATTTAAGGACAACCCCGCCAAGGCTCAGGAAGCGATGATGAAGATCTACAAGGAAAACAAAGTGAACCCGATCGGCGGCTGCATTCCCGTGCTGATCACGATTCCCTTTTTCATTGGATTCTTCGGCATGCTGCAGAGCACGTCCGAACTGCGTTTCGCCTCGTTCCTCTGGGCCAAAGATCTGGCCTCCCCGGACACGGTTCTCAACTTCGGCGTCGTCGATCTGGGTTGGCTTGGCCTTACCCATCTGAGCCTTAATATCCTCCCGCTCCTCATGGGCGCGACCATGGTCTACCAGATGAAACTCACGCCCACGCCCTCGGCTGATCCCGCCCAGCAGACCATGATGAAGTTCATGCCGATCATGATGATTTTCTTTTTCTACGGTTACGCTTCCGCCCTTTCGCTCTACTCCACCGTCAACGGACTCTTCACGATCGCCCAGCAAATGGTCATCAACCGCATGCCCGAGCCCGACATGCCCAATGTCCCTGCACCCGCCGGTGGCATGAAGAACGTGACACCGAAGAAGAAAGGCTGAATGACTGAAAACCTGAAGGGCTGAACCAACCCCAAATCCCATGAAAGCCAACGTCGGCGGCATTGACCGCGTTCTCCGTATTATTCTTGGCTGCGCCATGCTCGGCACCGGTTATTATTTCAAATCGTGGCTGGGCTTGATCGGCATCGGCCCGATTCTCACCGGCTTCTTCCGGTTTTGCCCCGCCTATCCACTCATCGGCCTGAACACCTGCAAACTGCCGGACGGAAAATAACACATCCGAACGCTCTGAACTGTAGGACGGGCTTTACGCCCCGATGGATTTCGAAATCGGGGCATAAAGCCCCTCCTACAGTATAACAGCCTTTCCCCATGAAACTCCTCACCGCCCTCTTCGCTTTCCTCTTCTCTTCCGGGATCGCAGCCGAAGTCGCCCCGATCACGCCCAAAGCCGCCGCCCAGCTCGTCGCCGACGGCAAAGCGGTGCTCATCGATGTGCGCGAGCCCGCGGAGTGGGCCGAGAGCGGGGTCGCCGCTCCCGCCGTACTCTTGGCCAAAAGTGATTTCGATGGCTCGCAGAAATTGTGGAAGGAATTCCTCGGCAAGAATGGCGACAAAGAAATCATTCTCTATTGCCGCTCCGGCAAACGCGCCGGAGTCGTCGGCGCGTTGCTTGCCGCCCAAGGCCACAAAGTTGCCAATGCCGGAGGTTTCAAGGACTGGCAAGCCGCGGGCCTGCCCACCCGCAAGGTTGAGCCCCCAACAGACAACCGCTAATTTTCGTGAATCGACGCTAATGATACAGTGACAAAGACGGTCGAACACTTCGTCCTTCACCCATCAGGTGAAACCGAACTGACGTTGGTTTTCTGATTGGCGTTCATTCGCGTCTATTTGCGGTTCACCCCTCATGGTATCTTCCTGCTCTCGTGCATCACTACTGGCCTGAGTTTCTCTCGCTCGCCCTCGCCCACTTGTTGGCTGTAATTAGTCCCGGACCTGATTTCGCCATCGTCCTCCGGCAAAGCCTCACGCACGGCCGGCGCACGGCGATCTGGACCAGCCTCGGCATCGGAACCGGAATTCTACTGCACATCACGTATTCGCTGCTCGGCCTCGGTTTGCTCGTCCGGAGCTCTCCCCTTTGGTTCACGATTTTTAAATACGCCGGCGTGGCCTACATCACGTGGCTGGGCCTTCAGGCACTCCGCGCCCAACCACGCCCCAACCAACCCCTCCCCGTCGCCCCGCTGCCCATGCCGGCCACGCGCACCGCTTTTCTCGCGGGCTTTCTGACCAATGCGCTCAACCCCAAGGCCACGCTCTTCTTCATTTCGCTCTATGTGATGCTCGTCAGCCCGCAGACTCCACGCTGGATACAAGCCGCGTACGGCGGCTGGATGGCGGTGACCACGATGGCGTGGTTTTGTTTGGTCTCCTTGCTCTTCACCAAGACTGAAGTGAGAAATCGATTTCTCCAACACGGCCACTGGATCGACCGCGCCCTCGGCCTCGTATTTCTCGGCTTCGCCGCGAAACTCGCGTTGGCCACGCTGACCGATTGAACCGTACTCAATGAAGAGACGTACCGTTAGGTAGGGCGAACCCTCCGGGTAAGCCGCTGTTCCCTCGGCTCGGCCGGGACGCCTTGCCCTACCTCCCAATCTCCAGCTGTCACTCGATAGGCAATCCTCGAGCAAGCCCAGCGCTTTTCGCGCAATCCGTGCGTAGCACAATCCCGGGATTACGCTTAAACTCTACGCTACGTCCATGAGTGCCTTTGAAAATACTGAACCGGAGCAGTCTCGCACTGTCATCTTGCAACCGTGTTCCGAGGCCTGCGTTTGTTTCAAGCGACTCAACGACTCCACCTGGTCGGACTACGGTATCTGCGCCAATCCCGACTCCCGCTTCTGCGGTTTCCCCGTGCGGATCGACCGCGAATGCAAAATTTTTAAGCCTTCTGGAAACGAGGCAACGGATCAATTGTAGTTTAATAGACTACTTTGTCCCCAGCGGGATTTGTAGTCTATTAAGTTACAAACGGGTGTGCCCTCACTCTGGCTGATTCAAGGTCAAGTAGTCGCGAATCCGACCCCGCTTCAATCCCAGAGGCTTTTCACATGACTGTAAGCACGGATGTCCTGGTCTTTAGTCAGGAGCAACAACCCGTGAATCCGGGCCGTCGCCACGATGATCCGGTCCGCCGGATCTTTGTGGAAAGTTCCAGGCAATTGCGCGGATTCCACGGCCACCTGCTCGTCCAATGGCAGCACTACAACAAACGGAGGTCGCGCAGCGGCCGCAATCCAACTCGCGACTGGCTGTGAGAGCTGGAGTTTTCCCGCCGCGGCTTTGTGCGCGATCTCCCACAGCGAAATTGCCGAAACACCCAGCGGATGATTCGTTCCATCGAGCAGCAGCCGGCGACATTTGGCCGAGAGTTGTCCGGGATCATCCACCGCCCAGATCAATACGTGCGTATCAAGCAAAAACTTCACCGATTGGCCTCCCAAAGATCTGCGGCCTCCGGCTGATCCCAGCCTTTCTTATAGGTCACCGAGCCACTCAGACTGCCCAGCCATTCGGCCGGGGTGTCCACCTTGTCTGCCTCCGGCGGCACGACCACAGCCACCACCTTGCCCCGGTTCGTGATCTGCCATTTCTGCGGCTTGCTGCGCATCTGTCGCAGCAGACTAGTACACTGCGCCTTGAACCGGGTGACAGGGATTTGCTTAGTGGTCATTTCAAATGACTACTTCAGTTTACCCGAAGGTCAAACGAGTTTTTAATGACTCACCGGAACCGCAACAGGAGCAATCATGGCCTTCGCCAGCAATTCCCGCTTGCGCACAGTGGCCAGCGAAAAGCACTGATTGGTGAACGCCTTGGTCGTCAGAGCCGCTTCGAGGTGTTTCATTTCCCCAACAGTATCTCCCTTCGCCCGGCACAAAGCCGAGAAAACAAAATGCGCTTCGCACAGGTTCTTCTCTTTTTTCCAATCATTTTTCTCAATCCGTGCGAAGACGTCTACCTCCGTGAGTTTTCCACGAAGGTAGAAGCTCCCAGACTCTGGCCAATTGACTTGATTCAGATCCGGCTCACCAGTTTCAAATTTCCCTGAATCCGAAATGAACATGTACTGAGAAGTGGGAAGGTCGGTCTGTTTTCCCGATAGCAAACCGCAGAGATACTGGATAAGAGTTAATGGTCCTTCATCACGAGAAAAACTACCAATAGTTTCAGATGCCGTAAAATTTTTCATCGCGTCCTCAAACGCGCCCATAGCAAATGCGAGATAACCGCGTCTCACGAGTTTCTTGGCTGCCGCTTCTTCGTCATGATGATCTACGGAGCAATTAATGCTAACGACCGCATCATCGAAGCGCCCTAAAGCCTGTGAAGCAAATGCATGATCCGCGTATATATCGCTGCCAAAGTATTCTCCCATTAACGACGAAGCCGCTTGTTCAAAATCGCCAGCACGCAACAGCAAACGCCCTTTTCGATTATTCAATACCGCCAGCACGCGCCTTTCAGTTTCGTCTGCTCTGCGGTTGCCGATTGCTTGTTTGTACTCAGCGATAAGCGCTTCGATTTCACCCATAGATTGAGCGTTTTTAAAACACGGCTCATTCAAAATGGCAGCGGCCTTTTCTGCTTTGCTTAAGGTTCGTAATCCATAGGCCTGCAATTTTTCCGCAACGGCATCGCTTATCAAGTAGTTGTCTGAACTTGCTGCAAGCATCGCCAAAGTCTCAATTGAAATCTTCGCCTTCGGGTCTTTTGAAATCATATCCCAAGCCATTTTTACGACTTCAGGAATTCTGCTTTGAAAATGCGCGGGCTTGATGGCTCCCGGACCGTCGAACTGCGCAAGCGCCACCTCGAGTACTAACTTCATCTCCGGATCGACAACCTCTGACAATCGCCGCAAAAGAATCGGTCGACAGTCAGTAACTTGTTTTTTGGACAGCGCTAATATTGCCTGTACCGCAATCGACATGGTTGAAATCGAAGGCATTTCGCTATTCCTATCCGCAATGGTCAGTACCAACGGGTCTGCTGCGGCGATCTCCAGCAGCAACTGATTGGTCGCTGGTGCCGGACGTTCCGCCAAACTCTGGATGATCCATACTTGTTCGCTTTTATCTATTTGTGTCAACACTCGCTTCGCCAGACGCGCCAACCATTCTTCGCTGAATACCTGCACTAGCCTGTCTTTTTCTCGGATACCTGGCTGTTGATAATATTGTACAGCCCCTATCCATACTCTGTTTTCGTTGGTTGGAATTCCTGCGAGCGCAGTCTGTAGATTTTTCACCTCAAGGGAATTCAAGATATCGCGAAGGAAATCCGCCCACTCCCGTTCCCAACCTTGGCGATACGAATCCTTCACTTCACCAAGTCCTCGCCAACAATCTAGGACGAGTTTGGCATGATCGGTATACTGATTAGTAATTTGAATTATCTTTTGCCGTTTTGCTTTTTGATCAAATCGCTCCTTCTCGTTTGGAAACATGCTGCGCACCGGTTCGGGGAAAATCGCCAAAAACGCATCCTTCTGCGCCTTGTCCTCCGCCATCGCCTTTAACATCTCCGTATAGGCTTTCATGAATCCGTCATACCCGTGCGCAGCGAACCAAGTGCGAAACCGCTCGGCACTTTGCTCGGTCAATACTGCATCGCCGCCCCAGACCGCATCGCGCCCTCGCAAACGGTGACTATGATGGAGCGTCATAGAAAATCGATAAGTATCACCCTGATAAAAATGCATCTCCGGGCTTTCGTCGCACAGGCACTCCATATCAAATTGCTTGATCTCAAGGGTGTCGCCCAAGGTCGTAATCACGTCGGTACCCTTGATCTCAAGTACAACCTTCTCCTGATTCTTGTCTTTTGGTCTATCGAAATCTGTCCGTATCAGCACTAGCCGGTCCACGGTTTTCAGTGCTTCCTTGAATTTCTGTACCGTCTCGGCGGGAGTCCATTCTGTCACCGTCAGGGGAAAACTCAAGGTCCTCACGGCCAGTAAGCAGAACAAGATTATGCGGAATTTCATGGATAGGGGTGAAGGCAGGTTGCGAATATATCACGCCATTGTAGTCGTTTTCTTAGAAAAAAATGGAGGCAGCTCAGATGGGCTGACTGAGAAAGCTCTTTGTTAGCACGACCTGAAGGGTAGGTGCCGCCTTGGTCTGTGTCTGATATCAATCGTTGCATAAGTTCGTGCCTAAGCGATCTGTGACATTCGCGGCATGGCCACAAGGGCCAGCCCTACGGTATTGGTAGGGCTGGCCCTTGTGGCCATGCCGATTTGGTCGAACGAGAAGTGCATGAACTTACGCAAAGACTAATAACGCAGGCTCACCACGTTATCCGCGACTACGAGCCGAAACCGACTAAACTTGGGCAGGACTGATTTCGACGTCATCGTAGAATGGTCCAGACCATTCTACGATACTCCATAAAATAGTCCGGCGGTCCGAACGCGCCCCTCACCCCGGCCACTTCACCAAGCGCGCGGCGGAAATTAGGCAGACGCAGTCTTCGCCGTCTTCGGTGTGCAGCCAGTGGAGGTCGAGTTCGGGGAAAGCCTGATCCATTGCGGCGCGGAGGCCGCCGACTTCCAAGACTACAATACCGTGGGGCTGGAGACGGTCGCGGGACTGACGGAGAATTTTGCGAATGATGTCGAGGCCGTCGCTGCCACCATCGAGCGCCATCAGCGGCTCGTTCTTGAATTCCGCAGGCAAGCCGCGCAACTCACGCGTCGGCACATAGGGCGGATTCGAAAGGATCACGTCGTACTTCACCCGGGGCACGACATCGAAGACGTCGGAGCGGTGCAGTTTGATGCGCTTGAGCAGGCCGTGTTCGGCGATGTTGAACTTCGCGACGGTCAGCGCCTCGGGCGAGAGCTCGATGGCATCCACTTTGGCTTCGGGAAATTGGTGGGCGAGCAACACCGCGAGACAACCCGAACCGGTGCAGATATCGACGACGCGCTTCACGGGTTTATTGGCCGGCAACCAATGCGGGATTTGCTCGGGCAACAGTTCGAGGAAATACGAACGAGGAATGATGACGCGCTCGTCGACGAAGAATCGTAATTCCCCGAGGAAGGCCTCGTGCGTCAGGTACGCGGCGGGGACATGCTCTTTAATGCGTCGGCGGAAAATTTCCGTCACGCGGGTGGTCTCTTCTTCCGTCAGCTTGTGGCGGAGAACCGCCGGCTTGCTGTCGAGCGGGAGATGGAGGGTGTGGAGGAGGAGATACAGCGCCTCGTCATGCGCGGAAGTGGCGACCTGCCCGAGCGCGAGTTTGTGTCGTGTGTATTGCCGCACCGCCCAGTTGAGCCAGTCACCCAAAGTAGGTAATTTTGTAGCAGCCATCCTTTATATGAAATTTAAGCCCGTGTTATCCTTGAGCAATTAATCCGAGAATAATTGCAAAAGGGATTAACGCTGCATGGTACAGCGCACCCAGTAGGTACCGAAACGGTGGAAAATTAACCAAGAGCAAAAGCAACACCCAGCCCCATTGAGCAAAGAGTGAATAAGCTTCTTCACTCATCCCAAACCAATACATAAGAAACTTCGACCCATCCAGCGGCGGTATCGGCAACAGATTAAAAACAATCAGAAGCACATTAAGAGTCATAAATGATTTTAGCACAGGAACCGCGATGGGGACGAAATGATAAGCCAAACCCGCAGCAAAAGTCGCGACCAAAGCGATCAAGAAATTCATTGCCGGACCGGCTATTGTCACCAAAGCCTGATCACGAACCCTATTCTTAAAGTTTCGTGGATCGGTGTAGACCGGCTTGGCCCAACCGATGACGCCAAGACCTCCAAAAAATCCAAATGAGGCGAGGAGTGGAATTATTATTGTTCCAAGAATATCGATATGGGGCAGCAAGTTTAAGGTCACACGTCCCTGCATTCGCGGAGTATCGTCCCCCAATCGGTCAGCTGTGTAAGCATGACCCCATTCGTGGAGTGAAAGGCTGATAATAAGAATGCAGACGTTGAGTAGTGCATCTCGAATAACTGAGGGATCAATATCCATGTCCCTTACTTCTCGGCTTTCGGGGCGAGCTGGTCGAGCAAAGTTTGCTTATCATCGGCGAGCTTCGGATCGGTGACCATTTCGAGCGTGCGGCGGGCATCGTCGGTCCGGCCGAGCTTGATCAGTACATTGGCTTTCTGCAGGCGGACCATGTGGCGCAGCGTCGTGGTCGCGATGGGGCGCAGTTCCACCTGCTCCCAGACGGCGAGCGCTTCTTCCCAGCGGGGCGTTTCAATTTCGTAAAATGCTTTCGCGTATTGGTACGCGTAGCTGAAATCCGTGGGGGCCAGCTCGGAGGCTTGGCGAAACGCGTCGATCATCGCTTTGTCCAACCCGGCTTGGGTGAAACCGCCTTTGAGCAAAAATTCGTCGTGTCCGGCGAGTAGCAACTGGCCGAGGTGAAAATGATAGAACGCCTCTTTGGGCGCCAGATCGGTGGCGGCCATGAGGTAGGTCAAGGCCTCGATCGGTTTGCCATCCTCCGCGAGGTGTTTGGCGATTTGGTTTTTAACGAGCGGGATGTCGGGATTAAGTTGGTTGGCCTTCATCAGCATCGCCACGGCCTGCCGGTCCATGTTGATCTTGCCGAGAAACATCCCGTAGGCGACGAACGCCATGGTGAAGGTCTGATTTTTTTGCACGAGCACATCGTAACTGCTCGCGATGGACTGGGCCTCGCCATGGAACGCCGCTTTATCGAACTGCTCGCCGTCTTTTTCCGCTTTGGCAAAAAGATCCCGCTCGCGCTGCACGATCTCGCGCAGGGTACGATCCGCGAGGGTCTCGCGGTGTTCCGCCTTTTCATCGTTCTCATCAGGCTGATCAGCGGCGGTCAACCGGGCCAGCAGGCAGGAGGCGAACAAAAGAGAAAGGAGGGGACGGAGTTTCATCGGGCGTTGGGACACGGGAAGCGGAGAATCGTTCGACCTTGCTAAAAAATTTCCGGCACGGCCACTTTTTTCAGCACGACTTTGACGTGGCACAGGCCTCCGGCCTGCAGGCGGAACAAAGCAGGCCGGAGGCCTGCGCTACTTCGCCCCTTCTGCGATTGACCGGAGGCGGAGCTTGACCTGTCATCCTTTCTGAAGAACGCCGCGCCATGCCCACCCCCCACCACGTCACCATGCAAGATGTCGCCCAAGCCGCGGGCGTGCATCAGACCACGGTGTCGCTGGCCTTGCGCAACGATCCGCGCCTGCCCGAAAAGACCCGGCAAAAAATCCAGGCTCTCGCCGATAAGCTCGGCTACCGGCCAGACCCGATGCTGGCTGCGCTGAATTTCTACCGGGCCTCACGCCATGCGGTGAAGGCGCCGCCCACGATGGCGTTTCTTTTTAACCTCAGCAATGCAAGCGAGCTGGCCGACAAGTATCCGCTCAAGTTGTTTCTCGAAGGCGCCCGGGCGCAAGCGACCCAGCTCGGCTATCACCTCGATGAATTCTATGTCGGTCACTCGGCCGAAGCCGGCCGGCAGACCCAGCGCATCCTTCAGGCCCGCGGTATCACCGGGGTGATTCTGGCCGCCTTCGTGGATCTGACGATGGAGTTTCATCTCGATTGGGCACAGCTCAGCGCCGTAGCCATCGAGTCACACCAACTCCGCCTGTCCCTCCACACTGTCTCCACCAATCAGGAAGCCGTCACCCGCGAAGCCATCCGTAAATTATACGGACTAGGCTATCGCCGCATCGGATTGGCGACCAATCACGACGAGGATATTTATCTTAAAAATGCCTACCTCGCGGGCTACTATGTCGAAAGATCACTCTGGCCGGATCTCGTGGCTCTGCCGCCCCTGATTTTTCGGGGCCACCGATCAGCAGAAATCGCCCATGAGATTGGCCCTTGGATCAAGGCTCATCAATTCGACGTGATCATCTGTAACTGGAACAGCATCCCCACCGCACTGGAACAAGCCGGCGTGAATATCCCGCGCGATCTCGTTGTCGCCAGCCTCGATGTCCCTCCCGACTCAAATGGCGCCATCGCGGGCATGCGGCAAAACCACCACGTCGTCGGTGAACGCGCCGTCGAACAGCTCGCCAGCCTCATGCGCTCCCATGTCCGCGGACTGGTCGCCGTGCCAAATACGACCCTCATCGATGGGGAATGGACCGATCCGCAAGGAATTCTCCGCCGGCCGACCAAACGGCGCGCCCCCGCCCGGAAGGCGGGTTGAATTCATTGGATCGGTTCGGAGTAGCGGCAGGCGTCTCTGCCTGCTGCATTGGGACACACGTCTCCCGAACCACAGGCCCGGAGGCCTGTGGCTACGCCAAGCCATTCTCCATGACCCAACTAAACAACGAAGAGCCGGTTCATAACTAAGCGTATTTTTGAACCGCTCCGTCCTTGCCAACCGGTTTGAAAATCTGAGAGTTTTTCCAAATAGGACTTTAGCCTGCACCACTGCAGCCGTCTTACCAATTGTCTATGAGTTTCAAATCCGACTTTGTCTGGGGTGTCGCAACCTCTGCCTATCAAATCGAAGGTGCCGCCCACACCGATGGCCGCGGCCTATCCGTCTGGGATAACTTCGACCAACGGCAACCCGGCCGGGTGTTTGAACACCACCATGGCGATATCGCCTGCGAGCATTACCAGCGCAGCGCCGAGGATGTGGCGTTAATGAAGCAGGTCGGTCTCAAAGCCTATCGCTTTTCCCTTTCATGGTCACGCGTCCTGCCCGAGGGCACAGGAGCCGTGAATGAAAAAGGCCTCGCCTTCTATGATCGCTTGGTCGACCAGCTCCTCACCGCCGGCATCCAGCCCTGGGCCACGTTGTTCCACTGGGATTTTCCACTCTCCCTTTATAAACGCGGGGGCTGGCTCAATCCCGACAGCCCGCGTTGGTTCGCGGATTATTCCCGCGTCATCGTCGACCGCTTGTCGGACCGCGTCTCAAACTGGATGACGTTGAACGAACCCCAATGTTTCGTCGGACTCGGCCATCGTTCCGGCGAACACGCTCCCGGCGATCGCATGGAAATGCCCAATGTGTTGTGCGCCGCGCAAAACGTCATGCTCGCCCACGGCCTGTCCGTGCAAGTCATCCGCGCCCACGCGAAAACCAAGCCGCGCATCGGCTGGGCGCCCACGGGCGACATCCCCGTCCCCGCCACCGACAGCCCCGCCGATCTCACCGCCGCCCGTGAAACCTACTGGTCGATCAACCCCAAAACGGTTTGGAACCAAGCCTGGTGGATGGAACCGGTGATGAAAGGCCATTACCCGGAAGCCGGTCTCAAAATTTATGGCGATGCCGTGCCGCCCCACACCGACGAACAAATGCGCACGATCGCGCAGCCCCTCGATTTCTTTGGGTTGAATATTTATAATGGTTTCAGAATTTGTGCCGGTGCCGAGGGGAAGCCCCAGCGCCTCCCGCGCGATCAGGGCTCGCCCACCACCCACAATAACTGGCACATCACCCCGCCAGCGCTTTACTGGGGGCCGCGCTATGTGCACGAACGCTACGGCCTGCCCATCGTAATCACCGAAAACGGCATGGCCGCGCATGACTGGGTGCATCTCGACGGCCAGGTCCACGATGCCCATCGCATCGATTACACGGCGCGCTACCTCCGCGAACTCCGCCGCGCCGCCGCGGATGGCGTGTTGATCGACGGCTATTTTCACTGGTCGTTCATGGATAATTTCGAATGGGCTGAAGGCTATCGCCACCGTTTCGGTTTGGTGCACGTGGATTTCGCCACGCAGAAACGCACGCTGAAGGATTCCGCCAAATGGTACAGCGAAGTCATCCGCACGAACGGCGCGAACATCCCGGCGTAAACGGCCCCGCTATTCCGTGTAACGCAATCCCTGCATGCAGTTGGCGATGGGTAGGGCCGTCGCTTGTCGACGTGCCGAAACTTGCGATTCAGGCGGCTTTAAAAAAGTGTGGCCGCGTTGCCGTTCGACTCGCTCCAGACCCTGAGCATGTCGAACGGGGAGCGTAGCGACAACGTGGTCACGGCTGCGTCCACGCTTTCGCCTCCGGCTCAAGCGCGGCTACAAAATCAGTCAGGGCACGACTTTGAAATTTCAAGGTAGGGTCGGCCCGCGGGGCCGGCCGCGAACTGTGGCGCGCTTTCACTCAAAGCGTTTTCAGTACAACTGCAGCCGGGGTCGCTGCCCTTTATTTCTTCGAACCAAACATGCGTTTAAAATCAAAGTTCACCCGCAGCTTGGCGCCTAGGGCGACATCGTTGCCATCGGGGCCATGACTGAGGCGGAGCGCGACGCCAAACAACCATTTGCTGCGTCCACCGAAAGTGTATTTTGGCGGGATCACCCAGACGAAACCCGGCTTGAGCGAATACACCTCCCGATTCACCGCCGCCGTCAGCCGTGTCGTCGCATAGGTGGTTTCGAGCGTGTAGGTCAGCAGGCCGCGCACGTACAACACCCCACCCGAGAGACCCAGTGAATCGTCACCCAGTTCATTTTTCTCCAGCAATCCGAGCGTCGCAGTGCGAGTCACATCGTCATAGCGCAAATTCGTGAAGACGCGCCAAGCCGGATGATTTTCCAGTTGGTGAGAAAAACTGATGAACGGCAGCACATGTTTGAGTCCATCCGTCACATCCAGCGGGGGCTGACCCAAAGGCTTCAGCCAGTCGAGACCAACGGAAGTTTCCCAACCGGCGATGAACCGTTCTCCCAGATTATATTTCGTGCCGAGGTGCAGCGTGGAAAACCCTTTTTCGTCAAAGAAGGAGCCTTTTTTCAAGCCGTGCGTAAAATAAGCATCCGCTTCCACGCTCGCCTCCCACTCCTGGGTCAGACCGTAACGGAAACCCAGGGCCGTGCGAATATGATCCCGCTTCGTCACATCGCCCAGATGGGGATGCACAATCAACCGGAGGGCATTTTTCTTTTCCGTGCGAGGCAGCGCACTGTCGAAGACGCCGCGAATCCGCAGATCATCATCCGAAGCCTTGGTCTTTTCTTCCGGCCCCGGCGCGTCGTCCGCCGCCCGAGCCATTGACCAGAGCAAACATCCGCAGACCAACCATCGCGCGGTGATCTTCATTCAGGGAAATGAATTCAGTCCGCAATAAAGATCAAGGTTGGACCGACTTCGCCGCACCAGCGTCGACCAAGGAATTGCCCGGCGTCTTCTCCTTGGGCGTCAGCGACCGGTAAAGGTCGTGCGCATAAAGATAACTCGCCGTTTGATAAAAACTGACCGTCTCCGCCAGCATCGTTTGATTCAGCGGTTGCTCGAGCAGACTGAAGTTGGTCCGATTGTAGCGATATTGCGTCTGCCGCCGCACGGGATTGAGCACGATGAAATCATCCCCTTTCAAGTGCCCGAGTTTTTGGTACGTGCCCACGAGAATGCGCGCGGCCGCCGGATCAGTTTGCCGGACATCGCGACCGAAGAAACGCGTGGCATAGCTCCAGTGCAACAAGCCCAGCAGCGTGGGCGCGTAATCCACCTGGCTGGTAAGCGTCGCGTTGTGGCCGGGGGCAATGTGCCCGCCGGGCGAGAAAATGATCAGCGGAATGTGATATTTTTGCACGGGCAATTCCGTCTTGCCGGCACTGTCCGCGCAATGATCGGCCACGATCACGAATACCGTATTCTTGTACCAGGGCTTGCTCGCCGCCTCGCGGAGAAATTTGCCGATGGCATAATCGGTGTACTTCACCGCCCCGGCCCGGCCGGAAATTTTCGACGGCAAATCAATCCGGCCGGCGGGAAACGTGTAAGGCCGGTGGTTCGACGTCGTCATGACGAAGTAATGAAACGGCTTGCCCGAAGCCGCACTGGCATCGGCCTCGCGCATCGTCCAACGAAACAAATCCTCATCGCATACGCCCCAGACATTGGCGAACGTGATGTCCGTCTTCGGCACGCCGGTCCGGTCGATCACCCGGTAGCCGTTGTGCCCAAAAAAATAGTTCATGTTGTCGAAGTAGCCGAAGCCGCCGTAGATGAAGGCCGTGTCGTAACCCTTCGCCCGAAACACGGAGCCGAGGGTAAACATGTCCTCGTTGTGCGGCCGCTTCACCATCGAGCGACCGGGCGTCGGCGGTAGCGCGAGCGTGAGTGCCTCCATCCCCCGATCCGTGCGCGTGCCCGTGGCGTAGAAATTATCAAACACCAAACTCTGCCCCGCAATCTCCGCCAAGTTCGGCGTAAGATTGGAAGCGCGGTTAAAAATGCTGAGGAAATCCGCACTCAAACTCTCGACCGTGATCTGGATGACGTTGGGCCGTAGCTCGGGGCCGGGGTTGCGTACCTCGCGCAAGGTATCGCGCAAATCCTTGCCCAAAACGACGGAATGATCCTGCGCCAATTCCTGACGGACGAGCCGGAAGGCCTCATCGTCGGGCAACGTGGTGTAGAATTTCTCGTACTCGAGCGCGTTATTCATGTACGCGGCAAAGAGTGACCACAGGCCGTTCTTCGCCAGCTCGCGGTTGAAATTATTGCGGAAACTCGGCAGCAAATCGGACGGCAACACGCTGCCAAAAACAATCACCCCCGCGAGCCACAGCGCGCCGGCGGCGTAACGGGCCTTGGCCTTCTCGTGTTCCCCGGCAAACCAGCGCGCCGGCCAACCCGTGCGAATCACGAACCAAAGCGCAAGACTGGCCCCCGCTGCCACCCCGACGAGGATCGCGGGGATGTTGTAGGACTCACGGATGTTGCCCAGCACCTCGGTGGTGTAGACGAGATAATCCACCGCGATGAAATTAAACCTCACCCCGAACTCATCCCAAAAAGTCCACTCCGACACCGCGCCGAAGCACAGGGCAGACAGGATAAAAAATCCCGTCACTCCCGCCAGCCACCGCACTCCCGCCGAGCGAAACGCTCCCGCCGGCAACACCGTCAACAGCACAATCAGGGGCAGCGACGCAAAACAGGCCGCGCCCAAATCATAGATCACGCCCCAACCGAAAACGGCCACCAGACTCAGCGTCCAAGTCGCGTCGTGCGCCGCCTTAATGAGCAAAGCCACCCGGGTGAGAAACGACAGGCCGAGAAATACCGCGAAAAACAACACGATGCCGCCATGACGGCGAGCCAGCAGACGTTGGAAAAAAGAAGACACTGTGCTTTGAGACGACGGCGGGTTCGACATGATTACAAGTAAAGTTGCACTGAAAGTCCCCACGCCCGCAACTGGCAAGCAAGGTTAGAGGCGAAATTATTGGGCCCCCTCGCCTCCACCCAATTCAACCCGGGGATCGCGCGACTGGAGCCAACATCGTCCGGAAATCCCCCCGAGTACCAGCGCACTCGCCCCGATCAAAAACCAAGCGGGCACCGCGCCCAGATTCTCTGCCATACCAATGCCCAACGCCGAACCAATCCACCCCGCGACCGAATACACCAGCGCGGCCAACCCCACCCTTCCACTGCGCGCCACATAAAAAACCAACACCGTCGAGTAGAATGAAACCCCCGTCGTATAACAAAACGCCCCCGTGGCCAACGCGCCCTCGCCCGACCGAATCAGTATGCACGCCATGATCAACCAGCCCGCCGCGAACAACACCGTCCGGCCCACCCATCGCCGGTCGAGCATCAACCCCGCCAACAAAGCCGCAGCCGCATGCACGATCGCATTCAAGTATAGCTGCGCGTCGCCACCCCACATCCCGCCTTTTAACGCCGGCGTATGTTGAATCACGTAAAACGCCGCCGAGTCCAACCACACGAGAGCGAATAAAATCACCACCCACCCGCCAACGCCACCCGGCCGATAATCAAAACCGCCGACTTCGTGCTGCGGTGCGCGTTGCCTGAAACCCAACACCGCGAGCGCTCCCGCCCCACAGGCCACGATGCCCATCACGGCCTGCCCCGCCGCTCCGGCGTTAAACACGAACGGCAGATTGCACAGCCCGTACGCCAACCCAGTGCCCGCGCCGATACACCAGCCAAGTTTTTCGCCACCAACTTCGCGCCGCACCATGGCGGCCAGCGTCACCGTGATGATACCCGTACCCACCCCCGTCAGAGCCGCACAAATCATCAACCCTGCCGATGAACCCGCGAGCAGACTCAACCCAGCCGCCGCACCACCGAGTCCAAAGCCGAGTAACATCAACCACCGCCCGCGCCCTGCGGCATAAATCCGCACCACCGCGATACTGCCCGCGATCCCACACCCGCCCATCACGGCCATCAACGGACGCAGCAGCGCGCCCTCCCCTCCCACGACGGCCTGCACCGCCTTGAGAAATCCAAATTGCGCAAAGATCAAAAAGTAACCGTAAGTCGCCGCGATTGCCACGACCACCGCCGTCTGCGCCCGCCATGAAGGCTGAAACGTCTCCCGCGATTGGGCCGAAACAGAAACCGTTTTACTCTGGGACATGAGCTTTCAGGGGTGTTGAAGCGGAAACATTTAAGCTGACTCGGGTAATTCTCCGCCGCAAGGGTAGGTTGCGTGCTTGCCACGCAACGTGGCGCGACCAGCGCGCCACCTACACCCACCCGACAACCGAAAATCATCCCACCGCCGCAACCGGTTTAAGAAAAATACTTGCCACGACGCCTTCCCTCAGGCTTTTTAGCGGCCTCGATCTCTCATGATCCTTAATCACCATCATCACCACGAAGCCTAGCCTTCCCTCGCAGGGGAGGCCTGATGTGCCTTTCCTGGGTGATGACTCGAATTTCTTAACCCCGGCTGGCATGTCCCACCGGGGTTTTTCTTTGGCCACCCGCCAAGACCCCGGCCTTCCCCGCCCAGCAGTTATCTTGATTTTCTTAAAATCCGTTCTCCCAACTTCCCTCTTTTCTCTCCTAGCATCACATCTCCTCATCTCTTTCCCGACCCAAAATCCCAGACCCTAAACCCTGGACCCAATTTCATCATGCCTCCCGTCACCCTCCCCACCGACCGCCTCCGCCTCGCCATCCAGAAAAGCGGACGCCTCTCCACCGATTCCCTCGATCTGCTCAAAAGCTGCGGCATCAAGATCAAGGCCCCCAAAGAAAAGCTGCTGCTGCACGCCGATAATTTCCCGGTCGATCTCCTCTTCGTCCGCGATGACGACATTCCCCAACTCGTCATGGACGGTGTGTGCGATCTCGGCATCGTCGGCCAGAATGTCCTCGAAGAATCCAGTCTCGAGCGCCGCAACGCCGGTTCCCGTCACGCGTATTCCGTCGAACGCGTGCTCGACTTCGGCGGCTGCCGCCTCGCGATTGCTATTCCTGAGGAGCGTCCTTTCAGCAGCCTCAAGGATCTCGAAGGCCTGCGCATCGCCACATCGTACCCGCAGCTCACCGGCCGTTTCCTCGCCGAGCAAAATATCAAGGCCGATGTCGTCACCCTCAGCGGCTCCGTCGAAATCGCCCCGCGCCTCGGCCTTGCCGACGCCATCTGCGATCTCGTCTCCAGCGGCTCGACCCTCGAAGCCAACAAACTCCGCGCCGTCGAAACCATTTTCAAGAGCAAGGCCGCGCTCATCCGCAGCGACCGCTCCCTCACGGCGGAGAAATCGCACGCGCTCGACATCATGCTCAGCCGCATCGACGGCGTGCAAAAAGCCGCCGACGCCAAATACATCATGCTGCATGCGCCGAAGGCCGCGCTAGCCGAAATCAGAAAACTTCTGCCCGGCTCGGAGAATCCCACGATCCTTCCCCTCGCCGGCGACGACACCAAAGTCGCCCTTCATGCCGTCTGCCAGGAAGCCGTCTTCTGGGAAACCATGGAGTCGCTCAAAAAAGCCGGCGCCAGCAGCATCCTCGTCCTCCCCATCGAAAAGATGATGCTGTGATGAATTGGTTTCTTGTCATTGCGAGGAGCACAGCGACGAAGCAATCCATCTGGATCGCTTCGAACGGCTATGCCGTTCTCGCGATGACAAAATCACAATGAAACTCCTCACTTGGAAATCCCTCTCCGCCCGCCAACGCCTCGCCGCGCTCCAACGCCCGGCGCAGTCGTCGCGTGAGCAACTCTCCGCCACCGTGGCGGAGATCGTTGCGACTGTCCGGATCGAAGGAGACGACGCGCTGCGCATCTACACCGCCAAGTTTGACGGTGCCGATCTGCGTTCGCTCAAGGTGAGTCCCGCCGAATTTGCCGCCGCGGACAAAGCCTTGAGCCCTGCCGACAAATCCGCGCTCAAGACCGCCTATCGCAATCTCCGCAGCTTTCATCTCGCCCAACGTCCCGCGCCCATCCGCGTCGAGACGATGCCGGGCATCGTATGCGAAAAAGTTTCCCGCCCCATCGAACGCGTCGGTCTCTACGTCCCGGGTGGCAGCGCACCGTTGTTCTCCACTGCGCTCATGCTCGGCGTACCGTCGCAGATTGCCGGCAATCCCGTACGTGTGCTCTGCACTCCCGCCGGCCGAGACGGCAAACTCAGTCCGTGGATTATTTTCGCCGCCCAGCTTTGCGGCATCACCGACATTTTCAAAGTCGGTGGCGCCCAAGCCATCGCCGCCATGGCCTTCGGCACCGCCAGCATTCCGAAGTGCGATAAACTTTTCGGCCCCGGCAATTCCTACGTCACCGAAGCGAAGCTCCAGATCTCCCGCGAAGCCGCCGGCGCGGCTATCGATTTGCCCGCCGGTCCGTCCGAGGTGATGGTTATAGCCGACAACGCTGCCGAACCTGCCTTCATCGCCGCCGATCTCCTTTCGCAGGCCGAACACGGCCCGGACTCGCAAGTGGTGCTCGTCACTTTTTCCGAAAAACTCGCGGCCCGCGTGCAGAACGAGGTGGAGAAACAACTCGCGGCTCTCCCGCGCGGCGCCATCGCCACGCGTGCCCTGGCCAACAGCCGCGTGATTCTTGCCGCTTCGTCCGACGAAGCCGTCGAGATCGCCAACCGCTACGCACCCGAGCACTTGATTCTCCAGCTCGCCGATCCGCGCGCGTTGCTGCCGCGCATCACGACTTCCGGCTCCGTGTTTCTCGGCGCCTGGACGCCCGAATCGCTCGGCGACTACGCCAGCGGCACCAATCACGTCCTACCCACCTACGGCTGGGCGCGCTCCTGCTCCGGTCTGGGCCTCACTGATTTTCTGCGCACGATGACCGTGCAAACCGCCAGCCCGCGCGGCCTGAAAAAACTCGGCCCCGTGGTCGAACGCCTCGCACTGGCCGAAAACCTCTGCGCCCACCAGCGCGCCGTCCGCGTCCGCTTGGACTGTATGTCTGAAGGTAGGGCGCGACCGCTGGGCGCGCCGCGATCAAGAAAGGACGCGCGCGCGCAAACCGGCGGGCCCAGCGGTCCCGCCCTACCCTCGCCATGACCCCCATCGAACAAGTGCTCGCCCTCGTCCGCCCCGAGATCCTCGCGCTCGCGCCCTACAGCTCCGCGCGCAAGGAATCCAAGGGTGGTCGTATTTGGTTGGATGCGAATGAAAACCCGGAAACTCCCTCGGCTCATCAGCCTCTGTTCAACCGTTATCCGGATCCGCAGCCACCTGTCCTGATCGAAAAACTCGCCGGCATCTACGGCGTCGCTCCCACCCACGTGCTCGTCACTCGCGGCGCAGATGAAGGCATCGATCTGCTGCTGCGCACGTTCTGCAGCGCCGGTAAGGACGCCATTCTCACCACGCCGCCCACCTACGGCATGTACACGGTCGCCGCCGGCATTCAGAACGCCGGTGTCATCAAGGTGCCGCTGATCCTTGCTAAAAATTTCGCGCTCAACACCGACGCCGTGCTCGCTGCGGTGACCCCCGAAGTGAAATTGGTTTTTCTTTGCTCGCCGAACAATCCCACCGGCCAGCTGCTCGATCGCGCGAGCGTGCTCCGCATCGTGAAAACCCTCGCCACTCGCGCCGTTGTCGTCGTGGACGAAGCCTACGTCGAATTCGCCAGCCAGCCTTCTCTCGCCTCCGAGATCGCCGCGAATCCTAATCTCGTCGTTCTGCGCACCCTCTCGAAAGCTTACGGTTTCGCCGGAGCGCGCGTCGGCGCCACGCTGGCTTCGCCGGCAGTGATCGCCGTGCTGCAAAAAGTCATCGCACCCTACCCGATTCCGGTTCCTGTGCTTCAGGCCGCTCTGACCGCACTTTCCCCCGAAGGCATTGCCGCCGCCCGCGAATCCATCCGCCTGCTCACCAGCGAACGCCAGCGCCTGCTCGCCGCGTTGCCTTTGTTCCCCGTGGTGCAGCGCGTCTGGCCGACCGATACCAATTACATTCTCATCCAAGTCGCCGACTCCGCCTATGTCATGGCCGCCGGCCGCGCCAAGGGCGTCGTCTGGCGCGACCGCAGCAAGGATGTCCCGAACACCGTCCGGATCACCGTCGGCACCGCCGATGAAAACAACGCCACCCTGGAGATCTTGTCCCGTGTCTGACGCCAATATCTCAACCGGCTGCCTTGCTGTAGGAGGGGCTTTACGCCCCGATTCACTCGATGCGGTCATTTTTATCGGGGCATAAAGCCCCTCCTACAATTTCGATCCCAGCCATGAAAAAAATCCTCTTCATCGACCGCGACGGCACTCTGATCGCCGAACCGCCCGACCAACAGATCGACCGGCTCGACAAATTCGTGCTCGAACCCGACTGCGTTCCCGCGCTGCTGCGGTTACGCGACGCCGGCTTCGTCTTTGTCATGGTCACCAATCAGGATGGCCTCGGCACCGCGAGTTTCCCCCAGGCCGATTTCGAACCGCCGCAAAAACTGCTGCTCGATATTCTGAGTTCCCAAGGCATTACCTTCGAGGCCATCCGCGTTTGCCCGCACAAACCGGCGGATCGCTGTGATTGCCGCAAACCCAAGACCGGGCTCCTGACTGATTACGTCAAGGACACGTCGTGGTCGCGCGAACAAGCCGCCGTCATTGGCGATCGCGAAACCGATGTGCAGCTGGCGCAAAATCTCGGCATCCGCGGGTTCCGCTACGACCGCAAGAATTTCGGTTGGACGGAAATTGCGCGCCAGCTGGTCGAGGCTCCCCGCCGCGCGAGCATCGTGCGCAAAACCAAGGAAACTTCGATCACTGTCACCGTTGACCTCGACGCGACCGCGCCCCTCAAATTTGCGACCGGTCTCGGATTTTTCGATCACATGCTGGAGCAGATCGCCCGCAACGCCGGTATCAGTCTCGTGATCACCTGCGAAGGCGACCTGCACATCGACGAACATCACACCATTGAGGATACCGGCCTCGCGCTCGGCACCGCTCTCCGTCAGGCGCTCGGCGACAAACGCGGCATCGGCCGCTACGGTTTCGTCATGCCCATGGACGAAGCGCTCGCCCAGGTCGCCCTCGACCTGAGTGGCCGCGCGTGGCTGGTCTTCGACGCCAAATTCCCCCGTGATCGCGTCGGCGAGATGCCGACCGAGATGGTTTCTCATTTCTTCAAATCGGTGAGCGACAACCTTGCCCTCACCCTGAACATGAGTGTCACCGGCGACAACACGCACCACATGGTCGAAGCCCTCTTCAAAGGTTTCGGC
This sequence comes from Opitutaceae bacterium, assembly GCA_025360455.1. Taxonomy (GTDB): domain Bacteria; phylum Verrucomicrobiota; class Verrucomicrobiia; order Opitutales; family Opitutaceae; genus Didemnitutus. The sequence goes on along the minus strand of JANYCF010000125.1, from coordinate 38,444 downwards.
CGCGCCCTCCGTCCTGCGGTAGCCCGCACCGCCGGCGGAGAAATCCCCAGCTCGAAAGGAGTGCTGTGATGAAGCCGAATTTCTATCTGCATTTTGGCGCAGCAGCGCCGGTAGGTCGGGACCGCTGGGCCCGCCGCGAACGTCCTTTCGGCGCGCCCAGCGGTCGCGCCCTACCCACTGCAGAACCCATTTTGAAAAACCCATGTTAGCAATTGTCGACAGTGGTGGCGCCAATATCGCCTCGGTGCGCTTCGCGCTCGAGCGGCTTGGCGTACAAAGTAAACTCACGGCTGATCTCGCGGTTATCCGTGCAGCCAAGCGCGTAATTTTGCCCGGCGTCGGTTCAGCCCCCGAAGGCATGCGCCGGCTGCGCGAGCGGGGTTTGGTCGATTGCGTGCGCGGCCTCACGCAGCCCGTGCTCGGCATCTGCCTCGGCATGCAATTGCTCTTCGAATCCTCTGCCGAAGGCGACACGCCCTCGCTCGGACTCATCCCCGGTCGCGTGGCCCTGCTGCCCGAATCGCCGGGCGTCACCGTGCCCCACATGGGTTGGAATAATTTGGGTATCAAACGCGACACCCCGCTGCTCCGCGGCTTCGATGCGACCACCCGTTTCTATTTCGTCCACAGTTTCGCCGGTCCGGTGAACGAGTTCACCCTCGCCAGCTGCGAACACGGCACGGCATTCGCCGCCGTGGTGCAACGCGGAAACTTCTCCGGCGTACAATTTCACCCCGAACGTTCCGGTGCCGCGGGGGCCCAGCTGCTCAAAAACTTTTTGGCGATGCCCGTATGAAATCCTACACGCTCGCTTCCGCAACTGTAGGAGGGGCTTTACGCCCCGATCCGAGTCTACGCGCAGCTTATCGGGGCATAAAGCCCCTCCTACAGTTTCCCAACCCATGATCATTTATCCAGCCATCGACCTTCGCGGCGGCCGCGTCGTGCGCCTGACCGAAGGCAAATTCGATCAGGAAAAAACCTACGGCACCGATCCGGTCGCCGTTGCCCAAGGCTTCAAGGCTGCCGGTGCGACCTGGCTGCATGTCGTGGATCTCGACGGCGCGAAGGATCCGACCAAGCGCCAGACTCCGCTCGTGGAAAGACTCGCCCGTGAAAGCGGCCTGCACGTCCAGACCGGCGGCGGCATCCGCGAGGAATCCCAGATTTCCGCCCTGCTCAACGCCGGGGTGAAACGTGTAATCGTCGGCAGCCTCGCCGTGAAACAACCCGAGCTGGTCCGCGGCTGGTTGAAACAATTCGGCCCCGAAGCCATCATTCTCGCGCCCGATGTGCGGCTCGATGCCGACGGCACGCCACGTATTGCTGCCGCCGGCTGGCAGGAAAGCACCGGTGTCGCACTCAATGAAATGCTCACCGGGTTTCTCTCCGCCGGACTCGTGCACATTCTCTGCACCGATATCAGCCGCGACGGCAAGCTGACCGGTCCAAATTCCGCGCTCTATGCGCAGCTGGTGAAAAAATTCCCCTCACTGCACATCCAGGCCTCCGGCGGCGTCTCGTCGCTGGAAGATCTGCGCGTGCTGAAAACCACCGGCTCAACCGGCGCCATCGTCGGCCGCGCGCTCTACGAAAACAAATTCACGCTGCAGGAGGCTTTGTCGTGCTGATCACAAATACGAACGTCTCTTTTGTAGGAGCCTGTTTACAGGCGACTCAACGCTTTCGGAGCCAACGAACCTTTCGAATCGCCTGTAAACAGGCTCCTACACTTTTGCTCCTCTCTCTTTCCACTCTACCATGCTAGCCCGCCGCCTCATTCCCTGCCTCGATGTCCGCGACGGCCGTGTCGTCAAGGGCGTCCAGTTCCGCAATCACGTCGACATGGGCGACATCATCGAACTCGCCCAGCGTTATCGCGACGAAGGGGCCGATGAACTCGTGTTCTATGATATCACTGCCAGCAGCGATGGCCGCACCGTGTCCACCGACTGGGTGACCCGCGTCGCCCGCGTGATCGACATTCCATTCTGCGTGGCCGGTGGCATCCGTTCACTCGATGAAGCCCGGCGGTTGCTCCACAGCGGCGCCGACAAGATTTCGCTCAACTCCCCGGCCATTGAAAATCCCGCGCTCCTCGGCCAGCTCGCCGCCGAGTTCGGCTCGCAATGCGTGGTCGTGGGCATCGACAGCCGCCAAGAAAACGGCGACTACTTCGTTAAGCAATACACCGGTGATCCGACCAAAACCCGCGGCACCCGCTGGCGCACGGTCGATTGGGCCAAGGAAGCGCAGAAACTAGGCGCCGGTGAAATCGTACTCAACTGCATGAACCAGGACGGCGTGAAAGCCGGCTACGATCTCGCCCAACTCAAGCTCGTTCGCGCCGTGCTCACGATTCCGCTCGTCGCTTCCGGCGGTGCGGGTGCACCCGAACATTTCCGCGATGTGTTCCGCGACGCCGGTGTTGACGCCGCCTTGGCTGCCTCCGTCTTCCACAGCGGCACCATTCCCATTCCAAAATTAAAAACTTACCTCGCCCAGGAAGGCATTGAGGTCAGGGCCTGATTTTTTGAACCACAGATTAACACAGATGGACACAGATTCGAATAGATCATCAACTGCCTGCTCCAGCATTTCTATCTGTGTGAATCTGTGTCCATCTGTGGTTAAATTACTCTCATGAAACTCCCGAAAATCGATTGGCAGAAAACCGACGGACTTGTTCCCGCCATCGTGCAGGACGCCGCCACGCTGCAAGTGCTCATGCTCGGCTACATGAATGCCGCCGCGCTGAAGAAAACGCTCAGGTCCACGAAGGTCACCTTCTTCAGCCGCACCAAGCAACGTCTCTGGGTCAAAGGCGAGAGCTCCGGCAATTTCCTCAAGCTCGTCAGTCTCGAAGTCGACTGCGACAACGACACCCTCCTGATTAAAGCCAACCCCATCGGCCCCACCTGTCACCGCGGCACGACCAGTTGTTTCGGCGATGAAGGCGCCACCGGCGTAGGCTTCCTGGCTCATCTCGACCAAGTGATCGCCGCCCGGATCAAGAGCGGCGACAAATCCAGCTACACCGTCCGCCTCGCCCAAGAAGGCGTCACCCGCTGCGCGCAGAAAGTCGGCGAGGAAGGTGTTGAAACCGCGCTCGCGGCCCTCTCCGCCAAGAACCCCGAATTCTCCGGCGAAGCCGCCGACCTGATCTTTCACTTGATGGTCCTGATGCGCGTCAAAAAACTCTCGCTCACCGATGCGATTTCCGTCCTGGAAAAGCGCCACGCACCGAAGAAGTAAGATCGCTGCTCATTTACTCACTCATTCACCAGGGAAGTTAATCACTCACAAAAGACGTTGAGGGCAGCATCAGCAGCAAATACCTCGGGAATTCTGCCGTGGGGGCCCTACCCTCGTGATAGTGGATACAAATTCTTTCAGCCTGAAAGGTAAGCCAGCTCTGTCGCTTGGGGGTAAATTCATGCATATCTGGGGAATGACTGGTCATTTCAAAGCCTCGCTCAGTCAAAAGATCCATGTACTTCTGGGTGCAGCCCTGCTTAATTCGACGCCGAACCGGTGCGAATATAAACACACTGGCAGGTAATGAAATGGCTGTGATTGCTCCGCAGAGGAGCAGGAGATGATTACGATGCTGTAGCAGGTCATCATTAGGTTTTAGAACCAGCAAACAACCGATGCCCATCAGTAACACGCCTACCAACAACATGAACATAAGGCTGAAGTCGTGGAATGATCTCAGCAGGGAATACGGAGAGGAGCGAGGCAGTGGAGTTTTCAAATCTGTTCGAGGTAATACGAGGAGGCACGATTCCGGAATTAATAACGTCGTTACCGAGTGGATCTATTCCCCTTACTTTTCCTCCGGAACCGCCGGCAGCGTGCCGGTGAACTTGAAACGGATCTTCACCAGCGGATTCACCTTCGCGATGAAGGCGATCTTGATGATTTTCAACTCCCACTCCCGGTAGTCGATCGTGGCTTCACCGGTGATGACATAGGTGCCTTCATTGCGCGCAACGTTGACGGGAAACTCTACCCGCGTCGTCACTCCGTGAAAAGTAAGCTTGCCTGTCACCTGCCCCTGACCGTCGGGAGCAACGACAATAATACCGGCCTCGAATTTCCCATCAGGCAAACCGCCGCCGAGCCATTGAATCATCTTCGCATCGCGGTCGGTCTTGCCGGTTTTCAGATCGGCAAATTTGAATGCCAGCGTCGCCGTTTTGATTTTGCCGGCGGCATCCACGCTGAAGCTGGTTTGATAATCCTCCAGCCGACCCGTGAAATTGATCGTAGCATCCACATCCACGTCGACGTAGGAACGCGCTTTGTCGATTTTAAGCGAACGATCCGCCGCCGACAACGCGTAGGGCAGAAGCAACGAAACAACTAACAAGCGAAAGCATTTCATGGCGTTAGCTAGAACGCAGAAAAGCCAGACCGCAAATCCGCATTTCAGGAACTGCGTAACCGTGCAGTCGGAAGAGTCCACCCCCCCCAAGGCATGAAATTCTTTAAACACTAAGCAAAATATATAAACCCAAGCCGGGAGTACTTTCATGAATTCTGTAGCCGCGCTTGAGCTGGAGGCGAAAGCGTGGTCCGCAGGCGTGACCACCTTGTCGCGATGCTCCAACGCGGCTACCCTTTTACTGAAAATACGCAGTCATCACTATTGTCTCGCGAAGGGATCGAAGGAGACGAAAGGAAACTCTTCTTTGGTTCGAACCTTTGCCTCCTTCGGATCCTTCGCGAGACAATCCTCTTTGACTAGATCGAATCATTTTCAGGTGGAACGTTCTGCTGGCCAGCAGAACACTGGTTTAAGCTTGGCGAACACCAAGCGCGTTGGGGGCAACGCGCTCCACCTCTCAGCAAAATTCCTACAGGCTGCGCCGATAGGCGCGCCAACCGCCGAAGCTCGTGATGTCTTTAGCTCCTTCGAGGGCCGCAGGTTCACAAATGAAACCCTTCACCGACGTACCATCGACCAGGCTCAGCGTACCGACGCCAAGCGGAGGAGGAATGGCGGCGACAAAGGTCCCAAATGCGGCGGGCGCGAGCGCCCACACTTCGACTTCGATCATCGCACCCGTTCCCGGTGCGCCTCGCACCAAGCCGGGCTTCGGCGGAACGGTGCCCGCAAGTGCATGCAAGCGGTACGCATCCGTCGTGTGCGTGGTGTGCAGCAATCGGGCACCGAGAGAAGTGAGCTGACCGTTGAGCGGTTCCCCGGTCAAATGCGCGCCGACGACGGCGAGAGCTATTTCGTCAGTCTTCGCCACTGGCGCCAGTGGCGCGGCGGACAACCCCAAACCCGTCGCTCCAGCTTTGCTCGAGGTCGCCCGATGCAACACACCCCCAATCGCCGCGAGTCGCGCGTCACTCCAAGCCGGACCAAAGAGCGTCACGCCAAAAGGCAGCCCATCGGGACGAAAACCCGTGGGGACGGCAAGCGCGGCGGTGTCGAGCAAGTTGGCGAAATTGGTGTAGGTACCGAGGCGAGAGTTAAGGGTGATCGGATCGGCCTCGACTTGGGCGCGCGTGTAGATCGTCGCCGCTGTCGGCAGGACGAGCGTCTCGACTTTTGTCCAAGTAGCATCCGCCGCACGGCGGAGCGCGGCGAGTTTGTAGCCGGCTTCGAAGGCGTCGACGGCCAGCGGCTTCGCCCCGCCTTCGATGATTTTGCGCGTAACGGGAAAGATCGCGTCGGCGTGCTGCGCGTGGAAATCCCGCACGGCCGACCAACGTTCGGCGACCCACGGTCCTTCATAGAGCAGCCGCGCCGCGTCACAAAAGGGGGAGAAATCGATTTCGACCCGCACGCCGCCGAGCGATTCCAACCGACGCACCGCATCGGCAAACAAGAGCGGAGAAAAGGCATCGCCAAACCATTCAAGTTGATTTGCCGCCGGCACCCCGAAACGAAAACGGGTTGAAGCCGCGACCGAATCGCTCGCTCCAGCGGGAGCCAAACGAGCAAACGGATCGCTGGCATCAAAGCCACCGGCAATGGCCGTGACCGCTGCGGCATCCTCCACCGTCAGCGCAAAGACCGACACGCAATCGAGCGAACGACAGGCCGGCACGACTCCTCGTGTACTCAAAGCGCCTTTCGTGGGTTTGAGGCCGACGATATTATTGAACGATGCCGGCACGCGACCCGAGCCGGCCGTATCGGTGCCGAGTGAAAAACTCACCAACCCCGCCGCCACTGCCACGGCTGAACCGCTGCTCGAGCCGCCGGGAATCATGTCCGGATGAAAGGGATTACGCGGCACGCCGTAGGGTGAACGCACGCCGACCAACCCGGTGGCAAACTGATCGAGATTTGTTTTCCCAAGAGGAATCGCTCCAGCGTCGAGTAGACGTTGAACGACGAAGGCAGACTCGGTTGGAGTATAAGCGAACGCAGGACACGCCGCTGTAGTCGGAATACCGGCCAGATCGATGTTGTCCTTAATCGCGAAAGGCACGCCGTAGAGTGGTTGAGCGGCCGGGCCTCGCGCCTCGATGCGTTTCGCGTGCGCGAGCAACTCAGCACGCGACAACCGATGAATCCACACCGCCGGATCGCCATGCGCCTCCAGGCGACGACAGAGTTCTTCGATGAGCGCGGTCGGGGTGAGTGTACCCGCAGCGTAAGCGGCGCGAAGCGCAGTGAGATCGAGGGAGAAGGGCATGAAGGGAAGCGTGAATTTGGTAGTTGGTAATTAGGAATCGGTACTTTGGGGTTGGTCGCAGGTGCTGGGTCAAAATCCCAATTTCTAACTACCAATTCCCTCCGTCCCTGCTTCGAGCACCACCAGCGTTTCACCGGCATTCACCGGGCGGCCTTCGACGCAGCGGACTTCGCGCACCTTACCGGCGCGGCTGGCCCCAATCGTCACTTCCATCTTCATGGATTCGAGAATCACGAGCGGATCGCCTTCCTTCACCTCCCTGCCGGGCGCGACGAGGATTTTCCAGATGTTGCCCGGAATGTGGGTCGACACGGCAATACACCCGGCCGGGATCGCTTGCTCGTCCACGGCGGCCGCAGATTCGGACTCGGCCGAGAAGTTAAGCTGACCGCTCTCTTCCCAGCGTTTGCGCTCGGCCTCGAAGGAATTTTGCTGATTCGTTTTGAACGCCGTAATGGTGGCATCGTGGGTTTCGAGGAACTTCTGGTAGTCGTGCAGACGGAACGTGGTTTCCTCGATCTTCAACTGCACTTTGCCTTGCGGGAAATCTTCGCGGAATTTCGTCAGCTCGGCATTCGAGACCGGATAGAAACGGATCTGATCGAAGAACCGGAGCAGCCACGGTTTGCCATCGGAGAACTCGACGGTTTGCTTGTAGCGATTCCACATCTGGCAAGTGCGTCCGATGAACTGGTAACCGCCCGGACCTTCCATGCCGTACACGCAAAGATAGGCGCCGCCGATGCCGACGGCGTTTTCCGGCGTCCACGTGCGGGCGGGATTATATTTAGTCGTAACAAGACGATGACGCGGATCAACGGGAGTGGCCACCGGTGCGCCGAGATAAACATCGCCGAGCGCGAGCACGAGGTAACTCGCCTCGAAGGCGATGCGATGCACCTCGGCCACGTTTTCGAGACCGTTGATACGGCGAATGAACTCGATGTTGCTCGGGCACCACGGCGCATCCTTGCGGACGATCTGCATATATTTGCGGATCGCGAGGAGCGTGGATTCATCCTCCCACGACAGTGGTAAATGGACGATGCGCGAAGGGACTTCAATGCTGTCAACCGACGGTAGTTCGGCTTCGGCACGAAGGAGAATTTCCATCAAGCGCTCGAGTGGCAGCGCGCGATAATCAAAGTGCAACTGCAGCGAACGGATACCGGGAGTAAGATCGATAAGTCCCGGAATGTGGTGGCGCTCCAACCAAGTCTGCAACGCATGGACGCGCATGCGGAGCGCGATGTCGAGCATCAGTGGGCCGTATTCGACGAGCAGGTAGGAGTCGCCGGCGCGGCGGTAGCAGACGGCGGGGGCGTCGGGACGCTCAGGGATGGAGTGGAGGATCGCGGGTTCGGGGGGTTGGAAGGTAGGGTGAGGCGTCCCCGCCGAACCGCGGCTCACCGGGACGGTTCGCCCTACCCCGCGCTTCTTCATCGGCACCAACGACTCAATCTCTGCATCCTGTGCGGTGGCCAGAATCCGCGCGTATTCCGCCGTCAACGCGCGGAACCGCACTTTATCGCCGGGCTTCAGCTGGCCCATTTTCCAAAGTTCGCCTTGCACGATTGTAGCGGGGCAAACGAAACCACCGCAGCTCGGGCCGTCGGGGCCGAGGATGATCGGCATGTCGCCGGTGAAATCAATCGCGCCGATCGCATACGCGTTGTCATGAATGTTCGACGGATGCAGGCCGGCCTCACCGCCGTCGCGTCGCGCCCATTGCGGCTTCGGGCCGATCAGACGAACGCCCGTACGCGCGGAGTTATAATGGACTTCGTAGGCCGTGGTGAAAAGGATGCCGATATCTTCCTCGGTGAAAAAATCCGGCGCGCCATGCGGACCGTAGAGCACGCCGATTTCCCATTCGCGCGTGAGGACAGGCTGAACGCTCGCGGGCGCACGGAGCAATGGAGCTGCGTCCGTCACGCCGGCAGGCGTGGCGCGATGGACGCGAAGGACATCGCCGGGACGCAAGGCGCGACCGGAGTGTCCACCGAAAAGTCCGAGAGTGAATGTGGCTTTGCTGCCGAGATAATCCGGCACATCAAAGCCGTGGCGGATCGCGAGGTAGGTGCGCAGGCCTGCTCCTTCGATGGCTCCGATGCGAAGTGTTTGTCCGGCTTTGACGCGCAGGGAACGATGGTAGGCGACGGGCTTGTGATCAAGCGTCGCGGGCATGTTGGCTCCGGTAAGCGCGATGATCGCCGCCGTGTTGAAACGGAGCGACGGACCTTGGACCGTGAGTTCGAGACCGGCAGCGGTGTCGGGATTTCCGACGAGCCGATTGGCGAGCCGAAAGGAACGTCCATCCATCGGGCCGGATGGCGGTACGCCCACGTCCCAATAGCCGAGCCGACCGGGATAGTCCTGCACCGTAGACTGCGTGCCGCCCTCGAGTACATCAAGGGTCGATGCAGCGTAGGGGAGCGTGCTGAGAAATTTCGTGGTCACACCGCCCGAGCGGAAACCGACGGATGCAGCGATCTGACGGAGATAATCCAAATTGGTTTCGAGGCCGTGCAGGCGCGTGTCCGCGAGCGCGACGTCGAGCCGATGCAAGGCCTCGGCGCGGTTTTCACCTTTCACGATGATCTTGGCGAGGAGCGGATCGTAGAACGCCGAGACTTCCGTACCGCGCTCGATCCACGTTTCGATGCGGGCCGAGGTGGCGAAGTGCACATCGGTGAGGGTGCCGGCGGCGGGCTGGAAATTCCGACCCGGATCTTCCGCATAAACGCGCACCTGAATAGACGCACCTTGGGTCGTCGGTTTCCAATTCGAGAGATCGAGCTCGCCCGCAGCGGCGAGCAGCATCCATTCGACGAGATCGACGCCGGTGACTTCCTCCGTGACACCGTGCTCCACCTGGAGACGGGTGTTCACCTCGAGGAAATAAAATTCTCCGGTGGCGTTGTCGTAAACGTATTCGACGGTGCCGGCATTTTGGTAACCAGCGGCAACGCCGAGACGAGCGGCCGTTTCGAGAAGACGGGTGCGCTGCGCGGCGGTAAGGCCGGGCGCGGGGGTTTCTTCGATGACTTTTTGATTGCGGCGCTGGACCGAGCAATCGCGCTCGCCCACGGAAACGACGTGGCCTTTGCCATCGCCGAAGATCTGCACCTCGACGTGGCGGGCGTGTTCGACGAATTTCTCGAGGAAAATGCCACCTTCTTTAAAATTGTTTTTGGCGAGACGGCCGACGGCCGCGAAGGCAGCGGAGAGTTCGGTTGGTTTGCGGATGAGGGACATCCCGATGCCACCGCCACCGGCGGTGCTCTTCAACATCACCGGATAGCCGATGCGCGCGGCTTCGGTGCGGGCGTGCTCTTCGTCGCGGAGCAACTCCGAACCGGGGAGCAACGGAACATTGTGCTGCTGGGCAATGGCGCGAGCCGCGTGCTTCAATCCAAACATCCGCATTTGATCGCCGGTGGGGCCGATGAAGACGACGCCGGCTGCAGCACACGCATCGGAGAAGCCTGGGTTTTCCGAGAGAAAACCATAACCAGGATGGATCGCTTGTGCGCCGACTGATTTCGCGACGGCGATGATCTTATCGCCGTCGAGATAGCTCTGCGCTGCCGGAGCGGCGCCGATGTGAATGGCTTCGTCGGCCTGCTGAACGTGGAGCGAGTGTTTGTCGGCGTCCGAGTAAACGGCGACGGACTTCACGCCCATCTTGCGAAGAGTGCGGATGACGCGGCAGGCAATGGCGCCGCGATTAGCAATGAGGACTTTGGTGAACATGGGAGGGCAGCAGAAATTAGTAGTTAGAAATTGGTAATTGGTCGCTAAACCTTTGCGGGGGTTATATCCGAGAATCTATGGCAAAATTCGCGCTGGATGACCTGAGAGTTTATGCGATGGCCGAGGAATTGGCCGATCTCGTGTGGAACGTCGTGGTGATCTGGGAGCAATTTCCCAAGAACACAGTGGGACATCAACTCGTGCGGGCGGCAGATAGTGTTGGCGCCAATATCGCCGAAGGCTACGGACGTGCTTCGCCAGTGGATCATCAACGATTCATTCGCATCGCCCGAGGTTCGCTCTATGAAGTGCGACACTTTCTGCGCCGTGCGGATAAACGTCAGTTGCTCATCCGAGGACAAAAAGCGCCGCTCCAACGGGTGTTGAAAGAGCTGCTTCCGGCTTTGAATGCTTATCTGAGATCGTTGGGCACACATGCGAAGTAATGGTTTCACTAAAGGCCAAATACTAATTCCCAACTACCGCCGCGCCCGTTTCCCAGATCAGAACCTCGATTGGGGTGGGGTTATATGCGTTGCAGGGGTTGTTGAGTTGGGGGCAGTTCGAAAGGACGCAGACCACGTCGCGCTCGGCGCGGAGCTCGACGTAGTAGCCGGGCGCGGAAACGCCATCGGCGAAAGTCAGGCGTCCGTCAGGAGTGACGGGCACGTTCATGAAGAAGTTAATATTGCAGGTGATGTCGCGCTTCCCGAGCTCAGGGCGCCACGCGTGCACGCCACAGATGAAGCTGTCGCGGCAGGCGTGCATGTATTCCTTGTCGAGAGCGTAACGCATGGTATTGCTCTCGCGCGAACAAGCGCCACCGAGGGTATCGTGGCGACCGCAGGTATCGGCCACGATCGTAAGGAGTTCATCGCCCATATTGGAAATGAGTCGCGTGCCGGTGCTGAGGTAGAGAGCGGCCTGACGTTGAATCGTATCGGAGGCACTGTAGCGGTTGGACGGATCGCGGGAGTCGTAGAAGAGTGTGTCGGCGGCTTGGTTGCCTTCCACGTCAACGATACGGAGGGTTTGACCGCGTTTGATTTCGTAGGTCCAAGGATCGCCGGCGGGAATGACGTGACGATAGATCGCAGCAGTGGGAGAAAGTGAACTGGTGGTCATGGAGGGAGCTGAAAGTTGAGAGATTAGAGTTGAGAGCTGAGAGCCAGAGGTCGAAACGGCGAACGAAGGACTGGAAGATTTTTGGTAGGGCGCGTTATCCTTAACGCGCCGAGTTGAGCAGGAGGGAAGAGTAAATCGCGGCGGATTAGGGATACTCCGCCCTACCCTCTGAGTGCGTGGTAATTTTCCGTGTTGATAAAGGCGCGTTCGTTTTCCGGACGGGAACGGCGGCAGACATCGTCGGCGGCGGGTGGCTGGGTCCGGAACACTTCCAAGCGCACATCACGGGGATGATACTGCGGATCGGGATCGAGCGGGTGCTGGCAGGTGTTGAGCACGATGAGTGTGTTCATTTCGAAACGCAGCTCGATGTAATCGCCGGCTTTCGCATTGCCGGGAACAAACGTCAGACAGCCGGCATCATCCGATACGACTTTGCTGAAGAGATTCAGATTCGGCACGAGGTCGCGTTGACCGAGGCCCCACTTGGTCAGCTCGATGAGAAAGGCATCGCGGCCGTTGCGGTGGTAATCGTTCCGCGCGGTTTGATAATTTTTCTCACCATACTTCGTGGTGACGAGTTTGGCGTCTGACGCACCGCACACGGTGTCGTGCCAGCCCACGGTGTCGGCGGTGATCGACGCGAGCACGCGGCCCATGTCGGAGTGCAGACAATACGGATGGCGGAGATAAAAAATATGCTGGCCCTTGAGCGTATCGGGCAGGTTGTAACGCTCGCTCGGCACGTCGGCATTATAGAGCAGCAAGCCGACATTGGCGCCGGCTTCGAAGGCGGTGAGACGGAGCGTCTTGCCGCGGGAGATCACGCCCGACCACATCCCGGAATGAGTGAGGGTCTTGGTGAAGAGCGCGGCAGCCGGCGCGTGGTTGATGACGAGGTCCATAAATGGTGTTACGTTTGTGTAATTTCGTGTTACGTCAAGTGCTGAGGTGCGACCGTTTTTTCATCGCATGGTTTTAGTCGCCCAGGGAGCAACCCGGCCTCCGGACGGGTTGCTCTGGTGAAATTCGCGCAAACCCGTCCGGAGGCCGGGTTCCCCCTTTCGGCAAAGGCACATAGCCAACTGACTTTGATTTCGAAGGCATGGTTTGCGTTCAGAGTAACGGCGGCATGGCCGTGGCGGTGAGGCTGAGTTTGGCCTGCTTCACGCCTTTGCAGGCGGCGAGCGTATCGGCGAGACGGCGCAAATCCCGGGCGGGACCCTGCACGAGGAGAACTTCCAGATAGTGATTATGCTCAAGATGCACGTGGGTCGAAGTGACCACCATGAGATAATTCTCGTGCTGAATATCGGCGAGTTTCCGCTGGAGATTCCGTTTCCGGTAGTCGTACACGAGACTGATCGTGCCGGCCATGCTCTTGGCGCCAAGTTCGCGGGCATGCTCGGTCAATTGCTCCCGGGCCATCTCGGCAATGGCGTGGGAGCGGTTGGGTAATTTCCGTTGCACCACCATATCGTCGAGTTCGTCGAGCAGATCGGAAGGCAAAGAAACGCTAAAGCGGGCAAGGGTGGGGCGGTGGCGAGGCATGGGAGGAGAAGACGACACCTTGGCTGGAGTCAGCGATCCGGCCAATGGAAAAACGGCGGCTCGCTTGGTCATGGGCGAATTTTTCTGGGGCCGGATGGGATGGGTGGCGCGCTTGCCTCGCTCCGTAGCGCGCCAAGCGCGCCACTTACACGGATTAAGCGCAAAAATGCGATGGACTTGGTCATTCGACGTCGTCGCCCACCGGGGTCAGCCGGACGATGGGCAATTTTTCCACGGCGACATCGATTCGCGGATGGATGAGTTCTTCCAAGCGGCGCTTGGTAGCCAGGAATTCCGGGGAGTTGAACTGGTCGGCGCGACGTGGACGCGGGACGGAGACTTCGATCACTTCCTGCACTTCGCCCGGATGGGCTTTGAGCACGAGAATGCGGTCGGCGAGGTAGATGGCTTCATCCAGATCGTGCGTGATAAAGAGGATGGTGACATCGACGTTGCGCCAGATTTCGAGGAGGTGCGCCTGCATTTGCGCGCGGGTCTGGGCATCGAGCGCGCCGAAGGGTTCGTCCATGAGCAGCACGCGCGGGTTGGGCGCGAGGGCGCGGGCGATAGCGACGCGTTGTTTCATGCCGCCGGAAAGTTGCGCGGGATAGGACTCCTCGAATTGGGTGAGACCGACAAGTTTGAGCCACTCGAGTGATTTCCCTTCCGCCGCATTTTGACTCATGCCGCCCATTTCCAAACCGAACATGACATTCTGCTTTACGGTCAACCAGGGGAAGAGGGTGTAGCCTTGAAAAACCATCCCACGCTCGGGCGAGGGACCGCGTGATTCCTTGCCATCAACGAGCATACGGCCGCCGGTGGGTGCATCGAGTCCGGCGATGATGCGGATCAGCGTGGATTTGCCACAACCGGAGGGCCCGATCACACACACCAATTCGCGCCGATGAATTTTCAGGGAGATATTCTTCAGCGCGACGACAGGGCCGTTCTTGCCGGCAAATTGGCGTCCGAGACGGTCGATCTCCAGCACGACCGGGCGTTCCTTGAGTCGCTGGAAACGCTCGGTCACGGCCGGAGCTTGCCGCAGGTAGTCGGCGGAAGGGGCGGAGGAGTTCATGCTTCGATTAACTTCACGGGAAAAAGCCAGCGCAAGAATGCCCCCACGCGACTGGGCGGGCGGAGCTGCCAGGGGAAAAGACGGCGGCCGATGAAAGCCAGACCTTGATCGGTCAGGAGGCCGATGAGGCCGATCATGATGATGGCGGCGTAGACGTTTTCGAAATTCCGGTACTTGGCCTGTTGATTGATGAAAAATGTAATTCCGCTGCTCACACCCACGACTTCAGCGACAATCAGGTACGTCCACGCCCAGCCGAGCAAAATGCGTTGGTCATTGTAGAGATCCACGAGACAACTCGGGATGATGACGCGGCGCAACAGCTGCCAGCGATTCGCCCCGAGGGTCTGCGCCGCCTCGACCAATGCCGGATCGTGGCGACGGACGGTGTTGGCGATCACAAGTACCTGTTGAAAAAATGTGCCGATGACGATGATGGCGACCTTGGGGGCGTCGAAGATGCCCAGCACGGCCACGGCCAGCGCGCCGAAGGCCGGCGCGGGCATGTAGCGCACAAAGTCGATCACCGGCTCGGTCAACCGCGTGATCGGCGGATAGGCACCGCATAAAATTCCGATCGGCACGCCGAGCAGCGAGGAGAACAAAAAACCCACGAGAATTGTTTTGATACTCAACAGCAGGCTCTCGTGCAGCCATAGATCACCGCGCAGCACCGGCTTGGTTTGAAATGCGCTATAGAAGGCCAGGAGAACTTTATGCGGCGCGGGCAGAAATACCGGGTTGGCCGGAGTGCCTTCGGCCGCGCGTCCGCCGGCGATAATCGCCTTGGCATTTTCCGCGGTGAAGACGGCGCGCTCGACGAGCAGTCCGGGTTTGAACCACGCCACATCACCCACGGCCGACACCCGCACGAGCGGATGCCAGATCCACGGCACATAGCTGACGAGCGCCCAAACCGCCAAGGGCAGCAAGAAGGACAGCATCGTCAGCGTGAGCCGAACGCTCGACGTCGGCTCTTGGCCTACGACAAGCCAGCGAGAGGGAAGCATGGCGAGGAACGGTACCACGACAGCACCGACAGACGAGAATTTACTTATTCGCGAGTGCGAGCGCCTCAGTCGTCAGCTTCGCGTCGATGTAGGAAGCGACATCCTGCGAGTCTTTATAGACCGCATTCTTGACGTTAAACTCATTGGCAAATTCCGTGGAAGCGCTCAGGGAACCGAAGCCGGCTGATTTGCTCGCAATGACTTTGGCGCTATCGGTGAGCGAGAGGAAGCGGGTGCCACTGATGAAGGCCGCGTAATCTTCCGGGGTTGAGCCGGTGCGGGCCGCCATGATCTTCAAGGCGTCGGCCTTGGTCTCGGGATTATTAATATAGCCGAGCACGCGATTCCAGAGAGAAACCAATTTAACCCAGTCGGCGCGGTTCTGCGCGAGGCTTTGGGGCGAAACAGCGATGGTGTCGTAGATCAGCCCAGGCTCATCGGCGCTGGAGTAGATAGCGGTCGAACCGGCGACGGCTTTGAGCGCCTGTCCGGCATTGGGCTGCCACGCAGCGATCGCATCGACTTGGCCGGAAGCGAGAACTTGGGGCGTTTGATCTGTAGTGGTTTTGACAATGGTGACATCCGCCTCGGATAGGCCGGCTTTCTTCAGAGCGTTGAGCAACATGAGATGTTCAACCAAGCCAACTTCGAGACCGATTTTCTTACCCTTGAGATCCTTCACCGATTTGATGCCCGGCTGGGCAATGATCATATCGTTACCATTGCTGTAATCGGTGAGCATGATGATCACGTTCTTCGTGCCGGTAGCGCCCGTGACGAGCGCGTCGCCATTGGTGACCATCACGGCGTCAACCTTACCCTCGGCAAAGGCCGTCATCGAAGGACCATATTCAAACCAGAGAAATTCCGCATCCACGCCCGCCTGCTTGATCCAGCCTTTCTGGATGGCGACTTCCCAAGCGACCCAACCCGGCCAATCGCTGTAAGCGATTTTTAGCGGAGCGGCGGTCAAAACTTGGGGCACAGCAACCAGGGTAAGAAGTGCAAGGCAGGAGAGGCGACGGAGCAGGTTCATGGGAGGGTTGGGATTGTTACGATTTGGATAGAAGGTGTTACGCCTACAGATAGCAGTTCGCATGCCGGCTGAGTCGGTATTTTGAGCAAAATCCACGGCTTTCGTCGCACGAATGCGTGCACAAGGACGATGTTCGATGGCAGGACTTCGACTCTCATTAACCCCGGCCGCCACGCAGCACCACCACATTGGCCAGATCGTTTTTCTCGAACTCCTGCCAATAGCGTTCCTCCAGTTTCTTGAGGCGCTCGTCGGTGGAGGGTGGAGGTTCGACCCCCGGGGTGTCCATGGCGCGCCGGGTTTGTTCCCCGGCCAAATCGCGATCAGCCATGCGGTTCACCAGCTCGTGCCAGAAAACATCATTTTGAAATTCACTCTGTAATTCGCGCACGCGTTCATCCTCGGCCAGTTTCGGCGCAGGTTGCAGCGTGCCATCGGGGCGGCGCTCCACCAAATCCGCACAACCGAACTCCGCGGCCAATTCCATCAGGCGCTGATCGAGCGCGTAGTAACGCTTGGCCACCGTCGTGTCCTCGCCTTGATAAGCCGTCACGGCCCACATGCCGAGATGCACGAGTTCGAGAAGATGACGATATTCCTTGGGAGTGAAGGCGGCTTTCATGGCGGAATATTACCGTTACCCGCCCTGCCGGGCTCGCAAGCGCGAAGTGGGGCGGCCGGGCAAGAGCCGAACGCTTACTTCGCCGGAGCAGTTGGCAGATTAAATACGGGCGAAGTTTCTGCCGGTAATTTCGGACCTGATGGCGCGGTCACGGCCTCTGCCGGAGGTAGCTTTGGCCGAACCACCGTGTAGGCCCCAAGGCTGGGACGAGGAGCCGTCCGCCACGTCCACTCCACGTCCTTACCATCGGCCGAAAAAGCCACGGCAATCCGCCAGCGGCACTCAACCGGAACTCCATCTTTTTGTGCCGGAGCAAAAATCCAGGTTTTAACGGCGGCCACAGCGGCCTCAGCATATTCTTTATGCGAAGAACGGAGTAATTTCACGCTTTCTACATTACCAAAAGAACCGATGACTAATTCGAGAATGGCGCCGCCATTTTCATTTTTGGCCGCCAGACTTTCCGGGAAAATCGGCTGCGCAGCGGAGTGAATCGCCGGTTTGGGCGCATTATTCGCCGCAGGACCTTCGTCCCCTTCGACTGGAAAATTAAAAGGCACCCGTGCCGTAAACTTCACCGGCTTACCCTCCTTTAACTTAGGCTGCTGTTTGACATTCGCGGCCAGGTTGAGCGCAAGCTGTTCCAAAATATGGTCACCGGTAGGATCATCGCTCCCGGCCAATTTCACTTCCTCCGCCCTACCGTTCTCGTCGATCAAGACATCGACCGTCACGTTATAGCCCGGCTTAACCGCAGCAGCGGGAGCAGCCTCAGTCGCAATCAAATGCTGGCTGAGACCGAGGAACAAAGCGAAGCAGGACAAGGTAAGACGGCGGATATTCATAGAAAGTAAGCCGACAGCAAAAACGCCCCCGGGTGCCGAAGGCAAATCCATAGTTTTCGCCCGGATGGTAATTATGGAATCCATCTGCAGTTGCCCATCATAAATTAGGTCGAGCTTCCGCACGAACGTTATAGCTTGGGCGGGACAAAGCTAACCGGAATGGTCACCATGATATCGACCGGTTCCCCCTTGCGCATGGGCGGTTCGAACACCCACTGGCTGATAGCGGTGGCAGCGGCCCAGCCAAACTCATCGCGCGTCGCCGAAACCACCCGGGGCAAACGGACCCGGCCATCGTGATCGATGATGAATTCGATCTCCGCCGTCCCCTTGAGTTGCTCCTCGCGCAAAGCCGCCGGATAAACGGGAAAGCCACGCCACATGGGTTTCAATTTTTGGTCGAGCCCGGCCGGCCCACCGATGCCGGCACCACCCGGCCGCAAACTCGCGGCCAATCGTACCACCACCCCGCCTGAGGGAGGGGAAAATGCATACGTCACCCGCAACCGATCCGCCCCGAAGCCCCCATCAATTGAGGCCGGCTTAAAGCCCCAGGCTTGGACGGCGGCCAACAAAGCGGCGCCATACTCCGGCGCACTGGCTGACACAACCGTCACTGCCGTGGTCCGCCCTTTCTCGGTCAGGGAAAATTCGACGATGGCTTCACCGCTTTCGCCCGCCAAGAAGTGTTCCCGAGGAAAAACCGGATCCACCAAAACAAAGGGCATCGGCATGGCTTCGTCGCTGGATAAATTGACCCGGGTAAGGTGGTTGGCGGTGAGAATTTCGGCCCGCTTGACACCGATATAATCAAACACCACCGGGTATTGCATCACCATCGCTTTGGCCAACGGTCCCTGTCGGGCCGGTTCGAATTGAGATTTTGCCAACGCCCGCAAAGCCGACTCAACAAAGGCGGCATGCGAAGCCCACAGTACCCGTGGTGTTCGGGGCATGCCCTCCGCATCGACGGTAAACTCTATCTGCACTTCACCCGGAAGTTTTTGCTCATCCAATTCGGCGGGGTACTCGGGATCAGGCGCATTTTTGAATGTTGCCGGCGTGACTTTTAGGCCCTTCGGCAAAAGATCCACCCGCGGCGAAACAGGTACATATTTCTGCTTCAATTGACTCAGCCGAAATTCAATCGGCACCGTCATACCACTGGCCACCGGTTTGGTATTTTCCAACGCCGGGCTGAAAGTCCAACGCCGCACGGCGGCCAGAGCCGCCTCATTAAAAACCGCATCGGTCGAATCACTCACTTCGGCCCGCGAGACCCGGCCATCCAGCTCAACCACGAAATCCACCGTCAGATTTCCCTCCCGTTTCGCTTTTTTTGCCGCCTCCGGATAGTCCGGCTGCACCCAATCGCGCAAACTCGCGTCGGCAAAATCGACCTGCACGGGCGCAGGCACCTGTTGCGCAGACAGAGTGACTGCTCCAAACGCACCAAGGAAGATAGCGACTGCGCTCCCGCCATGGAAATACCGTCCGATCATGGCTGCTGCTCCTTGGCCGCCGGCACTTTTTCTTCTTTCGGATTTTCATTCGATTTAAACGCAACCGGGATCTGAACCCGGGCGATCACCGGTTTGCCATTCTTGAGCGGCGGCTCAAAACGCCACGTCGAAACCGCTTGGGCTGCGGAGTAACCGAACTCCGGGGCCGAGGCCGACACGATGCGCGGGAGCTGAGCGTCGCCGTTCTCGTCGATACAGAATTCGATGAGCGCTTCGCCCGGCTGGCCGGCTTTGCGCAAGGAGCTCGGGTAAACCGGCGGGCGCCGAGACAATGCTTTCGGCACGACGTCCAACTTAGCCAGCTCCTCGATGCGCGGTTCTTTGCGGCCTAATTCACGCACGACGTCGCGGAGCCCGGAGGTGATCGGCACACTGGCATCTCCCGTGGGAATAAAATCATAATCCATCTGAACGAGTGCCGCGCACGGCTCTTTTGCCCGGGTCGCCGGTTTGAAGCGCCAAGCATCAACCGAGGCCATTGCCGCTCCGCCAAATTCCGGAGCACTGGCCTCAATCACCATCGCCGTCTCAATTCGACCCTGTGAATTCACCAAATAACGCACCACCGCGTGCCCTTTTTTTCCCGCCACCAAGGCTTCGGCGGGATAAATCGGATAAGTGGATTGGATCGGTTCCGGACATTTATCCCAACGAATTTCCAGCGGCAATTTGGCGTGATCCTTGCCTTTGGTCGGCTGCCATAGTTCGCGTCCTTCATTAACGAGATCAAACCGAATGGGTAGCTGCGCCCGAGTTTTAATAGCATGTCCGTTTTTATGCGCCGGTATATATTTCCAGAGCAGGATCGCTTCAATCGCTGGTCGCTCAAACCATGGATTATTCGAATCGACGACAAACGGATTTATCACCCGCCCTTGCTCATCGATAATAAATTCGATCGTCACATTACCAATCAAACCTGCATTCCGCATGTTATAGGGATACTTCGGCGGCTCACGTTTGAGTACCTTAGGCGGCGTAACCGGCCCATTATCCGGATCAGCTTGCTTCGGCTCTGCCGCGAAAATCGCAACCGTCGCCGTGAATAGGCCAACCAAGGCTAACAAAACCCGGGGAGAGAAAGACAATAGCTTCATAAGCATAGGGGTAAACTCAACACAATGCGCGTCAACCTGCTGAGACCGACCCACCAGAGCAAGAGTTTTGGTTTTGCTCGACGCGGCCTTGACCACCGCCGCCCCGCGCCCTTCACTCGGCGGCTCGCATATTCCGATCCTCTGTCCTCCCAGCCTTTCAGTCCTTCCAACTTTCAGTTTTTTCTTCCGCCCATGTCCACTCCTGCCGATTCCAGCAACCTCATGGAAGCCATCGTGTCGCTCGCCAAGCGCCGCGGCTTCATCTATCCGTCCTCCGAAATCTACGGCGGCCTTAACGGCTTTTTCGACTACGGCCCCCTCGGCTCGGAGCTGAAGAAAAACATCCGCGACTGCTGGTGGAACGACATGGTCCGCCGCCGCGACGACGTCGTCGGCCTCGAATCCTCCATCATCATGCACCCGAAAGTCTGGGAAGCCTCCGGCCACGTCGCCGGTTTCTCCGACCCGCTGGTGGACTGCAAAGTGAGTAAGAACCGCTACCGCGCCGATCAGCTGTGGTTCGCCGAGGTAAAAGTAATGGTCGCGGTGAGTCTCCTTCAAGGTACGGTGACAGAGAAGGTTGATGGTCAACCAGTCGTTAAGCCGATGAACGCGATTGAGCCCCAGGATCAGACTATTGGTTATGTTTCTGCGCTCGAAAACGAACGCACATACGAAGAGCTTCTTGAGGGCGCAAAAGCCTTAAAACGAAAGAAACAGATCCAAGGTGAGTTGATGGAAATTCGCCCGCGCGAATTCACCGAAGCCACCGAAGCCGAAATTCCGCTCATCCCCTCTCCCGCCACTGGCGAGCCCGGCAGCCTGACCGCCCCGCGTGCGTTCAACATGATGTTCCAGACGAATGTCGGCGCGATGACCGACGCCTCGTCCGTCGCCTACCTGCGGCCCGAGACGGCGCAGGGCATGTTCGTGGATTTCAAGAACGTGATCGACACCACGCGCGTGAAACTGCCCTTCGGCATCGCGCAAATCGGCAAGTCGTTCCGCAACGAAATCACGCCGCGCAACTTCATCTTCCGCTCCCGCGAGTTCGAACAGATGGAGATGGAATATTTCATCCACGAGGACGCCGATTGGTCCAAGTGCCACCAGGAATGGATTGAGTGGTGCCGCCAGTGGCTCCTCTCCATCGGCCTGCCCGAGGCGAAGCTCTCGCTTTACGCGCACAAGAAGGAGAAACTCGCGTTCTACTCCAAGGGCACGACCGACATCATGTTCGAATATCCCTTCGGCGTGCAGGAGCTGTGGGGCATCGCCGCCCGTGGCAGCTACGATCTCACCCAGCACGGCACCGCCAGCGGCAAGCCGCAGGAAATGTTCGACGAGGCGACCAAGAAAAAATTCGTCCCGCACGTCATCGAGCCCGCCGTGGGCGTTGACCGCATCTTGCTCGCCGTGCTCTGCGCCGCTTACGCGGTCGAAGATGTCACCGACGAGAAGGGCAACACCGAGCAGCGCACCGTGCTCCGCCTCTCGCCGCGCATCGCCCCGGTGAAGGTCGCCATTCTCCCGCTCGTGAAAAACAAGGAGCTGCTCGTCGCCCGCGCGAAGGATCTCCACACAAAACTGAAGCGCAAATACGCCGTGCAATACGACGACGGCGGCGCCATCGGCAAACGCTACCGCCGCCAGGACGAGGCCGGCACGCCCTGGTGCGTGACGATCGATTTCGACACCATCGAAAAGCCCGGCGACACCTTCACGCTCCGCGAACGCGACACCATGAAGCAAACGCGGATCACCGAAGCCGAACTCTTCAAGCTGCTGGACGAGCAGGTTTATTGAGCGGTCTTCATTCTGCCCGCCGCTTCCCTCTCACTGCGCATCACCATGGACAAAGCTGACGATCCAGCTTCGCCGCTTGCGCTGCAGGCCCTGCTCGCTGACCTGCAAAATTTCAGCAAGAAAGCCCGCGAAAACGGCCGCATTCTCTTCGAGGAGAATCGCGTGATCAAAGTATGGCAGGATGATATTGCGATTGATGCCGACGTCGAAACCGACGAAGTCCTGCATGAGCCCAGCCTGCTGTGGCAACACAAGCATTGGTCCAGCGACTGCTCCTGCGATGTGGATACCCGCTGTCAGCACGTCTACGCCGCCGGCTGTGCCTGGCTCAAGCAATGCAGGTTCGTCCTCCCGTCCTCCCCGGCGAAACTCACCACCGCCGCCGCCCTCGCCGCTCCCGCGAAAAAGAAACTCACCTTCCGCGAAGAGTGGACGCCGAAAATCGAGGAAAAACTCGGTCGCAAACTGAGCGAAGTCGAAGCCCACTCCCTCGGCCGGCTTTCGGCGCTGTTCACCGGTTTCAAGCAATTCGGCCAGCTCACGACCCACCTGATGAAGCAGCACGAGTTCGCACATTCCACCCAGCCGCCCCAAACCTCGAATGGGTACGGCTATACTTTTGGGTATGGCGTGGCGGTGTACGCCGACTGGTGGGACTACAACCGCGCGCCCGCCGATCCCTGGGCGCTCTGGCAATACATCGCCTACGACTGGGAACGCGCCGGCTGGACCATCCCCGAGGTGTTCCGCCCCATGACCGACACCGGCAAGGTGCGCGCGCTCCTCGAAGACCGGCTCGTCCAACGCGAGCTCGAAACCTGGCGCCACACTTTCCACGCCACGACAGAAATGCCGGCCACTCGCGTCAGCACCAGCGAGTCCGCCAAGATTATCGACGTCCGTCTGAGCAGCGCGCCCTCAGCCGAGCCCGCTGCGGCCGCCGGATTTTTCGTGGAAGTCCGCTCGGCCCCGGACAAACCGTGGAAAGCCCCGACGCAAAAATGGATCTCAAGTCTCGCCGAGGCCGGCCCGGCGGATTTTCAACACCTGCCGCCTGCCGCCGCCATTCTCACCAACGCGCTCGCCGCCGAGTGCCACCGCCATCGGTACGATGTCCAAGCGAAGTCCCCGTTGCCCGACTCCGTCCTGCACCGCATCCTCGCCGTCCCTGCGGCGCATTCTGCGATTTTTCTCGCCGACGGTTCTCCGTGGCGCGTGGAAGCGGAGCGCATTTCCCTCGAGGCGAGCGTCTCCGCCCAAGCCAACCGGCTCGACCTGCAACTCCTCGCCCCCGACGGCAGCCCCGCCACCGGGGCGCGCCTGTTCATGAGCCAGCCTGAGCCGCTCTACGAATTCAAAGGCCGTATCTATCGCGGTCCACCGGCTCTGCCCACACTCCGCCTTCCCACCCAGGCGCTCGCCGATCCCGCCCTCATGAGCCGCTTCCGCGCCCTCGGCCTGCGCCTGCCTAAAATTCTGGAGCAGAAATTTCAACAAGTCCGCCTCCGTCCCGTGCTCCGCTGCTCGATGCACGAACAGCAACAGTACTACCAAGACGCTCCGACCAGCGCGACCTTCATTGCCGAACTTCTCGCGCGCAGCGACGATCAGAAATTTGAACAATGCTGGTCCGGTCTGCACGGCTGGCGCTGGACCGACCGAGCCCCGCCCCCGCGCCGCGCCGACGATCCCGTGCTGGAGTTCGATCTCGCCGCCGCCAACGCCGTCGGGGCGCAATTCGCCGAGTTCAAGCTCAGTTGGTTTCACGACCACGAAGCGTGGGGCCGCAACATCACAAAAAGTTTCCCCGAGGAATTTATCGCCTGGCGCGCCGCCCTCCCCGCCGATCTCACCTTCGAAGCCTCTCCCAATCTCGCCAGCCTGCTTGGTCCGCCGCTGAAGGGCCAGCTCACGATCACTGCCGCCCCCGCCAGCAACTCCGGCCGCGACTGGTTTGATCTCACCGTCGATCTCAAGATCGCCGACACCACGCTCTCCAAGGACGAAATCACTCTCCTCCTCAAAGCCCGCGGCAAATGGGTGCGCCTCCCCAAACACGGTTGGCAACGCCTCGAACTCTCCGCCAACACCGAGGGCGAAGCCGCCGCCGCGCTCGACCGCCTCGGCCTCCGCCCCGACGAAGTTTTTGAAACCGGCCGCGCCACCACGCACCGCCTGCACGCGCTGCAACTCGCCGCCGAAGCCGACACCCTCGCTCGCCAGGACAACGCCCTCGCCACCGCCCTCCGCGAACGCGCCGCCACCCTTGCCGCGCTCCCGCCGCCGGCCTTGCCCGCCGCGCTCACCGCCACGCTGCGTCCGTATCAAACGGAAGGTTTCCATTTCCTCGCCCATCTTTCCGCGAACGGATTCGGCGGCGTGCTCGCCGACGACATGGGCCTCGGCAAAACCGTCCAAGCCCTCGCCTGGCTCCTCCACCTCGCCACCACCCCGCGCCCCACCGCAGAAAACGCCGAACCGATTCGGCCGTTTCGCGCACTCATCGTGTGCCCGAAGAGCGTCATGCACGGCTGGCTGACGGAGACCGCGCGCTTCACGCCCACGCTCGCCGCCACGGCTTTCACGCCGGCACTCACCGCCACGCCGCTCGATCAAACCGACCAGCCCGCGCTGCTCATCATCAATTACACCCAGCTCCGGCTCCAAGGTGACTGGCTCCAACAGCAACGCTGGGATGCCGTCATCCTCGACGAAGCCCAGTACATTAAAAATCCCACGAGCCAGGCCGCCGTCGTCGCCCGCGCGTTGCCCGCCACCCATCGCCTCGCCCTCACCGGCACACCGATCGAAAACCGCCTGCTCGATCTCTGGAGTATTTTCGCCTTCGCCCAACCCGGCCTCCTCGGCACACAGGCCTCCTTCCGCCGGCTCCACCCCGACGACGATCCCGCCGCACCCGAACGCCTCCGCCGCCGCGCGCGCCACTTCATGCTCCGCCGCACCAAAGGCCAGGTCGCCACCGATCTGCCCCCGCGCACCGAGGATGAAATCATCGTGGATCTCGAAGGCGGCCAGCGCGCGCTCTACGACGCGGAACTCAAACGCGCCCGCGCCATGCTGCTCGGGATCGACACCGACCGTGCGCTCGACGCCGTGCGTTTCCATATTCTCACCAGCCTCCTCCGCCTGCGCCAGATCTGCTGCCACCCCGCGCTCGTCGATCCCGCCCATCAAGCTCTCCCCAGCGCCAAGCTCGACGCCCTGCTCGAACAAATCGAAGAGCTCCACGACGAAGGCCACCAAGTCCTCGTGTTCAGCCAGTTTATTGAAATGCTCGACATCATCCAGGCGCGCCTCGTCACCGCCGACATCGGCCACCTGATGTTAACCGGCCAGACGGAAAATCGCGCCGAGCTCGTGGAGAAATTCCAAAGCGACCGCACGAAAACCGTTTTCCTCCTTTCGTTGAAAGCCGCCGGCTCCGGCTTGAATCTCACGGCCGCCAGTTATGTCATCCTATGCGACCCATGGTGGAATCCGGCGGTGGAAGCACAAGCCATCGACCGCACGCACCGGATTGGTCAGACCCGCCCCGTGATCGCCTACCGCCTGCTGGCGGCGAACACGATCGAGCAGAAAATCCGCGCCCTCCAAAAAGAAAAAGCCGCCCTCGCCGCCACCGTGGTGCAGGAAGAAAGTCTGGCCCAAGTCCTCGACTTGGAAAGTCTCCGGCAGATTCTGGGCTGAGACGGTTTCGAGGAAGGGTAGCCGCGTTGGAGCAACGCGACAACGTGGTCCGAACCACGCTTTCGCTGCGCTCAAGCGCGGCTACAGAATTGATGAAGCCACTCCCAGAGCAGAACGATGTCTTGAGGTGGGAACTCAGCCTTCCGACTTCGCCCCGTTCGACAAGCTCAAGGCTACGTTCGGACAAGCCGAACGCGTTTCCTCCCAGGTCCTGTGTCTTCCATGGCTCATCGGCATCTGAGCACGCGAGTGGAGTCATGGAGTTTGATCGGCTGAACACTACGCCTCAAACGGATCCAGCAGGTTTACCCCCGCCCGGGCGAAATCAGCGGTGTTGCGCGTGACGACGGTCAACTTGTGCTCCACTGCGGTAGCGGCGATCAATCCATCCGTCACGGGCAAGGGTTGATTCGGCGACAGCCGGCCCCAGCGGTCTGCAATGGCCGCCGTCACCGGCAAAATCCGGTCGGCATAGTGCGACTCCAGCCCGAGCAACCAGCGTTCCAATGTCCGCGCCGCCGCCTGATCCTTGGCTCGGCGCAGCTCGATGCCCCGGCGGATTTCCCCCAAAGTCAGCACGCTCAAAAAGGCTTCCTCCGGCTGGATACCCGACATCCACGCCAACACCGCAGCATTGGCCTTCGGCTTGCGCAGCTCGGAAAGAACGCAGGTGTCGAGCAGGTAGGCCATCAGAATTCGTTCCGCCGCGGACGATCCGCCACGCGAGGAAACTCGATGGGGCCGCCGGTCGGAATGCTGCGCAGGTAGGCGAGAAAATCATCCTGCGGACCGGCCTGATTGCCCAGCAGCGCGCCCCGGAGCAGCTGCCGGTGGGCTTCCTCCACGGAAATGCCCTGCGCCGCGGCGCGGCGGCGCAGCTTTTTCACGACGGCGGTTTCGATGTCCCGAACGAGCAATTGCGGCATGCCGGCAACCTGCTATCAATGATAGCACCTGTCAAGCCGGTGGACGGTATCGCCTTTGAAGGCGCCAATGGGGCGATTCTCCCGATCAAGCCACCCTCGCCAAAGTCCTCGACCGCGCAAGCCCACCGGCCGATACTGGGCCGAGCCCCCACTATCATGACATCCCGAATAATCCGGTTCGCTTTCCTCTCCTTGGTCGCGCTGACGTTGGCTGGCACTGTTGCAACTGCGGCAGAGCAAAAGCCCATCCCGGTCATCTTCGACACGGATATCGGCGGCGACATCGACGACGCCTATGCGCTGGCGCAGATCCTTCACAGTCCGGAACTGAAACTG
Organism: Opitutaceae bacterium; assembly: GCA_025360455.1. Classification (GTDB taxonomy): domain Bacteria; phylum Verrucomicrobiota; class Verrucomicrobiia; order Opitutales; family Opitutaceae; genus Didemnitutus. The sequence continues at coordinate 11,360 of JANYCF010000125.1, read as the reverse complement.
CTCGGCGTCACCACCGTTTCGGGCGACGCGGTGGCGCGAGCCCGCCTCGCGGCCAAGTTGCTGATCGTGGCAGGGCACTCCGAAATTCCAGTTTACGCCGGCACTTCTACCGCGCCGCAATACATCGCCCAGACAGAATGGGCCAAAGACTTTTCTTCACCGGCCCTTCATCTCACCGGTGGCGTGAAATTCATGCGCCAGCAAATCAATGCCCATCCCGGTGAGATCACGCTCATCGCCATCGGCGAGCTGACGAATATCGCCGCGTTGCTCAACTCTGAGCCCGGCATCGGTGCCAAGGTCAAAGCTATCGCCCTGATGGGCGGATCGGTACGACGCGGCTATGCCCCGGGCTCCGCACCCGAGCCAGAATGGAACATAAAGTCCAACGTCACCGCCGCGCGCACGGTGTTCACCTCTGGCGTGCCCTTGATTGTCGCTCCACTGGATTCAACCGCAAATTTGAAACTGACGCCGGAATGGCGCGTGAAAATTTTCGCTCACGGCACGCCCCTGAACGATGCCCTCGCCTCACTCGATTTCATCTGGTCCCACACCAACACGTGGAAAGCGGACATGCCCACCCTCTTCGACGAACTGGCCGTCGCCTTGGTCGCCACGCCAAACATCGTACCGCTGACGCCGATGTATCTGGAAGTCGCCGCCGATGGCCTGACGAAACCAATCGAAGGCCGCCCGCCCAACGCCCAAGTCGCACTAACTTCCAAGCCCGCCGAGTTTCTGGAGTATTTCACGCAACGACTGGCGCGGTGATGCCCGTTTTCGAGCACCCAAGACGAAGCGACACCCCGGCAGATTTTTCACAAGAGGCCGCAGAGAAAAGGCAGGAGGGTCCGATCTCTGTTCTCTCCGTTACCTCCTGTAAGAATATTCCGGGGTTTATCTGCGAACCTCCGCGTAATCCGCAGGAAAATATTCTCCCCACGCAACTTACTCAGCGCTCGCGCTAATTCTCACCTTCTTTCGCACGCGAGACTCGCCCTCGGCTGGAAAACTGTCATGGATCGACCCCTTGCCTACTTCCAGCCATCATTCCACCGCCGATCAAGCCCTCGCGCGCCTCGCCGACGAACTCGCCTCTTGGCTTGGCACCTTTGCCAGCAAACAGCAGCAGCGCGGTAAAGCCTACCAGCGCGAAGGCCGCGTCCGCGCCCTCCGCATCGTCGGCACCCGCGCCTCCGCCAAGGTCCAAGGCACCGAGCTCTACTCGGTCCGTTTCGACCACGATTCCGCCCACGGCTGGGCCTCTCTCTGCACCTGCTCCGTCGAGATCCATTGCAAACACGCCTACGCCGCCGGCCTGGCCCTGCTCGACCGCCTGCGCGAAGCCCCCGCCGAGGAAACCCTGCACCCGACCACTCCCGCCACCAGCGAATCCCTCTCCACGCTCGTTGCGGAAAAAATCGGCCGCGCCCTCAAGCGCACGGAACTGAACTGGCTCCGCCGTCTCGCCGAAGTCCACGCCCTCCTCCTCCAAGGCGGCAATCTCGATCCGTACGCCATCAGCTGGCTCCTTCCCCCCTCGCACCGCCACATGGCCTATGGTTTCAACGAGCAGCCGTGGTGTGACAACTGGTGGGACCGCGACCAGCCGCCCGCCACGCCGCTCGAACTCTGGCCCTTCCTCGCCGTCGCGCTCCAACGCCGCCAGCTCCCTCTCCCCGAATTTCTCGTCACGCTCACCGATCTGCCCGCCGCGCAAGCCCGCATCGCCGCCCGTGAAGAAGCCCTCGCTCTCCGCGATTGGACCCGCCACTTCGAGCAACTTCAAACGATTTTGCCCGCCGTCGCGTCACCCGAAACGCTAACGGCTCCGCGTCGCCACGAGCTCCGTCTCCGCCTGATCGACCGCGCTTGGCGTTGGGAAACCCGCGTCAACACGCTCACCCTTTGGGAAGAGCTGCACCCGGAAACCTTGCGCCAATGGTTGAGCGATTCGCGTTCGCTCACGTTGCTCTTCGACGAGCCCGCTCTGCGTCTCGCCCTCGCTTTTCGCGACGCAGTTTTCCAACACGGCTCCGTCCAACCCTCGCCGAAAGCCCCGGAATTTCGCGCGGCCCTGCACGTTGCGCTCACCGATCCGCTCGCCCGCAGCTGCCTCGTCGGCCCCGCCCACGAACCACTCGTGCTCGCCCCCACTCCGCTCGTATGGACGCTTCGCGCCCGCGCCAGCGACGCCACGCAACTCGAAGCTGTCCTGACCCACACCGACGGCTCACCCGCGCCCGCCCACCTCGTGCTCCTCGAAGGCACGCCCGCTCCGTATTATCTCGAAGGTGCCACCGTCCACCGCGGCCCGCTCCCGATCAGCGATAAAATTCTCCTCAACTCCACCGGCGAACCCGCCAGCCCGTCCCTGCCCATCCCTCTTCCGCGCACGTTGCTCTCCCTACCGGCCGCGATGAGTTTTTTCCAACGCTCCGGCACGCGTCTGCCCAAGGAATTTCAACGTCCCGTGCGCGAGGAACATCTCCGCCCGCACCTGCGTCTCTCCCTCGAATTCCTCACCGCCGCCGAAGGCAAATTCGCCGAAGCCGAAGCCTCCGAACTGCTCTGCGTCGAACTCGCCACCGTCACCTCCCAAGGCATCCGCCTCGAACGCTACACCCCGCAAGGCTGGCGCGAACTCGCCGACGCGCCCCATCCCACGAAAGCCGCCGATGGCGAAACGCTCGTCGTCCACGATCGCGCCCCCGCGCAAGCTGCGGTTGGTCCGTTTCTCCGCTTCGGTTTGCAATGGGTCGCCACCCGCACGCCTGACGCGCTGTGGCAACGCCCCGTCACCGACACTTTCGCCGATGATCTCGCCGACTGGATCGCCACGCTCCCCGGCGACACCGTCATCGAAGCCACTGACGAACTCGCCGGCCTTGTCCGTGAGGCCGACAAGGCAACCTTCGCGCTGGAAATCGAACCCGATGGCCATGCCCGCGATTGGTTCGATGTCCGCCTCGTCGCCCGCGCCGCCGACACCACGCTCACACAAAAAGAAATCGCGCTCCTCCTCGCCGCTCGCGGCGGCTTCGTCCGCCTCGCCGGCAAAGGCTGGCGGCGTCTCACCCTCGGAACCAACGACGAACAACAGGCGCGCCTCACCGCTCTCGGCCTCGCCGAAAATCCCACCCTCGGCGAACAACACCGTTTCCACGCCCTCCAACTCGCCAGCGACGACAGCTTGCGTGAAGTTTTCGCCACCCGCGCGTGGGACCAACTCCGCTCCCGCGCCCTCGAGCTTCGCGCCCAAACCCCACCGGCTTTGCCCGAGTCCATCACCGCCACGCTGCGCCCGTATCAGCGCGAAGGGTTTGAATTTCTCGCCTGGCTCTCGAACCACGGCTTCGGCGGCGTGCTCGCCGACGACATGGGTCTCGGCAAAACCGTCCAAGCCCTCGTCTGGCTCGTGTGGCTCGCCGGTCGCGATCCCTCGAAACCCTTCCGCGCGCTCGTCGTCTGCCCGAAATCCGTGACGACCAACTGGCCGCTCGAAGCTGCGCGCTTCGCGCCCACGTTGCATCCGATCGCGTTCAGTCCCGGCTCGCCCCACGTCACCGCCACCGGCCCCGGTGCGCATATCGTCATCGCTAATTACGCCCAGCTCCGCCTCAACGCCGAAGCGCTCGCGACGAGTCATTGGGACGTGGTGATTCTCGACGAAGGCCAGAACATCAAGAATCCCGGCAGCGCCACCGCTCACGCCGCCCGTGCGCTTCGCGCCTCGCACCGGCTCGTGCTCACCGGCACGCCCGTGGAAAATCGCCTCCTCGATCTCTGGAGTCTCTTCGCCTTCGCGATGCCCGGCCTCCTCGGCAGCCAGAGCGCGTTCAAGCGCCTGTACGACGACCGCGTCGAACCCGAAAGCGCCCGCGCCCGTCTCGCTGCCCGCGTGAAACACTTCCTGTTGCGCCGCGCCAAATCCCAAGTCGCCCGCGATTTGCCGCCGCGCATCGAGGAAGAAATCGTCTGCGAACTCGAGGGCGCGCAACGCACGCTGTACGACGCCGAGCTCAAACGCGCCCGCCAGATTCTCCTCGGCGTCCATGGCGCCCGCGAATTCGACGCCCAACGCTTCAACATCCTCCAGTCGCTCCTCCGCCTCCGCCAAATCTGCTGCGATCCCCGCCTCATCGGCGGCGGGCAAGCACCCGGCCAGGAACCCTCGAGCGCGAAACTCGACGCCCTGCTCGAAACGCTCGAGCCGCTCATCGCGGAAGGCCACAAGGTTTTGGTGTTCTCGCAATTCGTCACGATGCTCGAGCTCATCCGCGAAGAGCTCGTGAAACGCGAGATCACGCACCTGATGCTCACCGGCCAGACGGAAAACCGCCAAGCCCTCGTCGACAAATTCCAAAGCGACCCGTCGATCCCGGTGTTCCTCCTCTCGCTCAAAGCCGCCGGCTCCGGCCTCAATCTCACCGCCGCCAGCTACGTCGTGCTCTACGATCCGTGGTGGAATCCAGCAGTGGAAGCGCAAGCGATCGACCGCACGCACCGCATCGGCCAGCGCAACCAAGTGATCGCATACCGCATCTTGGCCCGCGGCACGGTCGAAGAAAAAATCCGCGCCCTCCAACGCGACAAAGCCGCTCTCGCCAGCGCCGTCGTGCAGGAAGAATCCTTAGCCCGCGTCCTCGACCTAGAAAGCCTCCGCCAAATCCTGAGCTGATGTTGAATTAGAAGGTAGGGCGAATCCTCCGGATGAGCCGTGATCTATGCCTTGAGGTCGGGCGAGGCGTCCCTGCCGAGCCGCAGCTCCTTGGTGGAGCGAGTTGCCCTCAACACGCTGGTTCGCGGGCCGTGTTTTGGCGAATTCGCACTTTCATTGGCTCTCTTAAATAAGGATTTTCTTAATTAAAGATAACGCCCTACCCTTTATGACCGTTCTTAATAAAGGATAATGGCTTTGGCTTAATTATGGACCTGGTTCCATCGGCTATTTACCGCCAACTCCGCCCTCCGCCTCCTGGCGGCGCTCGGCCTCGTCCGCGAAATCACCGGCCAGAAACGCCACTGCGTTTTCGCCTACCAAGAATACCTCCGCACGCTGAACAAAGGCACCGAACTGCCGGCGTGAAGAGGTGAAATCACTAGCCCAGCCCCACCGATCAAGTCGACGAGCCCAGTCGTGCAAGTGCTGATTGAAAAACAGACAGGAGACCAACCAGGGGGCGTATTCCTCCTCCAACGCAAACATCGCAGGGTCCTGGTATACGTCCCAGATACGGAAGTCCGTCGCTTTTAAAATCAGGTTGAACTTTAAAAATATTCGTCGCGAATTTTGTTTTCTCGGGTCGAATCCCAAGAAACTTGGCTTTCTCAAAGAGACCGGTCACCCCACACTCCACACCGCATGGAAAATCAAAACGAGTTCCTGTTCGCCGACGGACCGGTCCCGGATTTGCTCCTGCCCGATCCACGTTCGGAGTTTTATAGTGAAGTCACAGCAGTCTGGAATCTGCCGCTTGGACTGAAAATCCGCGTACTGCTCAAGGGCCATGATTTCCCGGAAGTCGCCGGCTGCCTCGAACTCTCCCACGCACCCGATCTGCCGCTCAATGTCCGCGAGCCGCTGCAATTATCTGTGGGCGGCATCACCTTTCTGAGCACGCAGGTAGAATCCTGGAGCCTGCTCGGCTGAGCTCCGCGTTCTCCGCGTCCTCTGCGTCCTCTGCGTTAAAATGTATTTTTTCTGGCGTCGGTCCGCGCCACCTTGCCCGGTCTGCCCTTTGGTCCCTTCGCCTCCTTCGCGAGAAAATTTCTGGAAATCGGGCCTCTTCACCCCAGCGCGAACATGGCCGGGTCCTGGCGTGCATCCCAAATACGGACAATCTCAACCAGATGCTGAGCCTCATTGATCCGATAAAAGATCAAATACCACGGACGATGCAATAGCCGCCGAAAACCCGGACGCCTTCGCACGGCCACCCCACGATTAGTAAAATGCTCCAGCGAAAAGATCGTCTCGACCAATTTCAAACCCAAGCGCTCCGCCGCCGCCGGATTTTTCTGGGCAAGAAAAGCAACCACGTGCTCCAAATCCAGATCAGCCCGCTCGTTTAGCGCGATACGCCAGACCATTGCCGTACTCTATTTTCAAGTTCGCCACGGCTGTATTCGCGCACTCCTTTTTCTTCCAACGAACGAATGCCCTCGTCGAGCGCCGCCAGCATTTCAGGGGATTCTTCCTGCAAAAGACGTTCTTCCAGCCAACGGGCGAGCTCCCGTTGCTCAGCTGCCGGGAGCTTTACGATGGCGGCTTCAATTTCTGCAACGGTACTCATGGTGGCGACGATGAGGGTTTCACTGTCATTGGCAACTATGCTGATGCCCTCGATTGTTGGCCTGCATCTAAACTCCGCGCTCTCCGCGTTCTCCGCGTTTTAAAAGTATTATTTGTACATTTTTATGAGCGGCGCATTGCCCGGTCCGTCCTTCGTTGCCTTCGCGAGAAAACTCAGGGTGCGCTTGAAGGGGCTTCGATTCCGGGGTCCGGGAAGCCACAGGCCTCTGGGCCTGTGAGGTCTTGGATCGAGCAGCCCCTGCGTTGACTCAGGCCATCGCCAAGCTATTTTCCGTTCATGAGTTCTTCCCTGCCAGCCGCCGTTCGCGAACTTCCCTTTTCTGAGAAGCTGCAACTCGTCGAGGCGCTCTGGGATGATCTGGCCCGTTCGCCCGAGCAGATTCCGTTGTCCGATCCGCTCAAAGCCGAACTCGACCGCCGTTATCAGGAATACCTCGCCCATCCCGGCGAAGGTTCCTCTTGGGACGAGGTCAAATGCCGGGTATTGGGCTCGAAATGAGCCATCAGCTGATCGTCCGCTCCACCGCCGAGCGGGATTTGCTCCTCGCCTTTCACTATTATGAGTCGGTTGTCCCCGGCCTCGGAACAACCTTTGTGCAAAGGGTGGACGAAGCGATAGCTGCCATCACGCTTGTGCCGGCTGGTTTTCCCAAACGACACGGGTTTGCTGGTCGTGAATCGGTTTCCCTACGGAGTTTTCTACTTGTTCGACGACACCGTTATTTCAGTGGTCACCGCAGGCCGCTAGGGCGCGACCAAGGTCGCTGGCCTACCGCACCCAGATCAGGAGTTATTCGGATAGGCTCTTAGCGCGGCTCACCCGGAGAGTTCGCCCTACCCCATGCATGTAGCCAGGAGCTTCTCATCACCAGAACGTCACTTGTATCGCAAAATCGCGCGAACGAAGGCTTGAATCAAGGGGTGATGCCGGCCGCGCAGGGCTGAGCGCTCGGGCTGGAAGAGCGTGCCGATGAAGAAGGGATATTCAGCGAGTTCGACGGCGCGGATCTCGCCGTTGGTGTCGAAGCCGGTGAAACGCAGACCGGCTGATTCGAGTTGGGGGCGATAGGCGGGATTCACTCCATACTTGCAGTGATATTCCTCCCGGGCCGGCTGTCCTTGAAAAATCTGATGCAGCAGACTGCCGGGAGTAAACGTAATGTCGCCGGCCAAACCGACCAGCGAGCAGGCCAACGGAGTGACAATCAAGTTCGATCCGACGGGGTTGCTCTCGCCGTGATCGGCGTCGCTGATCCGCGCGACATTGCGGGCGCACTCGATCAGCGAGTGCTGGAAACCACCGCAGGTCCCGAGAAAAGGCAGGCGGTTCTCCCGAGCGTATCGGATGGCGGCCAGTGCGCCGGCCATGTTTTTGTACGGACTCGCCGGCACGACCCAGACGCCGGCATAGCCGGCAAGATCCCGAGCGGCATCGGTGATTTTCTCCGTACCGATCCACTCCCAGTCGAGTTTAACCCCGGTGGCGACGCAGGCCAGTCCGAGCGCCGTCGGGATCGCCCGGTGCGCGGGCACCTGCGGGTTGTAATCTCCAACTAGGGCGAGCTTGGACATGTCAACGAGTTTGCTGTGGGACGTTGGTTTGGCTGTCAACGGCCGCTTGAACCGGCGTGGTCGCAACAGATTTTTTGTTTTTAGCCAGCGTGATGATCGCCACGCCGGTGATGATGATGGTAGCCGCGATAAAAATTCGCGGGCTCACCGGCTCGTGCAGCACCAGCCAGCCAAGGAAGACGGCGACAATGGGATTCACATAGGCGAAGGTGGAAACCTTCGACGGCGGGCAATGTTTCATCAGCCACACGAAAGTAGTGAAACCAATGAGTGAACCGAATATGACGAGGTAAAGCCACGCCTCCAGCGAACGCGCACTGACTGCGGCGAGATCAAAATGAAAGGGTTCGCCGCGCACCACACTGACGAGCAGCAGCCAGCCACCGCCGGCTAACATCTGAATAGCCGAGCCGGTATAGGGTTCGACGGGGTCACGGGCGTAGCGCGTGTACAGGGAACCGATCCCCCAGAAGAGACAGGCACCGATCAGGGCCAACACGCGGTAGCCATTGAGATGCCCCGTCCCCGCTTCGAGCACACTGGGGCCGACCAACAGGGCCAAACCAAAAAAGCCCAACGCCATGCCGATAAAAGTAAGCGCGTTCGGTCGCGTGCCACGTTGACCGTCCTGGAAAACGGCATGCACCAACCAGTCGAGCAACACGATGAAGAGCGGCCCGATGGAGATGATGAGAGTGGCGATGCCCGAGGGAATTTCCTGCTCGGCCCACGACACGAGACCGTTGCCCCCGAGCAGCAGAAAGGCGCCGATGATGATGTTGTCGCGCCATTGATGCGGCTTGGCTTTGAAGCCGCGGGTGCAGGCGAGAAAGCCGGCGATCAAAGATCCGGCGAGAATGAATCGCGCCCCCGCCATCAGGAAGGGCGGCAACGTTTCCACCGCGATGCGAATGCCGAGGTAAGTAGCGCCCCAGACCAGATAGATCGTGGCGAATGCGATGAGAAGGGCGGTGCGGGTGGGAGTACTCAAAGGACTAAAAGGCTGAATAGCTGAAGGACTGAATGGGTTGTCGCTTTCTTTTTCCCAGAGTTTTTCGCCGAAACGGTGTGAAAAAAAAGAGAAGGTTCGGGAGGTACGGAACAAAAACTAAAGAATGAAAATAAAACGGCGCAGGGAAATGGTTCAAAGGTTGGTGAAAATCTGGCGACTAAGAAAATCTAGGCGTGCATCGGTCCCGATGATCCGATTAGTACTACAGACGTAAGGTGAGCCTGCGTCATGCGAGACAACTCGGCAATGACTTGGAGTCCTTGCCGGTGGCGGTGTCTGGCTGACGAAAGGCCGCGTTACTTCATCCACTCCATGAATGAACTTCTCCCCCGGACGGATTGCAGAACGGAAATTGTTTTCGATACCGAAACGTCGACCGCCACCTACGATCCGGCCACCCGCACGCTCTGGCACGGCATGCACATCCAACCGCGTCCGTGTTTTTCGGAAGCGTTTTTGCGCGATGCGCTGGAGCTGCACAACCAGATCCGCCGCGGGAGGTGGCCCGTGAATTTTTATGTGCTCCGCTCGGAGGTGCCGAAGGTGTTCAATCTCGGCGGCGACCTGAACATGCTCCGCGGCTACGCGGTCAAAAAGGATTGGGCGGGAGTGTCGCGTTATGCGCGGCTGTGCGTGGACACGCTGTACGGGATGATTTCCGGTTTTGAGCAACAGGTGATCTCCATTGCCGAGATCAGCGGGGATGCGCTCGGCGGCGGATTCGAAGCGGCGCTCGCGTGCGATTTCATGATCGCGGAAAAGGGCGCGAAGCTGGGATTCCCCGAGGTGCTGTTCAATCTGTTTCCCGGCATGGGCGCTTTCAGTCTGCTGGCGCGGAAACTCGGGCCGCAGATGGCGCAACGGATGATCCTGAGCGGAGCAATGTACCAGCCGGAGGTGTTGCAGGCGCAAGGTTTGCTCGACGAAGTCGCAGAGCCGGGACAAGGCCACCTTGCCGTGCAAAACTTCATCCGCTCCACCCAGAAGAGGCTCCAGGGCTACAAGGGGCTGATGGAGGCGCGCCGGAGAACGGCGTTGTGGACGACTCATCAGGAACTGGTGCAGGTCGTGGAGCATTGGGCCGAGTGCGTGAAACAGGTTTCGGAACGGGATCTGCGGCTGATTGAGCGGTTGGTGTCGGCGCAAACCCGGCTGCGGCCGTCCGAGGATACCGGCGGATTGGGCGGCGTACCGGACATACCGCAAATCATCGCGCGTCGGCCTGCCCCAATCTTGCGACCGACCGTGCCATCGGTCGCTCCGTTCATGGTCCGGGCCTCGGGTTGAGCGGTGAGGATGCATGGGAGGGTGGAGCGCATTGCCCTTAATGCGCTGGTTTGAGAGCTGCCTTGTCCCAGCGCGTTGAGGGCAACGCGCTCCACCTTTTGGGGCATCGTATTTCGAGGAAGATTTGCGTTCGAATGCATGGCTACGGGGTGAGCGTGGTCTTCACGCCACCATCGTTTGACCAGCAATATTCCATGTGCGTGGCGGTTTTTTCGGCTGTCTCTTTACCGTACAACCGGGCGACGAGATGAAGCGACACATCGATGCCGGCGGAAATGCCGGCCGAGGTGAGGATGTTGCCATTGTCCAGGAAGCGGCGATCCGCGTGAACCGTGGCGGCGGGCGCAAGTTCACGGAGCAGATCGAGCCGCAGGTGGTGCGTGGTGATCTGCAGGCCGTCGAGCAGTCCCGCCTTGGCGAGGAGCAACGCACCGGTGCAAACAGAAACGGTGTACTGCGCCTGGCGCGATTGCTGCCGCAGCCACTCGAGAACGACCGGGCGATTAAGCAAAGGACGGGTGCCGAAACCACCCGGAATCACGAGAATGTCGGGCTTGGGCGCGGATTCAAACGCATGGTCGGGCACAACCCGCAGGCCGTTGCGGGCGCGTACGGTGCCGGGCAACTCGGCCACCGTGTAAGTATTGAAGAGCGTGTGCTCGGCCAAATCGTCGGTGACGGCGAACACCTCGAAAGGACCGGCGAAATCGAGAACTTCGACCTCGTTGAACAGGAAGATGGCAACGTTGAGTCTCATGACCGCTCGCCTCCTTCCGGGCCGTAGAAAACCACCCACGTGGAAAAATCCGCGGAGAAACTTTCGAAGCGATGTTCCTCTCCCGCCGGCACGAAAAAAACATCGCCGGGCGCAAAAGTGTATCGCTGGCTGCCTTGGGTGAATTCGCCGCGACCAGCGATGATGAAATAAAGTTCGTCGCGCGTATGCGGAGTCTGAAGATCGTGCTCACCGGGCAAGTAGAGCTCGACGATCATCGAACCATGCTGGAGCGCCGTGGCGAAGGGCGCACCGTCCGTCCACGGTCCTTTGGCGGGACCGGGCAGGCGGGCGAGCGTTTCAGCGAAGGTTGCTTTCATAGGATGAGGATTTTCAGGGATGGGTTTCGCCGTAGGAGCGGCTTTATGCCGCGATGATTGTTGTGAATCGCGGCA
>JANYCF010000117.1 GCA_025360455.1 Opitutaceae bacterium | reverse complement strand
ACCAGCGACACCTGACCGGCCCACCGCCACCGCCGCTAACGCCCCGCGTATTTCCGCCCGCATCTTGGTGGTGGAAGATGATCCGGTGAATCAAAAGGTAATTACCATGATGTTGAAACGCCTCGGCGCCGAATGCACCGTAGTCGGCGATGGCTACGCCGGACTGACGGCACTCGCGGAAAAGCACTGGGACTTCGTCTTCATGGATTGCCAACTGCCGGGAATTGATGGCTTCGAAACCACGCGACGCGCCCGCACCGCTCTGGCTGGACGCTCGCTGCCCATCGTTGCCCTCACGGCCAATGTTCGCGCCGAAGACCGCGCCGCTTGTCTCGCCGCAGGCATGGATGATTTCCTCGCCAAACCCGTCCGAATTGAAAACCTCCGCTCTTGCCTGCTCCGTTGGTTGCCTCCGGATAATCCGGAGAACATCGCCCTCTCGTCTGAAAGCGTCAGAGTGGCAGATCGGACTTCGCAGGGATAATCATATGATTTTCTGCCTCTAACACAGAAGCGTTACAGACAGTTGGCAGATATTATTCTGGCGATGGCAGAACTCTCGAATGAAATACCCGGACTACTTCAGAAATGTGCTATCGCTATACCTTGCAAAAAGTCGAGTCGCTCAGCGCCTACGACAAGAGCCCTACCGTCGCCATCGCTGACTGGCAGCCACGCTACAACGTCGCGCTGACCACTCTCATGCCGGTGCTCGTATCCGAAGCAAAACCCACCGTACGCGATCTTGCTTTCGGTTTCACTCTGCCAGCCCGCACCGCAGGAGTGCGCCCACTCCTCGTAGCCAACAGCCGCGCTGAAACGCTGCTCGCGAAACCTTCCTTTCGCGACGCAGCTCAGCACCGCCGCTACCTCGTACCCGCAGATGGCTTCTTCGAGTGGGAAAAACAAGGCACCGCCCGTCTGCCCCACTACTTTTATCTGCTGGATCATCGACCATTTTTCTTCGCCGGAATCTGGCAACCCGCCACCGAGAGCTCCCCCGCCGGCTTCAGTATCATCACGACCAAACCCAACTCATTACTCCAATCGATTCATGATCGTATGCCTGTCATTCTCGGCCCTAACAGCGGTCCAGCTTGGCTCGGGGACCACCCGCTCGATCCCATCCTACTGGAGCGATTATGCCGACCGTTATCTGCAGAAATGATGAGTAGTCATCGCGTCGCCCCCCGAATTAACAACGCCCGCTACCAAGCGCCCGATAGCGTCGATCCCGTCCCCTCCCTAAGCCAGGGTATTTAAATACTCAGTTTCTCAATTACACCCTGCCCTGTTTTCACGATTTCGAGATCGCCTAAGACGGAGAAATCATGACCACCAACCCCAAAGCTTGTGCTCCTTCGGTTTGTGTCCAGTTGATCACTGCACGAACAACACCAGCGTGTCGTCCATGGCGTAGAAGGCGACGCCGTCTTCCATGCCTTGCGCTTTATAGGTGTAGATGCCGGGTGTCGTCGGTGCGGTGAAGCTGATGTTCACCGTCTTGTTTGCACCGGGAGCCACGCCGCTGATCGAGGGGAAACCGAGGAACGTGTTATCCACATCACGGAAGGAAAGGTAGTCGGTCGCGCCCCAGGTTTTCGTGCCGCGGTTGGTTATGTTGTACGTGAAGCTCACGTTGGCGCCCGGTGCAGCGGTGGCGGGGAATGTCGTCGTGTTGTAGGTGATGGCATTCCGGAGAGGCAGTGCGTCGACTTGGATGACGACCACATCTTGCGTGGCGAAGAATTCGATACCGTCCTCAAAAGCTTGCACATAGAATGTGTGCAGGCCCGGCGTAGTCGCCGCGGTGAAACTGAAAGCCACGTTGGTCTTTCCGCCGGTGGCGATGCCGTTGAGCGGGAGGAAGGAAAGGAACGTGCCGTTCTCATCACGCAGTGAAACATAGTGGCCGGCGCCCCACGTTTGCGTGCCGGCGTTGCTAAGAGAGTAACTCAGATTCAATGTCGCTCCGGGCACGACTTCATCGGGCGAACGCGTGCGGGTATAGACGATCGCATTGGGTCGCGGGGCGAGCACGACGAGCGTGAGATCAGCGTGCGTGTTGAAATCCCCCACCCCGGTTTGGGAGGCTTGGACGGTGTAGTTATAAATGCTAGGCGAGTTTGGTGCGGTGAAGCTAAGGTTAACCGTCTTGCTCGAACCGGGTGCGAGGACGGTGAGTAAAGCAGACGAGAGCGTGGTACCGGAGCTATTTTTGAGTGATAGAATATGATTCGCGCCCCACGTTTGCGAGCCAGTGTTGGTCACATTATAAGTGAAGACGACATTTGAACCGGGTGCCGCACTCACGGGGAACGTCGTCGTGTTGTACGTGATGGAATTGGCCAGCGGTGCGAGAACGGTGAGCGTCAGCGTCGTCTGTGTGGAGAAAAACTGCACGCCGTTTTCGAGCGCCTGCACATAGTAAGTGTAGGCACCCGGCGTCGCCGGCGCGGGAAAGTTGAGAATCGCCGTAGTAGTTTCTCCGGGTAGCGTACCGATGAGCGAAGAGAAGCCAACGAAGGTCCCGTTGATATCACGGATCGAAAGATAGTGCGCAGCGCCCCACGCCTGCGTGCCAACGTTGGTCATGAAGTACGCAAGGTTGACCGCGCCGCCCGCAGTGACGCTGCTCGAGGAAACGGTCGTAGCGTATGAAATTGCATTGGGTTGTGCCACCAGCACGACCAAGCGTGCGAATCGACTCGTGGTCGAGCCGACAGCATCCGTAGCGACCAAAGCGTAGCTGCCGGCATCAGTGAGCTGAATATTGGAAAGGGCAAGTGTAGGATTGGTCGCGCCAGGAATGTTAATTCCGCCTTTTTGCCACTGGTAAGTGAGCGCCGTAGAACTACTGGCCGCGCCCGTGAAATTGACTGTCGATCCTGCAAAGGCCGGCTGACTCAGTGGATGAGTGGCAATGACGGGCAAAATTTTAATGGCCAGGGTCGCACTATTGCTGGTAGCAGTACCGGCGGAATTCGAGACAACAACGGTGTAGTTACCAACATCTCCCATCGCGACTTTCGCAATGGTGTAAATGTTTGAGTTAGCACCAGCGATATTCACTCCGTTCTTTTGCCACTGATATGTCGGCTCCGGGTTACCATTGGCCGCTGTAGTGAAGATAGCCGTGCCCCCTTCAACCACCAACTGATTAATTGGCTGCGTGGTGATCGCTGCTATCGGATCACATACAGCCAGCCCAAAGAACGTGCCCACTGCTATAAAATTAATATTGGTCAGACCGGTAGGCACAGTCGCCTGATAGTTTGAAGCGTCAGCGACATTATCATTCCAGGCCAAGGCTGTTCTGTCTGATTTTAAAGCCAAAGCGGAAGTAAAGCCTGCCGAGATGGCGATGACACCGGTCAGATTCGGCGGAACGGAGCCGGATGAGAGATTGCCCCAGGAAACGACCGTACCGTCATCTTTCAATGCAATGGAAAATGACCGTCCGGAGGCAATGGACCTCACGTTCGACAAGCCAGTGGGTACAACAGCCAAGTCGGATGAATTTGTTCCCCAAGTGACAACAGTCCCATCAGCCAATAGCGCGAGGGAATAGTTTTCGGCAGCGCTGATCGCGATGACGTTGGTCAGCCCTGGAGGTATTGTAGTCTGGCCAGTATTATTTGATCCCCATCCCACCACGGTGCCATCGGCCTTCAGCGCCAGCGAGTGTAAGCCACCAGCAGCAATGGCAACCACATCAATCAAGTTGGCTGGAACCCAGCATTGACCTGAGAGAGTTTCTCCCCAAGCCACCACCTTACCATCAGCCCGAAGAGCTAGCGAATGTTTTGCTCCACTGGCGATCGCAACGACGCTTGAAAGATCCATTGGAAAGGGGACCGGAGGAGAGTAGAAACTGGATGGAGTGAAAATTTCCAGAGTACTGTTGGGTGAATACGGAAACCAAGGGAGCACGGTCCCATCAGCTTTCAAGACCAGCGCCTGAAAGCCACGCGCAGTCACGGCAATGACGTCAGTCAGATCAGCCGGAAAGCTATTAGTCCGACCGTGCGTGGCATCACCCCAAAGCACCACGAAGCCGCCTGCTGGAGCGACGGTAACGAAAATCGGAGTACTGCGGCGCGTACCGAGTGAGTCCGAAACATAGACGAGATAATAACCACCATCCTGAATCCCAACTGATGAGCGCTTATAGTAGCTCGAGGTTGCGCCATTGATCGGCCGACCGTTACGGGTCCATTGATAGCTCAATGGACCGCTGCCAATAGCAGAAACATTCAGGTCAATATTCTGTCCCGGCTTCACTAGTTGGCGCGCATCACTCAGACTCGTGATAACGGGAACAGGAACGACTTTAAGAATGGCAATCGTACTGGTACTGGCACCCAAATAATTGCTAACCTTAACTTGGTAATTCCCCGCGTCAGTCAGAGCGAGATTGCCGATCGTGAATGCAGAAGCAATAGCCCCCGGGATATCGGCACCGTTTTTCCGCCATTGATAGGTGTTGGCCCTGCGCCTGTAACGCTGACATTAAACGTAGCCGATTGGGTTTCAGCTCTGTCTTGGTTGACGGGCTGTGTAACAATAAGGGGAACTGTGTCCAGTGAAGCATCGCGCAGAGCAAGTGAGTAGTCGGCCCCAGCAGCAACTGACAAAACGTTTGCTAGATCGGTTGGTTGAGTCGTTTCACCGTAGCCATCAATTCCCCATCCAACAACATTCCCGTTGCTTTTCAAAACAATCGAGTGCCGCAAACCAGCAGAAATATCCTTCACCGTGCCCAATGCATTGGGCACGTTTATCGCCCCATCACCCGCATAGCCCCAAGCAACCACGGCACCATCACTCTTGAGCGCCAACACGTGGTTAGGACCGGCGGAGATCGCCGCAATGCCGGTCAATCCAGAAGGGGGATTGGTTTGACCCAAAGTATTCTCGCCCCAACCAACAACGGTCCGATCACTTTTCAGCGCCAATAAATAATTGCCACCAGCAGCAATCGCGATGACATTGGACAGACCACTCGGCGTGTTTCCCGCGTTTTGATAAGTCGTACCCCAAGAAACCACCGTACCATCGTCCTTGAGTGCAACCGAATGATTATTTCCCGCCGCGATAGCGACCACACCAGTTAAGCCGACAGGAACATTGGTCTGCCCTGAACCATTATCCCCCCAAGCGACGACGGTACCATCGCTTTTCAGGGCTAGTGCATGGTAGTACCCCGCAGAAATCGAAACAATATTCGATAAACCCGCTGGGACTATTGTCTGCCCTAAATAGCTATTACCCCATGCGGCGACGGTACCATCTCTTTTCAGAGCGAGAGCAAAAAAACCATCGCTTGCTGAGCAGGCAATAGCTCCAGCCAATCCGGAAGGAATATCGGTTACTCCATAGGCGTTATATCCCCACCCCCGGATCGCTGTAACGGCTGGCGCGATTGTCACAAAGAATGCCGAACTACGGCGTGTACCAAAAGTGTCCGTAACCAATACTTGATACCAACCGTTATCCTGCAATCCAGCAGAAGGGCGTGATAGATTCACGTCATTTGCCCCATTGAGAGTAAGCCCATTGTGTATCCACTGGTAAGTGAGCGCGCCATTCCCTGTGGCAGTCACACTCAAACTCAAAGCCTGACCAGGAATTAGGACCTGCCTTACCGGACTAAGGGAAGTAATGATTGGACGCGGGTTGACCACCAGCATCGCTGTCACACTATTAACCACCCCCAAGGAATTGGTAACCACTACGTCGTATGGGCCACTATTCGCGAGAGTGAGATTGCTCAACGTCAGCGACGATCCAGTCGCTCCGGGAATATTTATCCCCCCTTTCCTCCATTGATAAGTGAGTTGTGGACCCGAGTTGGCGACAATTGAAAAGGTAACACTGTCTTCAACCAATACCGTCTTATTGGCAGGCTGAGTCACGATCACAGGTTGGGTGTCAAGTGTGGTATCTCGTAATACAAGGGAGAACCAAGTTCCGGCAGATATCGCGATGACGTTCGCCAGATTTGATGGAATTGTCGCCTGCCCAGAGTCATTCGAACCCCAAGCAAATACGGTTCCATCATTTTTCAAAGCAAGTGAGTGGTTGCCGCCAGCATCAATGGCTACCACTCCGCTCAGATTTATCGGGACCTCATTCAAGGGGCTGTTATTACCGCTGAATCCCCATGCAACGACAGTACCGTTACTCTTAAGGGCAAGAGCATGATTTGGTCCCGCAGAGATCGCGGTGACGTTACTAAAAGACGCAGGAACGAAGGCTTGGCCACCGAGACTAGTATCCCAATAAAACACACTGCCATCATCTTTAAGGACAAGCGAAGCGTCGCGCCCAGGGGCTGCAATTGAAATGGCATTGGCAAGTCCGACTGGCACGGCGGTTCGGCTGTCCCCCCAGACGACAACAGTGCCGTCACTTTTTAAAGCGAGGGAGTGAAGTTCGTTCGCTGCAATTGCCACTACATTATTCAATCCAGCCGGAGGTTGAGCAATCCCCCCCCAACTGACAACGGTTCCGTCACTTTTGAGCGCTAGAGAATGAAAAGGTCCCGCAGCAATGGCCACGACATCACTCAAACCGGTCGGAACATTTATGTTGCCAGAATATCGCCAGTCGCGACCCCAAGCGACCACCGTTCCATCCCGCTTGAGCGCGAGTGCAGTCACATCGCCTGCGGCGATGGCAATGACATCAGTCAAACCGCTAGGGATCGCCAGTTCCCAATAGCCATTCGAACCCCACCCTCTGATTTCTGTAGTAACCGGTGCGACTGAAACGAAGATCGGCGAACTACGCCGTGTGCCAAAGCTATTGGTAACGGAAACGGCGTACCATCCGCCATCAATAAGCCTGAGATTAGGCAGGCTCAAATTCGAACTCGTAGCACCTGCAAGCGCGAGCCCGTTGTGCGTCCATTGATATGACACCAATCCTACCTCAGTTGTGTTCACTGTGAGATTTAAAATCTGGCCAGGGGCTTTCATGATACGAGACGGGCTCAAGCCTGAAATCACTGGGGCGGAGTTGATCGTGAGCGCCACAGTAGTACTGCTGCTGAATCCAGCCAAGTTGGAGGCAACAACCATATAGGAACCGGCGTCGCCTGCGGCTGTAGTGGCAATTGTATAGGTGCTACCCGTAGCTCCATTAATATTCACACCGCCCTTTTGCCACTGATAAGTGGGATTCGGTACGCCAACGGCCACAGCAGTAAAGGAGACGGAGCTTCCTTCCAATATTGCTTGGCTGACTGGCTGAATTGTGAAGCTGGGTAGCGACGTGGGAGTCACCGTCAATGAAGCTACATTACTCGCTACTGGACCGGATGAATTGGTCGCGACGCAGGTGTAACTGCCAGCATCGCCCACTACGGCACTTGTAATCGAGAAAGTACTACTGATGGCGCCTCCAATATTAGCTCCATTTTTCTTCCATTGATAGGTGGGTGCCGGATAACCATTAGCCGCCACAGTGAACTGAACAGCTTGCCCGGCGTATACGGTCTGACTCGATGGCTGGCTCGTGAAACTTGGTAGCACTGGAGTTGTAGATATGACCGTGCCGGAAATAGTGTATTGCCCGAGACTGCCGTAGTTCGTGTAGCCGGTGGGCGAACTGCTCAAGGGGTCTCCGCTGCTCGCACCGTAAACGCGGAGGAAATAGGTGCCGCCCGCCACGGTGGTGCTCAGTGTTGAATTAGTAACTCCATCGACATTCGCACTGGCCACCATGCTCCCGCCGGCATAGTAGAGCTCGAGTGCGACATCCAAATTCCCTCCATTGGTGTGGCTCGCACTGCGAAACGTCGTGGCGTTTAGTGTGATCACCCCGGGACCTGAATTGAAAGAGAAGCGGTCAGCCTCCCCTGTTTGCGAGATGATGCCCGAGCCAGATACGTTGAGTCCACTGACCGTCAGTGGTGTCGCGCTCGCGTTGCTGTCGGTATGATCATCGGGCACATAACCCAGATGTCCGGCAATGATGGCTAAGTCGTCCTCAGGATTGTTGGCATTGTAATACTCGCCTTTCGACCATTGGGTGACATTAGAATCATAGGCCGCAGCCATGAGCGTATTCCATGAGGTTTCGCCTGTACCATGACCGTTGTAATATTCGTCGCCAGTCGTGGTCCCATCGTGCGAAAGACTGAGATTATGTCCCATCTCATGGGACGCGGCCTCAGCGATGTAGGCCTCGTTGTTATAGTTTTGGTTGGCGTATACCAGTGCCGGCGAATAAGTGCTCACATAATTGCTGGAGCCAAAGACATCAATATACGCCACGCCAGAGGCCGTCGATGCGGGCATGTTTACGCCATTCGCGTCGACATTGTTGGTAATAAGAATTCGACCGGTGGTGGCGGTGAAAGTAGCCGGTTGCTCCGTAGTCACATCGACATCGAAGCCCTTGTAATCCTCCGCGACTCGTTCCCACACTTGAACGATGATGGTTTGTTCGGCGTCACTGAAGGATGTCGGATTGTTATCGATATCGAAAGCCTTGGCGACATAGGAAGCGACTGCCTGTCGGTAATTCGCGTCGCCCACATTGCCTTTCTGATTATTCCAGGAAGTGCCAGTGATGGTTTGGCCGTTGAAATCCAGATAAATAACCTTGGTCGATCCCGGACGGCTGTGTCTTATGGGGGGAGTGGCAATCGGTACAGACGCTGCAGCAATG
Source organism: Opitutaceae bacterium (assembly GCA_025360455.1). Lineage (GTDB taxonomy): Bacteria > Verrucomicrobiota > Verrucomicrobiia > Opitutales > Opitutaceae > Didemnitutus. The sequence continues at coordinate 7,678 of JANYCF010000117.1, read as the reverse complement.
ACCGTGACAGGTGCACTGGGTACGCCAGCCTGCGCTTCCCTCGGCACGACCGCCGAGAGCTGCGGTTTCGGCGGCAACCTGGGTGGATCGCATTGATAAAATAATTGGCCGTTCTCCTCGACACTCAATGAAGCCACATCGTTTAAGGGCACCTGCAATCTCCCCAATTTCTCCAACGCGTACTGTCGCGCCGGTTCACTCAAACGGGCCAATTCGTCGTGAAAGCGGCCGGCCGGTACGTCTTCCAATCGCACGGCACCGCTCAGTCCAAAAACATTCGGCCGCTTGACCGGCGCAGAGACCAACGGAGCCGTCGAACCGGATGGGGTATTGAGAACCGGGACATTACTGGATGGGTTGCCAGCCAAACTGCGCAGAGTAGGAACGGACACCGGGGCAGTGGAAATTGCTTGCTCACGCATTGCCGCCTCACGGCGGGTTTTGACCAAATAAAATCCCCCGCCCATAAGCAGTGAGACTACCCCAACGATTAAAATAGATCGTACCGTATTTAGATTCATTAATTTGGCCCACTAACCCAATGATAACCCCAAGTAGCATGAGCAAGACCTGTATTTCATGCTACAAAAATTCCGGTGAATTGGGCTTTCGAGTAGTACGAGGCTGGGTTCACTCTCTTTGACCAATGAAGTGCCCTTATCCACTACTCGATTTCTGTTCCTGGCTGGTTGCATCAACCGACGAATCACAGCAGCACTTCCATATTCATATCATTTTCCGTCACCACCTCCATTAGCCGGCAAAGTTTCTTCCCTCTGACGGGACCCATTTTCGCCTTTGCGCTGGACGCGCCCCACCCTGCCCCTCAAAACCTTGGGCTCGTGGCAACCCCCTCGAAACACGACGCAAAAACGGTCGAACAGGCCCTGGGCACCGTCGTTGCCGGAATTATCCGCCGGCACCACCAAACCGCCCGCTTGCTCCTCCTCGGCATTGCCAATGGCGGCATAATTGTCGCCCACCGCTTGGCCCAACGGCTCCGCGCCGAAGGCCTCGTCTGTGGCACGGGTACCATCGACATCTCCTTTCATCGCGACGATATCGGCCGCCAACCGATTCCCAAGGAATTTTCGCCGACGATCATTCCCCATGACGTGAATGGCGCGGCCGTTATTCTCGTGGATGACGTCCTCTACTCGGGGCGCACCGTCAAAGCCGCGCTCGACGAACTGTTCGATCATGGTCGGCCGGATACGGTGGAACTCGCCGTCTTGGTGGACCGCGGGGGACGTCGCCTTCCCCTCGCTCCCGATTACTGCGGTCTGAAAATCACGGCCACCGACGAGCAGAAAGTCCGCGTTCATCTTGATCCCACCCAGCCGGCCAAAGATGCTATCATCATCGAGACGGCGACGCCCAAACGTTTAACCTTCAAATAACTCCTCACCTCCCCACGTGCCCTGGCATAGAAAACATTTCCTCACCATCGAAGAGCTCAATCACAGCGAGATTGAGCAAGTGCTCGCCACGACTGGTGCCTTCCGCCGCATTCTTGATCGCAAGGTCAAGAAGGTCCCTGCGCTCCGCGGCAAAACCATCGTCAATCTTTTCCTGGAGCCGAGCACGCGCACGCGTATTTCCTTCGAGATGGCGGCTAAGTTCCTGAGCGCGGATGTCATCTCCTTCGACGCCGCTTCCTCCAGCACCACCAAGGGCGAAACCCTCCGCGACACCGCGCAAAACATCCAGGCGCTCAACGCCGATATGATCGTGCTGCGCCACTCCGCCAGCGGTTCGCCTCTCTACCTGAGCAAGCTGCTCCACATCCCCGTCGTGAATGCCGGTGACGGTGCCCACGAACATCCCACCCAAGCGCTGCTCGATGTGTTCACGATGCAGGAGAAACTCGGCAGTTTGAAAGGCCGCAAGGTTGTCATCCTCGGCGATATTCTCTTCAGCCGCGTCGCGCGTTCCAACATCCACGCGCTCACCAAGCTCGGGGCTGATGTGACGATCGTCGGACCAGCCACGCTCGTACCGCGGTGGTTCGAATCGCTCAACGTGAAAGTCTCGCACCACCTGCGCACCGCCCTCGCCGATGCCGATGTGGTCATGCTGCTCCGCATTCAACACGAGCGCCAAGCTGCCGGGCACTTCCCGTCCGTCGGCGAATACACGAGCATGTTTGGTTTGAATCAGGCCCGCGCGGAATGGATCAAACCCGATGCCATCATCATGCATCCCGGCCCCATCAATCGCGGCGTCGAAATCGACAGCGCCCTCGCCGACTCCCCTCGCAGCGTCATTCTCGAACAAGTCACCAACGGCATCGCTGTCCGCATGGCGGTACTCTACCTCTGCGCCGGTGGCCAACCCGAACACGTGACAGCGCCAGTGGAGTGAAAGCATCAAGTTACAACCCACCAAGTATCAAGATAACCAACCACGACCCAATCTTATTACCTGCTATTTGATCCATCTCCCTTTTCTCTCCTGTCACTTGCTACCTGTTACTTAATACTTTCCCATGTCTCTTCTCTGGATAAAAAACGGCCGCGTCATTGATCCTGCGGCCAAGCGCGATGCGGTCGGCGATGTCTTCATCGCTGATGGCAAATTCGTCGGCCACTTCACCGCCGCCCAAAAGAAACAGGCGCGCAAACTCGATGCCCGCGGCCTCGTCGTCTGCCCCGGCCTCGTTGATATCCATGTTCATTTCCGCGAACCCGGCCAGACCAACAAGGAAAACATTCTCACCGGTTCGCACGCTGCGGCCGCCGGCGGTTTCACCACCGTCGTCTGCATGCCGAATACCGTGCCGCCCGCCGATAACGCCGGCACCATCCAGTTGATCAACACCGCCGCAGCTCAATCCCCGATCCGGGTTTACCCGACCGGCTGCATCACGGTGGGGATGAAAGGCCAGCAACTCGCTCCGCACGGCTCCTTGAAAAATGCCGGCGTGGTCGCCCTCACCGACGACGGTCTTTGCCTCCAGTCCAATGAGCTGATGCATCGCGCCGTCGAATACGCGAAGATGTTCGACCTCACCGTCCTCGATCATTGTCAGGACGACTCGATGACGGAAAAAGCGGTCATGAACGAAGGCGTTGTCTCCACGCGCCTCGGTCTGCGGGGCTGGCCGCACGCCGCCGAGGATATCATCGTCGCCCGCAATATCATTCTCTCCCAATATTCCGGCGCGCACATTCACATGCAGCATATCAGTTCCGCCAACTCGGTTGAACTCATGCGCCGCGCCAAAAAAGACGGCATCAACGTCACGGCGGAAGCGACGCCGCACCACCTCGCGCTGACCGAGGAATCGCTCAGTACCTACGATACGAATTTCAAAATGAACCCGCCGCTCCGCACGGAGAAAGACCGGCTGGCTATCATCGCCGGCCTGCGCGACGGCTCGCTCGATTGCATCGGCACGGATCACGCGCCGCACACACCCGACGAGAAAGACCGGGAATTCGATTACGCACCCAACGGCATCCTCGGACTCGAGACCGCCCTACCCATCTGCCTTGATGTGTTGGTCCGGCAGAATAAATTCAAGCTCCCGTTCCTGATTGATCTCATGACGCGCCGCGCCGCAGAAGTATTAAAGCTCCCCGCCGGCACGCTCACACCCGGTGCCAATGCGGATGTGTGCCTGTTTGATCCGGATGAAACGTGGACCTATGAAGCCGCAAAAGGATTCTCCAAGTCCCGCAATTCCCCCTGGTCCGGCCAGATCATGACCTGTCGGGTAAAGACGACGATCGTCGGTGGCAAAATCGTCTACACGAACGGCAAGATCGTCTGAGTTGTCGTGAGACAGTATTCGTAGCCGCGTTGGAGCGCAGCGACAACGTGGGTTTGTCGCGCCCGCGTTCTGACCACGTTTTCGGGCTACGCCCTCAAACGCGGCTACCATAAAATCCCGACGGCCTTTCTGAATTTCGTGTGTTTGGTGTGTTTCGTGGTTTCTCCTGTCTTCCGGATCGATCCTTTTCTCCTCCGCTCAGCCCTTTAAAACCATACAGGCGGCCCGAGGTCATCGGCGCCGCCTGTTGGACACACATATTAAACACACACCCACTAGCACTGTCCTTTATTTCGGCACATCGATCGAAAGGTTTAATCTTTCTAGCGTAACTCCGAGTTGACGGTCATATTCGGCCAGCGCTTTCTGATAATCATTGACCGCCGCATCCGCTGAAATCTCCAGGCCGGTCAGAATTTCCTGCTGTTGGAGCACATAAAACGTATTTCCGTCACTGGTCCGGAGCCGCTTGATTTCCGCCTCCAAGGTGCGTTGGCCCAATTCACGGGCGGCCCGGGTGGCTGCGACGCGCTTATAAGCCGTCTCAATCCGGCCGGCCGCATTGCCGACGCGTACGACGATCTCCTGCTCCAATCCTTGAAGGTCCGTTTCCGCCTGTAAAAGTTGAAATTTGGCAATACGGGAGCGACCACGCTCCGCTGTTGACGAGATCGGCACCGTCACTTGCAGGCCATAACTGTAAGCATGATAATCTTTATCCCGCACCATGCGACGCGAGACACTGGCATCCGTATCGTAACCGTTGTAACCATAACTGCCGACCAGATCGACCCGCGGCAGCAGCTGATTCCGCTGATAGCGATTGTTGATACCGTTGCTCTTCACGTTGAGCAGCGCCTGCTGGTAATCCGGACGCTTTTTAAGGGCTTCGAGGAAATCAGCGGAGGGATTAACCAGTGCCACGGGCGGAATAGAAGGCAGTTCAATCTCAATTTGCCAGTCGAGGAGTCGCGTCGTGCGATCATCGCTGATGAGCGCCTTGAGCGCATTTTGGCTGTCGCTGATGAATTGCCTGGCCTGCAAAATTCCATCTTCCCGACTGGCCAGACGAGCGCGGGCGGAAGTGACATCGAATTCCGACATCGAGCCGACTTGAAAACGCTTGGTGTTTTCGTCCACCAACTTGGCCGTGAGATCGCGCGAGCCCAGCGCGCTGCGGAGCTGAGCTTGGGCGAAAGCCAAATCATAGTAGGCAAAGATAACGCGGGTGACGTTATCGATCACCGACTGCCGAAACTGCCATTCCGAGGTATTCCGACCAGTCATCGCGATCCGAATCTGGGCGGTGGTGGCGCCGAAACCAAAGTCACGCAGCAACGGCTGACGACCGGTCACGCCGGCGAAAGATGAAAAATTATCGAAAGGTCGCGCGGTGAGACCCTGACTGTCTCGTGCATTGGCCGAGCTGGCGTTCACTGAATAATTCAATCCCCACGGCAGCAGTCCACCGAGTCCGAGCGAATAGGTTTCGTTGCGCGCTTCACTCGCCAGCGGACGCACCGGCGGCAGCGTACTCGCATCAATCAAGTGCGGATTCACACTATTGCTGTAGCCGTAAGTGCCGGTAAGTTTCGGATCGAAGATACCTAGCTGTTCCATCACCCGCGCACGCGCGATCGACACATCGAAAGAACTGCGCTTGATCGCATAATTCTTGGCCAACGCGCGCTGGATCGCATCCGTGAGCGTGAGCTTTTCCACAAAAAGCTTGGCCTTGGCTGGTTCGGCTGACGGCGTCTGCGCACGAAGGGCGACGAACGAACCGAGTAACAATAAAAGGGCGAACGTACGCCGGAAAGTGTACAGAAAATTCATAGCTGAAGACTCCTTTTGCAGCCCCCGTGCCATGGTCGCCAACAAATTTAAATCACTGAAATACAATATTTAATCCAATCCAGCAACATAACGACTCACCGCTCTTCGTTCGCCTCCGGGATTAATCCTTCCCGGAAATGGGAAGGATAAACACCATCCGATAACCGCAGTAATGATTCCCGGCACACGCACCGAGGTATTCCAGACCAAGCCCGTCTGATGTATTTTGTGGGAGCGAGCTTGCTCGCGACTCGTTCGCCAAGCGCCGCAAGCGTATCGCAGGGAGGGCGAGGCCGTCCCTGCCGAGCCGCGGTTCACCGAGACCGGTTCGCCCTACCTGATGAAAGCCGTATCCCGATAGGCTCTCACTTGCTCAACACCAACCCGTCAGCCAGCCGCACTGTTCGCGTGCCGTAGGTCGCGTTTTCCTCGGAGTGCGTGACCTGAATGATCGTCGTACCTTGCTCGTTGAGCTGTTTGAAAAGCTTCATGATCTCCCGGCCTTGGTCGGAATGGAGATTCCCCGTGGGCTCGTCCGCCAGGAGGAGCGACGGCTTCGCAATCAAAGCACGGGCCACGCCGACCAGCTGCTGTTGTCCGCCGGAAAGCTGATTGGGATAGAGATCTTTTTTTCCGACGATGGCGAAGCGATCAAGGACGTCGCACACCACGCTCTCGCGTTCCTTCTTCGGCATGTCGCGGTAGGAAAGCGGAATTTCCAAGTTCTCATACACCGTGAGATCATCGAGCAGGTGATAGCTTTGGAAAACAAACCCGATGTGCTTTTTCTGGAGCTCGAAACGTTTCTTCTTATCCAGCTGGTGCACGGGTTGCCCGAGCAAATGAAATTCTCCATTCCATGCGCTGTCATGCATACCCAGAATGTGGAGCAGCGTGGATTTCCCCGAGCCCGATGGGCCCATGATGGAGACGAACTCGCCCTCCTTGAACTCGAGGTTGATATTCCGCAGCGCGTAGAAAACGCCGCCTTTGAGAGGATAAACTTTTTCGATGTGGGATAGTTTGATCATGTTAATAGATTTCTGCTTTGCATCCTTCATGCCAGCGCGAAGAAATCACGGCAACTTTGATAGGCAGCAGCTTGGCCAGGCAACGGGGTCGTGAACAATCCGCACAGATGCGAAAGTGAAACGATTCCATCCCAAATTCGGAATGAAATCGCGACGATTGGATTAATTGAGCGCACGGTTGATTGCGCTCACGAGCGCTTTGAGCGAAGCCAGTTCGATGCTGGTATTGGTCCCCGCGCCAAAAAACGTCCGACCACGACTATCCTTGATCTGGATATAGGAAATGGCGGAGGTATCGGCGCCACGTCCGAGCGAATGCTCGGAATAACTGAGCAGCTCAAACGCCGGTATGCCGGCACCGGTCAACGCCCGGCTGAAAGCATCGATGGGGCCGTTGCCCTGCCCGGTGATCCGCAATGGTTGGGCACGAAAGATGATCTTGGCTTCGCAGCTCACGAGACCGTCGCATTCCGAACTTTGGCAATGCTCCAAGCGCAGCGGCTCACGGGGATTCAGATACTCGCGCACAAAGGCTTCATGAATCTCTGCGGACTGCATTTCCGTGCCTTTGACGTCGGCGAGATCATTGATGATCCGGCCGATTTCGCGGTGCATCAACTTGGGCAGTTGATATCCGAATTCATTTTCGAGCACGTAAGCGACGCCGCCTTTGCCCGATTGGGAATTGATGCGAATGATGGCTTTATAGCTGCGGCCAATGTCAGCTGGATCGATCGAAATATAGAGCACATCCCAAGGACGATCTGGTTTTTGGTGAGGCAATGATTTCTTGATCGCATCTTGATGCGAACCGCTGAAAGCCGTGAACACCAACTCGCCCACGTAAGGATGTCGCGGGTGTACTTCCAGACGCGTGCAGCGCTCATAGGTTTCCCGGATTTGGTTGATGTCGCTGAAATCCAGACCCGGATGAACACCTTGCGTGTAGAGATTGAGCGCAACGGTCACGAGATCGAGATTGCCGGTGCGTTCGCCATTGCCGAAAAGCGTTCCTTCCACCCGGTCCGCTCCCGCC